>NZ_JBFAMH010000047.1:0-27610 GCF_040656475.1 Streptomyces sp. NPDC049915
GTCGGGTCGGCGTCGGCCGGCGGCGTGACCTTCATGATCATGCCGGAGACGTTCGCGTCCTGCGACGCCGTCGGCGCGGCCAGATCGACCTTCCACGTCCCGTCGATCGCCGCCGGATCAGTGCCCGTAGGCACGCCCACCGCGATGGGCAGGTCCTCGACCGGAACCGTGGTGCCCGGCGTGGCGTCCGCCGCCAGCGTCGCGACACCGCTGTCCTGCGCCCACGGCGTGACCGCCGTCGGAGCATACGGATCGATGGGCACCTCGGGCGCCGTGGTGAGGTTCTTCTCCGCTTCCTCGTCCGCGTTCAGCGCGGTCGGCTTCGGCAGATCGGGGAGCTTGACCTCCTCCCGGTTCATGCCGGGGCCGGGTATCGCCCACGCCTCCGTACCGAGACTGCCGACCAACAAGGCCGTGGACAACAAAAGGACGGTCGCCGCGCGGCTTTGCCGGCGGCGCCGTCGTTGTGACTCCGTCATCGCCGGGCGCCAACGCCCCAGCCACGACGGTGGACTATCAGCGCGCATACGCGTCGACCCCACCAAGGCATGCAAGAAAAACGACAGATGGAATCCGCACCCTCTGTCATGACCCCCACACGCTTCAACAGCGATCCGCGAAGGTTCCCGCAGCCGAAGTGATCTACGACACGGGATGTGAACTGACGGATCATCATCTTCATGCATAAGTCGACAAGATCATGACGAGTGACCCCTATGGCCGCACATCAGGTGACCAAAAGCCGCACTTGGGGACTGGTCAAAGGGAGTCATGCTTCTCTCAACCGATCGTCACAACTTCATAAATACTTCATACGTGGACTGGGTGTGCCGAACGTGTGATCGTGTGCGCGACCTTGCCCCGCGGCCTGCCGACCGGGGCCGTTCGTGCTGTCCGTATCCGCTTGGTCCACACGGGAGTAGATCGCCGCCGTGTCCGCGCCGCCTCGTTTTCTCAGCCCCTTCGTGCGCACGCGCACCAGGCTGGCTGTCACCCTCGGCCTTGTTCTGGCCGCCCTGACCGCTGCCCTGTTGCCCTGGTGGCAACCCGACGAAGCCTCACCACCCGAAGCCGGCAAGGCCACCGACGCCCGGCCGGCCTCTGCCAGCCCGCGTGACGAGGCAACGGCCCAGGCCGAGGCCAAGCGCACCCGCAAGCAGGTCCTGGTGGACACCGCGACCACGTCCACCTCGCAGACGTGGGCGCTGCCCAACGGCAAGCTGCGCACCCGTATGACCGCCACGCCCACCCGGGCGAAGACGGCCAACGGCACGTGGGCGCCGATCGACAACCGGCTGCGCCGCGTGAAGAACGCCCCGCGCAACCTGGGCGTCCAGCCCGTCAACGCCGCCCAGCCGATCCGCTTCTCCAGCGGCACCAAGGCCACCCACGCCGACCGCTCCCTCTCCCGCGCACCCCTGGCACAAGCGCAGGACACGGTGCTGGCCGAGGTCGACATCGCCGGCCACACCGTCGCCTACACCTGGCCCGGTGCTCTGCCCGAGCCCGTCCTCGACGGCCCCCGCGCCCTCTACCCCGAAGTTCTCCCCGGCGTCGACCTGTTGCTGGTCGCCCGTGAAGAGGGCGGCTTCGCCCAGCTGCTGATCGTCAAGAACAAGGAAGCCGCGCAGTCCAAGGCGCTGGCCACCGTCGCCTACGGCCTGCGCTCGGCCACGGCCGTCTTCCACCACGACCCCGCCACCGGTCGCATCCTCGTCCAGGACAAGTCCGGCAAGGAACTCGGCTCCATCCCCACCCCGTTCGCGTGGGACTCCGCCGGCCGCGACCCGGAACTCGACGAGGGCAAGGGCACCCCGCGCACCTCGACCGCCACCCCGGCCGACGTGCTGAAGCTCTCCGGCCTGACCGGAATCGAGCCCGGCGCCCACAGCGCGCCGATGCCCGTGAAGCTCGACGGTGACGGCACCGGCACCACCCGCCTGGACCTGAACGCCGCCGAGACGGGTCTGTTCACGAAGTCGGACACGAAGTACCCGGTGTTCGTCGACCCCACCCTCAACAGCGCCTGGCTGGCCTGGACCGTCGCCTACAAGCCGTACCCGAACTCTTCCTTCTGGAACGGCACGAACTTCTCCTCCGGGACCTCCGATGCCCGCGTCGGCTACGAGAGCGAGACCGGTGGCACCGCCCGCTCGTTCTGGCGGATGAACTACAGCACCAGCCTCAAGGGCGCGACGATCTCCTCCGCCAGCTTCAAGGTGCTCAACAACCACTCGTGGTCCTGCACCACCCGTGAGTTCCAGTTCGCCATCACCGGCGCGATCTCCTCCGGCACCACGTGGAACAAGCAGCCCAGCTGGTCCACCGTGCAGCAGAAGAAGTCCTTCGCCCACGGATGGTCCTCCACCTCCTGCCCCGACGAGTACGAGGACTTCAACGTCAAGGACGCCGCCCAGAAGGGCGCCGACAGCGGCTGGTCGAACATC
This sequence comes from Streptomyces sp. NPDC049915, assembly GCF_040656475.1. NCBI lineage: Bacteria > Bacillati > Actinomycetota > Actinomycetes > Kitasatosporales > Streptomycetaceae > Streptomyces > Streptomyces sp. NPDC049915. The sequence goes on from NZ_JBFAMH010000047.1 coordinate 2,448, forward strand.
ACCTTCGGCCTGCGCGCCACCAGCGAGTCCGACGTCCAGACCTGGCGCAAGTTCAAGGCGACGTCCGCCACCATGGAGGTCGTCTACAACCGGCCGCCCTCCGAGCCCACCGGCGGCAAGACCACGCCCGGCGGCACCTGCTCCGTCGGCGGTTCCGGCCCCACGGTCGGCAAGACCAACATCGTGCTCTCGGCCAACGCCAAGGACGCCGACGGCAACCTGAGCAAGCTGCGCTTCCGCTTCTGGAAGACCGGCGGCACCGTCCCGGCCGGCACCCTCGTCAGCCCGAACTCCACCGGCACCGCCACCCTCACCATCCCCGCCACGTTCCCGCTGGAGGACAAGGCCACCTACTCGTGGGACGTGCGCGCGGAAGACTCCGGCGGCCTGGTCTCCTCCTACTACCCGCCCGGCACCGACCCCTGCCGCCTCAACGTCGACGCCAGCGCCCCGCCCCAGCCCACCGTCGACAGCGACGTCTTCCCCGAAGCCACCCCCGACGGCCAGACCTGGTCCACCGTCAAGTTCGGCGGCACCGGCGCGGTCACCTTCACCTCCCCCGGCACGGCCAAGTTCCGCTGGTCCATCGAGGGCAACAACCCCGTCGACGTGACCGCCACGAACGGCGCCGTCACGCTGAGCACGTTCACCCCGGCGCACGCGGGCCCCAACACCCTCCAGGTGTATGCGTACGACGCCTCGGGCAACGCCAGCAAGCGCACCGACTACACCTTCTACGTCCCCCCGCGCGACACGGCCGACGGCCCGATGGACGCCACCGGTGACGCCAAGCCGGACCTGATGATCGTCAACGCGGACGGCAACCTGCGCAACTGCGTCGGCGGCGACGACGGGGACCTGTACAACTGCCTCACCGCCTCCTACGACGCCGACAAGAAGACCGACCCGGCCGGTCACTGGTTCGACCCCGCCACCGGCAAGGCCGCCCTGATCACCCACTACCAGGACACCTACCCCGGCGACGGTTCCACCGACCTGTTCTCGGTCTCCCCCGACGGCCACTTCTGGCTCTACCCCGGCGACGGCTACGGCAGCTTCGACGTCACCCAGCGCCTCGAAGTCCGCCTCCCGTCCAACGCCCCCGCGCCCTCCACCTGGACCCAGATCAAGGCCGTCGGCGACATCACCGGCGACAAACTGCCCGACCTCGTCCTGCGGGCCGGCGCCGAGTTCTGGACCCTGTCCGGCTACACCGGCGCCACCTTCCAGACCGCGACCCAGATGAACGCCGACGCCTGGGCCCGCCGCGAGATCGTCAACGTCGCCGACATCAACGGCGACAACACACCCGACCTGCTCTGGCGCAACCTCGACAACGGCAACATGTACGACCGCCAGGGCAAGCCCGGCACCGTCGCCGGCAGCGTCGACCTGGAGTCGCTGAAACTGGCCGCCAACTCCCTCACCGGCAAGGACGAGGCGTACGGCACCAGCTGGACCGACGTCAACGTGCCCACCGTCATCGGCATCCCGGACGTCAACAACGACGGCATCCCCGACATCTGGGCCCGCCTCGCCTCCGACGGCTACACCCGCATCTACCACCCCTCACGCACCAACACCAACGCACCCGTACGCGTGGTCCTGTCCGTGAACTGGAACACGGTGAAGGCCTTCGGCTGATCCCTCCCGCACCATCACACGACCGGGTCCCGGCCACCCCTCACGGGGTGACCGGGGCCCGGTCTTTTCCGCTCAGCTCGGAGCGAGCCCGGTCACCGGCTCCTCCGCGAGCCCCGCCGCCAGCCGACGCAGTCCCTCCCCGATCTCCTCGGGCGTCTGCGTCACGAAGCACAGCCGCAGCGTGCGCGGGTCCGGTTCGGCCGCGAAGAAGGGCGCGCCGGGCACGTAGGCCACGTCGTGCCGCACGACCCGCGGCAGCAGGGCCGTCGTGTCGTACGACTGCGGCAGCCGCACCCACAGGAACATCCCGCCCTCGGGCCGGGTCCACGTCGACCCGGCCGGCAGCGCGTCCGGCAGCCCGGCGAGCATCGCGTCCCGTCGCTCCCCGTAGACCGCCCGCACCTGCGCCACATGGGCGTCGAGGACGTCGAGATAGCGGGCCGCGGCGAGCTGGTTGACGGTCGGGGTGTGCAGGTCGGCGGCCTGCTTGGCGACCGTGCAGGCACGGCGCAGCCCCTGCGGTGCGCGCAGCCAGCCCAGTCGCAGCCCGGGCGCCATCACCTTGGAGAAGGAGCCGAGCAGCACCGTCCGGTCCCGGGCGTCGGCGTGCGCGGCGATCCACGGCACTGGCTCGCCGTCGTAGCGCAGCTCCCCGTACGGGTCGTCCTCGACGATCCACAGGCCGCACCGCGCGGCGACGGCGGCGAGCGCGGCGCGGCGGGCGGTGGGCATGGTGCGGCCGGTGGGGTTCTGGAAAGTGGGCACGGTGTAGAGCAGCTTCGGCCGCTCCCGGCGCACCAGTTCCTCCAGCGCCAGCGGATCGGGGCCGTGTTCGTCACCGGGTACGGCGATGACGCGCGCGCCGGCCAGGCCGAAGACCTGGAGGGCGGCCAGATAGCAGGGGTTCTCCACCAGCACGGTGTCGCCCGGGTCGACCAGCGCGGTGGCCAGCAGGGACAGCGCCTGCTGCGAGCCGGTGGTGACCAGCAGGTCGTCGGCGTCCGTCGGCAGACCGCGCCCGGTGATCCGCGCGGCAAGCGCCTCGCGCAGCGCCGGTTCGCCCTCGGTCGTGGCGTACTGCAGGGCCCGCGCCGGGCCGTCCTGCAGCACCGCGCGGAAGGCGGCCGCGATGCCGTCGCGGTCGAACAGCTCCGGGGCCGGCAGCCCGCCCGCGAAGTTGATCATCTCGGGCCGCGCGGTGACGGCGAGGATGTCGCGTACCGGCGAGCCGCCGATCGCCGACGTCCGCAGGGAGAGCGGGGGAACGGGCGCGGTGGGTGCGGGGGCGTCGGCGGTCATGACACGGCTCCTTCGGGCGGCGGTTGCGGCATCCGGTCGCAGCCTAAAGAGATGCGTGCCCTCTACACCGGCCCTTTCGCCATACGGACGCTCAGCCCTCCGCCCGCTCCCAGCCCCCGCCGCCCAACGGGTGGACGTAGTAGGGCTGCTGTGAGCCGCTCGTGCGGAACGGGCGGCCGTGGTCGTCGACCCGCACGGTGCCGTGCCGGCTCCCGCTGGACCACTCCAGCTCCAGGTACCAGCTCACGTCGTGCCCGCTGGTGTGCGCCTTGACGTAGAAGACCTCCGGGTCGGACTCGCTCACCTTGTACGGGAAGTTCCGCTGCCCGGCGACCGGCAGCGCCGGCGGGTTGCCCAAGTCCAGGGAGACGTCGAAGGACTTGGTGTCGACGCCGCCACCGCAGCCGTTCCCCATCGCGTACTTGTTCCAGGTCAGCGGTGTCTCACTGCGCACCACGCGCACGTGCAGCGCCCGCAGCACGACCGTGCGCGCGCCGGTGCCCTGCACGGTGAGTGTGACCGTCTGGTGGTCGGCGGCCACCGCCCCGAGGCCCCCGGCCCACCCTTCCACGTCCTGCTGCGGGGGCGGCGGCGGCACGTTGGCGGGGCTGCGGTCCACCAGGAAGGCCTGCTCGCACGGCACGTCCCAGTAGTACGGCGTGGTGGCGACCGTGACGGCCACCGGGCCGCTGTCCGCCGCCGCGCCGCCGGGGGGTGCGACGCTACGGCGCGGGGACGGTGCGCCCGTGCCCGCGGACGGGGAGAGGAACTGCGGCGACGACGGTGAGGCCGACGCGCTGCGGCTGGGTGCGGCGGAACGGACCGAGGCCGTCGGTGACGTGGCGACGGGCACGGTCGCACCGGCCGCCCGCTCCCCCGCGGCCCGCTGTGTGTCGGGCCGCCCGGGCACCAGGCTCAGCGCGACAGCCACGGCAGCGGCGACCGCGACGACGCCGGCCCCGGCGAGCACGGCGATGCGGCGGCGACGGGGCTGGGCGGGCGGTGGTGGTTCGGCAGCGGGGGCGGATTGCGCGGTGGCGTCGGTGGCCGCCCCGGCGGCGGAGGGCACGGCGGGCTCCTCGGGCGGCACGGATGGCTCCTCGGCCCGCACGCCGGCCTGGTCCTCACCCCGTTCGGCCTTCACCCCCCGCAGCGCGTCCGCGCGGACCCAGCGGCGGTGCAGCTCCAGCAGTTCCCCGGGGGTGGCCCGGCAGACCCGGGCCAGGCGTTCCACGGGGGCGTAGTCCACCGGTACGACGTCCCCGTTGACGTACCGGTGCAGCGTGGACGTGCTCACGTGCAGCCGCTTGGCGAGCGCCCCGTAACTGAGCCCCGACCGCTCCTTCAACTCCCGCAGCAGCTCGGCGAAGTCGCCCCCCGACACCCGTTTCCCCTCTCCCACGTCCCGGAACGGCGTTCCAGACGTACGGCGTTCCCCCAGGTCAGAGCCGTTCCAGCGTCCCATTGTTCCGCATCCCCCGGGAGTGCTGGCGACCGGGACGACCCCGACCGCAGGCTTTCGGTCATCCAAGCACGCCACCGGGAACGACACCCGGCGGCGCGCTTCCTCGCACAGCCCGCGCTCTTCCACGACAGGAGTCACCCATGTCCCACCGCACCGCTCGGACCCGCCTCTTCGCCGCCACCACGGTCGCGCTGGCCGCCCTCGCACTGACGGCGTGCGAGGGAGGGACGTCGGACAGCGGCGCCGGACACCCGGCCCCGTCCACACCGGCGGCCGCGACGCCGTCCACCGGTACCGGCGGCGCGGATGACTCCGCGAGCCCGGCGGCCCCGACCGGCTCCGACGGCTCGACGCGTTCCGGCAGCTCGGGCGGCACGCACGGCTCCGGCGGCACCCACAGCGGCGGCTCTAAGGGGAGCGGCGGCGCGCAGGTGTCCGCCGGCTCGAAGGGCACCGGCACCTCCGCGGGTGGCGGGTCCGCCCCGGACGCGGCCCCTCCGGGGAAGTGCTCCGCCGCCACCGTCCGGATCACCGCCACCGAGATGACCCGCCCGATCAACCACCTGCTGCTGACGGCGACGAACACCGGCAAGAAGACCTGCCTGCTGCCCTCGTACCCGCCGGCCCGCTTCGGCGAGGCGCAGTCCGTGCCGCCGGTGGCGGAGGACACGAAGCCGCAGTCACTGACCGGTCTGGCCCCCGGCGAGTCCGGCTACGCGGCCGTGCGGCTGTCGGCCGGCGACGGCAGCGCCGCGCACGGCCACACCGTGCACAGCCTGACGGTCCCCTTCGAGGACGGCTCGATCGCCACGGTGTCCCTGCCCGCCACGGGGGTCTACGTCGACGACAGCCTCACCGTGACGTACTGGCAGGCGGCCCTGGACACGGTCCGCGACTGGTGACGCGGCGTCCCGGACCACGTCCCACCGGGATGACGTATCCGCAGCTCAGAGCCGGTTCTCTCGTTCCGGCGTCCCACATTCGCCGACGGCTGTGGCGCGCGGGCCGGGCGAGCGATGAGGCTGACGTCATGCCCGTACGACACCGGACCCGCACCCTGCCCGCACGGCCGCGCCGACTGGCCGCCGCCGCGGCCCTCGTCGTCCTCGCGGCCGGCGCCCTGGCGGGCTGCCGCGACGGCGAGGGCCTGCGCGACGAGGGCCCGTCCTCCCGCGCGCTGGGGACGCCGTCGCACGCGTCGGCGGCCGCGTCCCTCGCGCCGGGGGCGCCTCAGCGCAGCTTCTGGGCGACCTCGGTGGCCCAGTAGGTGAGAATGTTGCGCGCGCCCGCCCGCTTGATCCCGGTGAGCGTCTCGAAGATCGCCCGGTCCCGCTCGACCCAGCCCTTCTCGGCGGCGGCCTCGATCATCGCGTACTCACCGGAGATCTGGTACGCGGCGACCGGCACGTCCACGGCGTCCGCGACCCGGGCCAGGATGTCCAGGTACGGCCCGGCCGGCTTGACCATGACCATGTCGGCGCCCTCTTCGAGGTCGAGGGCGACTTCGCGCAGGGACTCGCGCCAGTTGGCGGGGTCCTGCTGATAGGTCTTGCGGTCGCCCTGCAGCGAGGAGGCGACGGCCTCGCGGAAGGGACCGTAGAAGGCGGAGGAGTACTTGGCGGTGTAGGCGAGGATCGCGACGTCCTCGCGGCCGATCTGGTCGAGCGCGTCGCGGACGACGCCGATCTGCCCGTCCATCATTCCGCTCGGGCCGACGACATGGGCGCCGGCGTCGGCCTGCACCTGGGCCATCTCGGCATACCGCTCGAGGGTGGCGTCGTTGTCGACGCGCCCCTGCTCGTCGAGGACGCCGCAGTGCCCGTGGTCGGTGAACTCGTCGAGACAGAGGTCCGACATGACGAGCAGTTCGTCGCCGACCTCGGCCCGCACGTCGCGCAGGGCGACCTGGAGAATGCCGTCCGGGTCGGTGCCCGCGCTGCCGAGGGCGTCCTTCTTGCCGTCCTCCGGCACGCCGAAGAGCATGATCCCGGAGACTCCGGCCTCGACGGCCTCCGCGGCGGCCTTCTTCAGGCTTTCCCGGGTGTGCTGCACGACCCCCGGCATCGATCCGATCGCCACCGGCTCACTGACGCCCTCCCGCACGAACGCGGGCAGGATCAGATCGGCGGGGTGCAGCCGGTTCTCGGCGACCATCCGCCGCATGACGGGCGTACCGCGAAGCCGCCGGGGCCGCGAACCGGGAAAAGATCCGTACTTCGACATACCACCTACGCTACGCCCGCCCGGCCGATGCCTTTGCCGACGCCCAGTCGGCCGACGGGAGCCCCTCCACGCCCTCAGCCGGCGCCTGGCGCGGAGGGGTTCGGTCATCCTCCTCGGGGGCTGCCTGCCCCGTCATCGTGGCGCGGTCGACGTACGCACGCGTGACCAGGCGGCCGGACTCGGCGTGCTCACGGACCCGCTAGAGGTAGCCGTGCGCCTCCAGCTCGCGCAGGGCGGACGCGATCCGCTCCCGCCCCTCCGGGAAGCGTTCGGCGAGCGTGCGGATGTCGACCGGGGTGCCGTCGGGCACCGACAGGATGTGGGTGACGAGCCCGATGGCGGTCAGCGACAGCTCGGGGTGCTGGGTGAGGTGATCGCCGACGACGACGTACTCACCGGACGGGTCCGTGCGTACGTAGGTGACACCGGAGGGGGTGGTGGATCGCGGAAGACCCCGAACCGGGCGCAGGGCGGCGTCAGGCTTCTTATCGGCCATGGGGAAGGTCACTTCTTCCTCGGCGGCAGGCCCTCGCACCGGGATTGCCGTCCCGGCGGGAGCCGATGCACGGGTGGGGTCGTGAGTACGTGAGGCGCACATGACTCGATCGCCTCGGGGCGAGCCTGCACGCCCGAACGGCCGCCGCGCCAGCCGGACCGCCCCCTTTCACCCACCCGAGTGACGGATGCCGGGTCCGGTTTGTGAGGTGGTCATTTCCCTGGCTTCTTTGTACCGCTCCCGCGAACGCCACAGGGCGCTCCCGAAGGAGCGCCCTGCCGCTGACCTGCTGACCTCACGTAGCCGCGCGGCGCCTGCGCGCCCCCGGCCGCCGTTCGCTCGGCCGGGTCACCGGGTCGCCGGCTTCCAGGGCCGCCAGACGGCGCTTCATGCCGAAGTCGGCCAGGGCCTCCGCCAGCTTGTGGACGGAGGGTTCCGGGGCCATGACGTCGACGCGCAGGCCGTGTTCCTCGGCCGTCTTCGCCGTCGCCGGGCCGATGCAGGCGATCACCGTCACGTTGTGCGGCTTGCCCGCGATGCCGACCAGGTTCCGCACGGTCGACGACGAGGTGAACAGGACCGCGTCGAAACCGCCGCCCTTAATCGCCTCACGGGTCTCCGCCGGCGGCGGCGAGGCGCGGACCGTGCGGTAGGCGGTGACGTCGTCGACCTCCCAGCCCAGCTCGATCAGCCCGGCCACCAGGGTCTCCGTGGCGATGTCGGCGCGGGGCAGGAAGACACGGTCGATCGGGTCGAAGACCGGGTCGTAGGGCGGCCAGTCCTCCAGCAGGCCGGCCGCCGACTGCTCGCCGCTCGGCACCAGGTCCGGCTTCACACCGAAGGCGATCAGGGCCTTCGCCGTCTGCTCGCCCACCGCAGCCACCTTGATACCCGCAAAAGCCCGAGCATCAAGGCCGTACTCCTCGAACTTCTCCCGCACGGCCCGCACCGCGTTGACCGACGTGAAGGCGATCCACTCGTAGCGGCCCGTCACCAGGCCCTTGACGGCACGTTCCATCTGCTGGGGGGTGCGCGGCGGTTCGACGGCGATCGTCGGCACCTCGTGCGGGACGGCGCCGTAGGAGCGCAGCTGGTCGGAGAGCGAGGCCGCCTGCTCCTTGGTGCGCGGCACGAGGACCTTCCAGCCGAACAGCGGCTTGGACTCGAACCACGCCAGCTGGTCGCGCTGGGCGGGGGCGCTGCGGTCTCCGACCACGGCTATCACCGGGCGGCCGCCGTCCGGGGACGGAAGGACCTTCGCCTGCTTCAGGGTCTGCGCGATCGTGCCGAGCGTCGCCGACCAGGTGCGCTGCCGCGTCGTCGTACCGCCGACGGTGACCGTCATCGGGGTGTCCGGCTTGCGGCCCGCCGAGACCAGCTCGCCCGCGGCCGCGGCCACCGAGTCGAGAGTGGTGGAGACGACCACCGTGCCGTCGGAGGCGCCCACCTCGGTCCAGCACCGGTCGGAGGCGGTACGGGCGTCCACGAACCGCACGTCCGCGCCCTCGGCGTCACGCAGCGGCACACCGGCGTACGCCGGCACGCCGACCGCGGTCGCGACGCCGGGGACCACCTCGAAGGACACGCCGGCCTTGGCGCAGGCGAGCATCTCCTCGGCGGCGTAGGTGTCCAGGCCGGGGTCGCCGGACACCGCACGGACGACCCGCCTGCCGCCCCGCGCAGCCTCCATGACAAGATGTGCGGCATCCCGCAGTGCGGGAATCCCAGCGGTTGTTGACGCCCCGTCAATGACCGCCGGCTGGGGCGTGCCCGTGCCCGGATTCGGGTCCGACAAGGGACCCGTGTCCGTCGGCACGACGCTGACGCCCTGACGGGCGTGCGTACGTACCACGTCGAGCACCTCGTGCTCGGCGACGAGGACGTCCGCGTTCGCCAGCGCCTCCACGGCGCGCAGAGTCAGTAGTCCCGGATCTCCGGGTCCGGCACCCAGGAAGGTGACGTGCCCGTGTTCAGGACCGGCGGGAAGGGTGGTGGGGCTCACTGTGCTCGCTCCCCCATCAGACCGGCCGCACCCTGGGCGAGCATCTCGGCGGCGAGTTCACGGCCGAGCGCCGCAGCGCCCTCGTCCGTCTCGGGCACGGGACCGGTGGTGGACAGCTGCACCGTGCGGGAGCCGTCGGTGGTGCCGACGACGCCGCGCAGGCGCATTTCCTTGACAATCTGCCCGTCGGCCAGCAGGTCGGCCAAGGCGCCCACCGGGGCGCTGCAACCGGCCTCCAGGGCGGCGAGCAGGGAGCGCTCGGCCGTCACGGCGGCCCGCGTGAACGGGTCGTCGAGCTCGGCGAGCGCGGCGATCAGCGACGCGTTGTCCGCGGCGCATTCGATCGCCAGGGCCCCCTGGCCGGGGGCGGGCAAAACCGTGTCGACCGACAGGAAGTCGGTCACCTCGTCGCTGCGGCCGATCCGGTTCAGCCCGGCGGCGGCCAGCACGACGGCGTCCAGTTCGCCGTCCCGGACGTACCCGATGCGGGTGTCGACGTTCCCGCGTATCGGGACCGTCTCGATGTCCAGCCCGTGGCCACGCGCGTACCCGTTCAGCTGCGCCATGCGGCGCGGCGAACCGGTACCTATGCGGGCCCCGCGCGGGAGGTCCGTGAACTTCAGCGCGTCCCGGGCGACGATCACGTCGCGCGGGTCCTCGCGCACCGGGACGGCGGCCAGGACCAGCTCCTCGGGCTGTGCGGTGGGCAGGTCCTTCAGCGAATGAACCGCGAAGTCGACCTCCCCACGGACCAGCGCGTCGCGCAGCGCGGTGACGAACACACCCGTGCCGCCGATCTGCGCGAGATGCGCCCGGGAGACGTCACCGTAGGTCGTGATCTCGACCAGCTCGACGGGCCGCCCGGTCACCTCGCGCACGGCCTTCGCCACCTGCCCGGACTGGGCCATGGCGAGCTTGCTGCGCCTCGTCCCCAGTCTCAAAGCCTTCGTACTCATGCCGGCCCTCGGTTCTTGGCGTTCTTCTCGGTGCTGTCCTCGGCCCGGGAGACGGCGGCGACCGCCTCGGGGTCGAGGTCGAACAGGGTTCGGAGCGCGTCCGCGTACCCGGCGCCGCCGGGCTCGGCCGCAAGCTGCTTGACCCGCACCGTCGGCGCGTGCAGCAGCTTGTCGACCACACGCTTGACGGTCTGGGTGATCTCGGCGCGGTGCTTGTCGTCCAGGCCGGGCAGCCGGCCCTCCAGCCGCGTCATCTCGCCGGCCACCACATCGGCGGCCATGGTGCGCAGCGCGACCACGGTCGGCGTGATGTGCGCGGCCCGCTGGGCGGCGCCGAACGCGGCGACCTCGTCGGAGACGATCCGGCGCACCTGGTCGACGTCCGCCGCCATGGGGGCGTCCGCGGACGCCTCGGCGAGGGACTCGAGGTCCACCAGCCGCACGCCGGACAGCCGGTGCACGGCCGCGTCGATGTCACGGGGCATCGCCAGGTCGAGCAGGAACAGCGAGGGACGCGGACGCGGGATCTCGGCGACCGGCTCGGGCCTGCGGCGCTCCGGGAGGCGGCCCATCGTCGCCGCGGTCGCGGCGAGCGCCGCGATCAGCTCGGCGTCGGCCTCGGGGCCGCTCCGGGTGTCCTCGCGGCGCTCGACGACCGTGCCCTTGTCGACCCACGCCGCGTGCTGCTCCAGCGTCGCCGCGTCCATTCCGGCCACGGCGGCCTCCCCGGCGACGGAGAAGCCCGGCTGCACCGCGGACAGGTCCAGCGGGCAGCCGTCCTCGGTCCCGGCCGAGAGGGGCGGCAGCGTGCGCTGCGGGGTCTCTGCCACGGCGACGGGGGCGCCCGTACGGTCCTCCAGCGCCGCCGTGACCGCCTCCGCCGTCAGGACGAGCCCCGTCGCCCCGGTACAGGAGACGGCGACGTCGGCACGTGTCAGCTCGGCCCGTACGGCTTCCATCCCTACCGCGCGGGCGGTCACGTCCGTGTCCTCGGCCTGGGTGAGGATCTCGGCGAGGCGCTCGGCGCGCTCCACGGTGCGGTTGGCGACGACGATCTCGGCGACGCCGGCCCGCGCGAGCGTCGCCGCGGCCAGCGACGACATCGAGCCCGCGCCGATCACCAGCGCCCTGCGGCCCGCGGCCCACTCGGCGACGTCCGTGCCCTGCGCCAGCTGCTCCAGGCCGAAGGTGACCAGCGACTGGCCGGCCCGGTCGATGCCGGTCTCGGAGTGGGCGCGCTTGCCGACCCTGAGGGCCTGCTGGAACAGGTCGTTCAGCAGCTTGCCCGCGGTGTGCAGCTCCTGCGCCCGGGCGAGCGCGTCCTTGATCTGGCCGAGGATCTGGCCCTCGCCGACGACCATCGAGTCCAGGCCGCAGGCCACCGAGAACAGGTGGTGGACGGCCCGGTCCTCGTAGTGCACATACAGATAGGGAGTGAGCTCGTCCAGGCCGACCCCGCTGTGCTGGGCGAGCAGCGTGGACAGCTCGGAGACACCGGCGTGGAACTTGTCCACGTCGGCGTACAGCTCGATGCGGTTGCAGGTGGCCAGTACGGCGGCCTCGGTGGCCGGTTCGGCGGCGACCGTGTCCTGCAGCAGCTTGTTCTGGTCGTCCGCGTTCAGCGCGGCCCGCTCCAGCACGCTGACCGGGGCGCTGCGGTGACTCAGCCCGACGACGAGGAGACTCATGCCGGCATCACGGCGGGCACGTCCCCGTCGGGTCCCTGGTCGGTGGAGCCGGCGCGGCGGGCCGCGGCGCGCGGCGCCTTCGCGGTGGCCGCGGCGGCGCCGACGTCCTTCGTCGTGGCGGGCACCGCGTCCGAGGTGGTGGTGGGCACGGCGGCCTCGGCGGCGGCCTCCTCACCGGCCTTGCGCTGCTCGTGGAACGCGAGGATCTGCAGCTCGATGGAGAGGTCGACCTTGCGGACGTCGACGCCGTCCGGGACGCTCAGCACGGTCGGCGCGAAGTTCAGGATGGACGTCACACCGGCGGCCACGAGACGGTCGCAGACCTGCTGGGCGGCACCGGCGGGGGTCGCGATCACACCGATGGAGACGCCGTTGTCCTGGATGATCTTCTCCAGGTCGTCGGTGTGCTGCACGGGGATGCCGACGACGGGCTTGCCGGCCATCGCGGGGTCGGCGTCGATGAGCGCCGCGACCCGGAAGCCGCGGGAGGCGAAACCGCCGTAGTTGGCGAGGGCGGCGCCGAGGTTACCGATACCGACGATGACCACGGGCCAGTCCTGGGTCAGGCCCAGCTCGCGGGAGATCTGGTACACGAGGTACTCGACGTCGTAGCCGACGCCCCGGGTGCCGTAGGAACCCAGGTAGGAGAAGTCCTTGCGCAGCTTCGCGGAGTTGACCCCGGCGGCGGCCGCCAGCTCCTCGGATGAAACCGTGGGGACCGAGCGCTCCGACAGTGCGGTCAGCGCCCGGAGGTACAGCGGAAGCCTGGCGACGGTGGCCTCGGGAATCCCTCGGCTGCGGGTCGCCGGTCGGTGAGTTCGGCCAGTTGCCACGGTGCTCCTGCGGGTAGAGCGGGGCTGTGGGCGGTCGTACGTCCCCAGACCGCCCCGTCGACAGCAGGCTATGTCTTTGTGAACGCGTGCACAAAGATGGTGTCCGATTTGCCCGGCCAACGTGACCGGGCTCACGCGGGTTTTATGTCGCGTGCTACGTGGGGGCAAAACCGGCTCACTCCTCGTGAATCCCGCCCCCGAGACCAGACCGCATCGATCCTAAGCGACGTTCGGTACGGACTTGAACTACTCGGTCAGTGCGGAGCGCAGCCGCTGCTCGTTCACCCGCCAGAACGTGTGCTGCTCGCCGTCGACCAGGACGACGGGGATCTGCTCCCAGTACCGGTCGTGCAGATCCCGGTCCCGCGTGATGTCCTTCTGCTCCCAGGGCACACCGAGCTCGCCGCAGACCTTCTCGATCACCTGCTGCGCGTCGTCGCACAGATGGCAGCCGGGCTTGCGCACGAGCGTGACGAGACGGTCCTGGGGGGCGCGCTGCGGGCGGCGGCGGAAGAGGGGGCTCATGTCGGCCATTGTCGCGCGGCGCCCCCTTTAACGGCCCGGTCGCGCAGTGTTCACAGGGTTCCAACCCTTCGGCTCCGGAACCGCCGGACCGAGTCGTTATGCTCACGCCATGGCGGCTCTCGGATGGCTCACTCCCCGTAGGCGCTCCGCCACGGCGCGGAGCGTGTTGGCAGGCGAGGCTTCGGCGGAGGCCGCGCGCAAGTCCGCACCCGAGGCTGCGCGGGAAGAGCAGGAGTCCCAGCCGGCGTTCCCCGTGCTCGGCGACGAGAAGGCCGCCGCGTTCTTCGACCTGGACAACACGGTGATGCAGGGCGCGGCGCTGTTCCACTTCGGGCGGGGCCTGTACAAGCGGAAGTTCTTCGACACCCGCGACCTGGCCCGCTTCGCGTGGCAGCAGGCGTGGTTCCGGCTGGCCGGGGTCGAGGACCCGGAGCACATGCAGGACGCGCGGGACTCGGCGCTGTCCATCGTCAAGGGCCACCGGGTCTCCGAGCTGAAGACCATCGGCGAGGAGATCTACGACGAGTACATGGCCGAGCGGATCTGGCCGGGGACGCGGGCGCTGGCGCAGGCCCACCTGGACGCCGGGCAGAAGGTGTGGCTGGTGACTGCGGCGCCGGTGGAGATCGCGCAGGTGATCGCGCGCCGGCTGGGGCTGACGGGTGCGCTGGGCACGGTGGCGGAGTCGGTGGACGGCGTCTACACGGGCAAGCTGGTGGGCGAGCCGCTGCACGGACCGGCCAAGGCGGAGGCGGTGCGGGCGCTGACGTCGGCCGAAGGGCTGGACCTGGCGCGGTGCGCGGCCTACAGCGACTCGCACAACGACATCCCGATGCTGTCGCTGGTCGGTCATCCGTACGCCATCAACCCGGACGCGAAGCTGCGCCGGCACGCGCGTGAACACGACTGGCGCCTGCGGGACTACCGCACGGGACGCAAGGCGGCGAAGGTCGGCATCCCGGCGGCGGCCGGGGTGGGCGCGGTGGCGGGAGGCACGGCGGCGGCGATCGCGCTGCATCGGCGGCGGCGGTAGTCGTTCGCCGGTCGAGGTCGTCTGCGGGGTGCGTTGTGGTTGTTCGCGCAGTTCCCCGCGCCCCCTGGTTGGCGCAGCCACACGCCGCCGGCGCCGGGCATTCCGGTGGGCATACCCACCCCGCACAGCGGTCAGTCACGGGTTCCTCACGCGACCACAACCCGCCCCACACCTATCCGTAATGTGGACTGATTCGATCAACAACCGCTCAGCATATCGAACCTGATCAGTCGTCAAACGGCCGCACAAGCGACGCAATCGGTGATTTGAGCAACTCGGTGTAGCAGTGCCTGCACGAAGCGTTATTCTCCTCAGACGCAATCCGGTACCCCTCCGTCGCTACGACGGGTGAACGGTCCCGCACTGCACGTGATGGAAGCTCTGCCTCTGGGAGTCCCGTGTACCCACACGTCGGGGTTGACGCCTCGGGCCTGGCTACGCTGCGCGCAACGGTGCAAAACCTCCTGCGCGGCCTCGTCCCCGCCGCGCATGCCGTCCCCGCATTCGCCACCGCCACCCCCGTCGGCCCGTGCTACGCACTGGCCGAGGGTGGGGCCGCGGTCGGCCGAAGGGGGCGCGCGGCCGGTGCCACCACCGCCCGCCGCCCCGCCGCGGACAGCGACAGCGCCCGGATGATGGACCTCGTGGAGCGCGCCCAGGCCGGCGAGGCCGAAGCGTTCGGCCGCCTCTACGACCAGTACAGCGACACCGTCTACCGATACATCTATTACCGGGTGGGAGGTAAGGCCACTGCCGAGGACCTGACCAGCGAGACCTTTCTGCGGGCACTGCGCAGGATCGGCACCTTCACCTGGCAGGGCCGCGACTTCGGCGCATGGCTCGTCACCATCGCCCGCAACCTGGTGGCCGACCACTTCAAGTCCAGCCGCTTCCGGCTGGAGGTCACCACCGGCGAGATGCTCGACGCCAACGAGGTCGAGCGCTCCCCCGAGGACTCCGTCCTCGAGTCGCTGTCCAACGCCGCCCTGCTCGACGCCGTACGACGGCTCAACCCGCAGCAGCAGGAGTGCGTGACCCTGCGCTTCCTGCAGGGCCTGTCCGTCGCCGAGACCGCGCGGGTCATGGGCAAGAACGAGGGTGCGATCAAGACCCTCCAGTATCGAGCCGTCCGCACTCTCGCCCGGCTCCTGCCCGACGACGCCCGCTGATCGCGACACGCTCGGCGACGCTCAAGTCACGTTCCGTTCGCGTTCCTTGACTTCCCGATCCGATCATCCGCCGTCCGTAACCCAAGTGCCGCGCCGCTCGTTGTGCGGGATGCAGGCTCCCTGTGGTCACGCCCAGGCCAACGCTGATCACACGATCGTGTGGAAGTGGCCGGGGCGTGCAACCCTCAGGACCCCCTGGGGAGTCGACCGTCATGACGAGAGGAGGTGCCGCCAGTGATCGCGAACGTATCGGCGCACCGGCGGGCGAACGCCTTCGCCCAGGCCCTGGAGGAGCAGTCCGAGCAGGGCACGGCGGCCGAGCAGTCCGAAGGATCGGCACCGGCCCCAGCCGCCGAGGAACAGACCGAACGAGGGCGCCTTGTCGCCCTCGCCTCCGGTCTCGGCGCGCTGCCCAAGCCGGAGCTCGACCCGGAGGTCAAGGTCGTCCAGCGAGCCCAGCTCGTGGCCGCGTTCGAGGCCATGTTGCAGGAGGGCGCCGCGGGGGGCGAGGCGGCGGACCCTTCCGTGCCCGAGCAGCGGAACCACCGCGCCCGGGGCGCCCACCGCGCCCCACTGGGCAAACTCCGCCCTCGCTCGCGGCTGGCCAAGGGCCTCACCGCGGGCGGGCTCAGCGTCGGCGTTGCGGCCGGCGCCTTCGGCGGAGTCGCCGCTGCCAGCTCGGACGCCCTGCCCGGTGACGGGCTCTACGGGCTCAAGCGCGGCATCGAGGACTTCAAGCTCAACTACCTGGCCGAGGGGGACGCCGAACGCGGCCGTTCCTACCTGGACCAGGCGTCCACCCGGCTCAACGAGGCCAGACGTCTGCTCGAGCGCGGCCGCGGCGGCCACCTCGACCACGAGTCGCTCGGCGAGATCCGCCGCACCCTGTCCGGGATGACCCACGACGCCGCCGAAGGCCACCGCCTGCTGCACGAGGCGTATGAGCGCGACC
The DNA here is from genome assembly GCF_040656475.1 of Streptomyces sp. NPDC049915. Taxonomy (NCBI): domain Bacteria; kingdom Bacillati; phylum Actinomycetota; class Actinomycetes; order Kitasatosporales; family Streptomycetaceae; genus Streptomyces; species Streptomyces sp. NPDC049915. The sequence continues at coordinate 18,733 of NZ_JBFAMH010000047.1, forward strand.
CCGACTCCCTGGGCCCCATCCAGGCGCTGTCCGCGTTCTCCACCTCGCACCGCCAGGTATGGGGTGCGCTGCGCGACCGGCTGCCCGTACAGCTCGGTGACGTCAGCGAGCAGGTGTCGTCGGTGTTCGACGCCATAGACGAAGAGGTCGCCCCGCTGCAGTCCCTGCTGCCGCAGCCGCCGGCCACCCGCGGCGGCGGTGACAGCAGCCGGCCGGGCGGCGACGGATCGGCGTCCACCGGGTCCTCCGGCGCCCACCGGTCCCACGGCCCCAGCAGCGGCACGAGCGGGGAACCCCACTCCGGCGACCACACCGGCACCGGCAGCCCCAGCAAGTCCGCGCCCGGCATCGGCGGCATCGACGACGGCCTCCTCGGTGGCAACACCGGCGGCCTTCTCGACCCGCCGAAGGCGACCGGCAGCGCCTCGCCGGCACAGAGCAAGCCGTCCATCCCCGAGCCGGACGTGACGCTCCCGCCGCTCCTCCCGGGCCTCCTGCCCGGCCTCGGCATCGACAGCAACGACGTCAACTAGTCCCCGGACAGCAGTGGGGGCGCCTCTCTCACGAGGGGCGCCCCCACCGTCGTATGCCGGAACGTTTCAGAAGAACACCGACCGGCGCTGGACCAGCAGCTTGTACAGGGTGTGCTGGATCTGCTCGCGCACCTGGTCGGTCAGGTTGAACATCAGCATCGGGTCCTCCGCCGCCTCCGGCGGATAGCCGTCCGTGGGGATCGGCTCGCCGAACTGGATCGTCCACTTGGTGGGCAGCGGGATCGCGCCCAGCGGGCCCAGCCACGGGAAGGTCGGCGTCAGCGGGAAGTACGGGAAGCCGAGGAGACGCGCGAGGGTCTTCGCGTTGCCGATCATCGGGTAGATCTCCTCCGCCCCGACGATCGAGCACGGAATGATCGGCGCGCCCTGCCGCAGCGCCGTCGAGACGAAGCCGCCGCGGCCGAACCGCTGGAGCTTGTAGCGCTCGCTGAAAGGTTTCCCGATGCCCTTGAAGCCCTCCGGCATCACCCCGACCAGCTCCCCCTGGCCCAGCAGCCGTTCGGCGTCCTCCGCACAGGCCAGCGTGTGCCCCAGCTTGCGCGCCAGCTCGTTCACCACCGGCAGCACGAAGACCAGGTCGGCGGCCAGCAGGCGCAGGTGACGGCCGGCCGGGTGGTGGTCGTGCACCGCGACCTGCATCATCAGGCCGTCCAGCGGAAGTGTCCCGGAATGGTTCGCGACGATCAGCGCGCCGCCCTCCTCCGGGATGTTCTCCAGACCCTTCACCTCGACCCGGAAGTACTTCTCGTACACCGGCCGCAGCAGCGACATCAGGACCTGGTCGGTGAGTTCCTCGTCGTAGCCGAAGTCGTCGACCTCGTAGTCCCCGGTGAGACGGCGGCGCAGGAAGGACAGGCCGGCCGCGACACGGCGCTCCAGGCCTCCGTCGGAGGACTGCGCCTCGTCCGCGCGCGGCTCGGGACTCACAAGGGCCTCCTCCTGCGCGGCGGGCGCATCGGGCGCTGAACGGCTCCCCCGGGCGCCGCGGGTGTCGCGGAGCTCCCGCACCGGCACCGGCTCGCCGCTCCCCCGCCGGCTGCCCGCGCCGCGGCGCCGCCCGGGGCGCTGCGCGGCGCTCCCCCGCGACCGGTCGTCGTCGAACGGAATGACCTTGGCGTCCGCCATCGTGCTGCGCTCCTCAGTAGGCGCTCTGCGTCGGGGGGTTGCCGCCGCCCGCGAGGGGCAGCGCGGCGATCCGGTCGACGGCCCCCGCAAGGGCCTCGGGGGGCAACAGGCCCGGCCCCCTGCTGCGTACGAAGTCCGCGAACGTCCGCGCGGTCGTGTACGTCGGCTCGAAGCCCAGCGTTTCGCGCATCTGGGTGGTGTCCACGACCCGGCCGTGGGTGAGCAGCCGGATCTGCTCGGGAGAGAAGTCCGTCATGCCCAGCGTACGCACCAGGGAGCCCGCCCACGTCACGGCGGGCAGCAGCAGCGGCACCGTGGGACGGCCCAGCCGCCGCGCGCACTGCGAGAGCAGGACGACGCCGTCGCCGGCGATGTTGAAGGTGCCGCTGTTCAGCGTGCCGCGGCGCGGCTCGTGCGAGGCCAGGCGCAGCACCTCGATCACGTCGTCCTCGTGCGCGAACTGCAGCCGCGGGTCGTAGCCGAACACCGTCGGCAGGACCGGCAGCGAGAAGTACGAGGTGAGGGGGGTCTCGGCGGTGGGCCCGAGGATGTTGGCGAACCGCAGCACACACACGGCGACGTCGGGCCGGCGGCGGGCGAAGCCGCGGACGTACCCCTCGACCTCGACGGTGTCCTTCGCGAAGCCGCCGCTGGGCAGCGACTTCGGCGGGGTCGTCTCGACGAACACGGCCGGGTCGCGCGGCGCGGAGCCGTAGACGTTGGTGGAGGACTTCACCACCAGCCGCTTGACCGTGGGCGACTTCTGGCAGGCACCGAGCAGTTGCATGGTGCCGATGACGTTGGTCTCCTTCACCGTGGCCCGGCTGCCGCCTCCGAGCGCCATGCCGGTGACGTCCATGTGGACGACCGTGTCGGCGCCGGTCTCGGCGAGCACCCGCGCGATGGTGGGCTGCCGGATGTCGGCGCGGATGAAGTCGGCGCCGCCCAGATGGTGCTCGGGCTGCACCGCGTCCACGGCGACGACCCGGTCGACCTGCGGGTCACGCTGGATCCGCCGTACGAAGCGGCCGCCCAGCTGACGGGCCGCTCCGGTCACGAGCACGACCTTTCCCAAGATCAGCGCCTTCCTTCCAGACCTCGTACCACGCCCGCGTTCCCCCTCAGCGGCCAACTTAGCGGTTCGGCGTTGCGCTGTGATGACCACCCGATGCAGGAAGTGACGAGAAACGGCCGGGCGGAGCACAGTGACGCCCGGCGCCTCGTGAGACCGCGGGGGTGTCCGGATGCGGCTGTGGCCCCCCATCGAGTGCGATGGGGGGCCACAGACACACGCTCTACGCGGCGTTGCTCGCGTCGCTCACTTCTTGTTGCGACGCTGGACGCGCGTGCGCTTCAGCAGCTTGCGGTGCTTCTTCTTGGCCATCCGCTTACGCCGCTTCTTGATAACAGAGCCCACGACTATCCTCGCTCACTTCTCATCACTCGGTGTTTGGGCGCCATGGGCCCACACGACCTACGAGGGGCTAGCCTACCCGCCCGAGCGCTGAGGTCGTAATCGAGGGGTGGGAGACCGGAGGTGCCCTGTTCCGATCGCTGGTCTCCCGCGTTGCCGTCAGGCGGTCTCCACCCCCACATAACTCTCGCGGAGGTATTCGTGAACCGCGTTCTCGGGGACGCGGAAGGACCGCCCCACCCTGATCGCGGGCAGATGACCGCTGTGCACCAGCCGGTACACGGTCATCTTCGACACTCGCATCACCGCGGCGACTTCCGCCACGGTAAGGAACTGAACCTCGCTCAGAGGCCTCTGCTCAGCAGCCATGACACACCTGAACCTTCCGCACTCGACGGCCACCGGCTTCCCCTTCCGGTGACTCTTCGTCGCTGCGTGCTCACTCCCCAGACTAGGGGCGGGTGATGCAAGTGGGGAAGAGGTGCACCCAACAGCGCCCTACTGTGACAGACACGCTCGATTGAGTACGTAGCGGGCCAGCGGGCGGTAGCAAGCGGCCCGCACCCCGTCATCAAGCGGAACGACGACGGCCACCGAGCCCTCGGCCTGCCCCACGAACAGCGCCGGATCGTCCGTGTCGGCGAGCCCGATCGCCTGGAACCCCAGCTGACCTGCCCCGCAGACCCAGCCGTGATCACCGATCACGAGGTCGGGCAGCGGCCCGCCGGCCTCGGCCGCCGCGGCCAGCGCGGTACGAACCGGGAGGGGAGAGTGCGTGTGCGCGCCGGGCGCACGACCGGGGCGTTCCGCACCGCCCTCGCGGATCAACGCGACCCCTCGTACGTAGTCGAGGTTGTGCGTGCGTAGACCGAACTGGGTCAATATGTCGATACGGCGACCCTGCGCCGGGGTGAGGACAGCACATCCCACCGCCGACAACGCGTCTGCGAGGGCGGCGTAGAAGCCGAGCAGCCGATGCGGGTGCCCGGTGCCGAAGAGCACGCTCCCACGGCGGCCGGCGACCGCCGCGAGCCGCTCCGCGAAGGCGTCCAGCGCGGCCAGTGTGCGCTCCGGGTCGATCACGTCCTGCCCGGAAGTGTGATGCGGATCGGCCGAAACACCGCATCTTTCCGACATCAACTCGATCACATCCCGCGACGCCCACGGTCGCTGCGGATCAATCCCGATCAGCGCCCGGGGATCCCGAGCCGCGAACAACCGATAACTCCGCAGACTCACCTCCCGGGAGGTGGCCACGGTCCCGGCCAGCCGTGAGTCGAGAAGATGGGCCCGCAGAGCACCAACAGACACCACCCGGCCGATCCTGACGGACGAAAGCCCGAGCCGGCCCAAGAACCCCGAAAAAACCCCACGCTTGGCGTAACACCCGCTACGGGGCCGAGCACTGCCCTGCCGTCGCAGCAGCGGCGCCCACAACTCCGGTCGGTCGTCCGCGGGTAGCTGCTGACAGCCACGTCGCCGTGGCGGCGGCGACCGCAGCGCTGGTCGGCGGCCGTCCCGTCGCAGCCCGCGGCAGCGGCAGCGGCAGCGCCTGGCGGCCGCCACACCCGCGTGGCTGCGGGCAGTCGTGCCGCTGGGGCGGCACGGGTGGGCTGGGGGTATCCCCTGCTCGAGGAGCTTGGGGGAGGCACCCCGCCGGTGCCGGCGAGCGCACCTACCCCCGGCCGGCCACAGCACCGGGGCCCTGGGCGACGCCGGGCGCGCAGCCCACGCCGGTCACGGCAACGCCGAGCGCGCAGCCCCACGCCGGTCAGGGCAACGCCGGCCACAGCACCCGGCACCGCCCTACGGCCCTACGCCAGCAGCCCCCGCAGCGGAAACACCGCCCGGCGCGTGGCCAGCACCGCCTGATCCAGCCGATCCGCGGGGTCGTACCCCGCATCCCACGCGGCGAACGAGACCGGCCACCGGCCGTCCGTCATCCGTCCCGGCCCCAACTGCCGCGTCCGCGCGAACACTTCCTGCCGCCACGCCTCCGGAATCACGGACGTCGGCTCCACCGGCCGTCCCGCCGCGATCCCCACCAGATGCGTCCACGACCGCGGCACCACGTCCACCACGGCGTACCCGCCGCCCCCGAGCGCCACCCACTTGCCCCCGGCGTACTCGTGCGCCAGCTCGTGACACGCCACCTGCACCGCCCGCTGCGCGTCCAGCGACACCGCCAGATGCGCCAGCGGATCCTCGAAGTGCGTGTCGGCCCCGTGCTGCGACACCACCACCTGCGGCCGGAACTCCGCCAGCAGCTCCGGCACCACCGCGTGGAACGCCCGCAGCCACCCCGCGTCCCCGGTCCCCGCCGGCAGCGCCACGTTCACGGCGGAGCCCTCCGCCGTGTCCGCCCCGGTCTCCTCCGGCCACCCGGTCTGCGGAAACAGCGTCCGCGGATGCTCGTGCAACGAGATCGTCAGCACCCGCGGGTCCTCCCAGAACGCCGCCTGCACCCCGTCCCCGTGATGCACGTCGACGTCGATGTACGCGACCCGCTCCGCCCCCAGCTCCAGCAGCCGCGCGATCGCCAGCGCCGCGTCGTTGTAGATGCAGAACCCCGACGCCGCCGCCGGCATCGCATGGTGCAGCCCACCTGCGAAGTTCACCGCGTGCAGCGCCTCCCCGCGCCACACCGCCTCCGCCGCCCCCACCGACTGCCCCGCGATCAGCGCGGACACCTCGTGCATCCCCGCGAACGCCGGATCGTCCAGCGTCCCCAGCCCGTACGACTGGTCGGCCGCCGCGGGATCCGCGGACGCCGCCTTCACGGCGTCGATGTAGTCCTCCCGGTGGACGAGCCGCAACGTCGACTCGCCGGCGGCCTTCGCCGCCACCACGTCCACCTCACGGTCGAGGCCGAAGGCGGCGACCAGTTTCCGGGTCAGGGCGAGGCGGACCGGATCCATCGGATGGTCCGGACCGAAGTCATAGCCCGTTACTGCCTCGTCCCACATCAGCTGTGCGCGCCCGCTCATGCCCGCCACCGTATCGGTCCGGTTGAGCCGCGAACGAGCTGGCGTACGCCAACGTCACCAGCACCAACGCCATCGGCACCAGCATGGCCCCGCGGTAGCTCCACGCGTCCCCGAGCGCCCCCACGAGCGGCGAGCCGATCAGGAAGCCGACGTAGTTGAAGACATTGAGCCGCGCGATCGCCGCGTCGGACCCGCCCGGGAACAACCGCCCCGCCGCCGCGAACGTCTGCGGCACCAGCACGCACAACCCCAGCCCCAGCAGCGTGAACCCCAGCATTCCCACCCATGCCCCGGGCGCCACCGCCACCACCGCGAACCCGGCCGCCGCCACCAGCGCCCCACCCCGCACCACGGCCACCGCCCCGAACCGCCGCACCCCGAAGTCCCCGATGGCCCGCCCCAGCAGCGTGGTCACCATGTACACGTTGTACGGCACCGTCGCCAGTTGCTCCGAACTGCCCAGCACGTCCTGCAGATACTTCGCGGACCAGTTGGAGACCGTCGAGTCCCCGATGTACGCGAACGTCATCACCAGGCACAGCGGCAGCAGCAGCCTGAAGACGACCCCGTCCGCCGTGGCGGGCTCCCCCACCTCCGGGACCGCCTTCGTCCCGCCCCCGTCGGCGTACCACCGGCTCCCCAGCAGCGCGGCCGGCAGCACCACCACCACGACCGGCAGATACGACACCCACAGCGCCAGATGCCAGTGCGCCCCCACCCAGGCCAGCGACGCCCCGAGAATCCCGCCCAGGCTGTACGCAGCGTGGAAGCTCAGCATGATGCTGCGCCCGTACGCCCGCTGCAGGCTCACCCCCAGCATGTTCATCGAGGCGTCCAGCGCCCCCACGGCCAGCCCGAACACCGCGAGCGCCACCGCGACCTCGACCAGCCGGTCGCCCGCCCCGACGCCCAGCAGCGCCAGCAGCACGACCGGCTGCGACCAGCGCAGCACCCGGCTCGGCCGTACCCGCTTCACCAGCTGCTCGGTGGTCACACTGGACACCCCGGCGAGGATCGGTACGGCGGCCAGGAAAGCCGGCAGCAGGGCGTCGGAGATGCCGTAGCGGTCCTGGATGGCCGGGATGCGCGTCACCAGGAGCGCGAAGGCGACGCCCTGCGCGAAGAAGCTGAACGCCAGCGAGGCCCTGCCGCGCCGCAGCACATCTGTCATGGCGGCGAGCGTAGGGCCCCGGGCTACTGCTGGGTAGATCCAGCCAAAGGTGAATTCGGCTCAGCTTTACCGCCGCCGAGGCCGGCTCCACCGCCGGCTTCAGGCGGCGACCGCGACCTCCGGCCGGGCGGTGGCGGCCTGCGCGCTCTCCACCTCGGCGGTCAGCATCCGCCGCATCGGCTCCACGGCCAGCCCGCCGCTGACGAGGAACCCGAGACCGAAGGTGGCGACCGTCATCACCGTGCCCAGCCAGACCATGGTGTCCACCGGCACGGTGTAGGCGCCGATCACCCGGGCCACGCACTCCGCCAGCAGGACCGCGCCCCACACCAGCGAGAACGCCCGCTCAGCCCGCCGGAAGGCCGCGGAGCCGGTGATCAGCCGCTGCCAGGCGGTCTCCCGGGCCGCGTCGCCCTTCACCACGAAGGGCTTGAACGCCGCCGTCATCATCGGCTTCCCGAGCGCCACGGAGACCAGGATCCCGATGCCGACCGTGCTGCTGACCGCGCCGTCCTTGGCGAGCATCAGCCGCGGGTCGCCCGCAACGAAGCTCAGCGCCAGGCTGACGAGGTTCACGACGAGGATGAGGCCCGCGAGGCCGTTCACCGTCCTCTCCCGCACGACGCTCCACAGCGTCCGCACGGCCGGCACCACGCTGCTCCAGGCGAGTGCCGCGAAGGTGCTCATCCCGAAGGCTTCCTTGAGGAGGTAGTACGAAGCGAGCGGCACCGCCACGTCGAGGAGGAGCGGCCGGAGGTTCTTCTTCGTCGTCGTCATGCCCCCAGCTTCGCGGTCGGGAGGGGTCGCCCAGTAGAAACGTTCGTCCAGGACTCGGCATGACAATTGTCAGCACGGCCGCATGGCCCGGGTCATACCAGCAGGTCAGCCAACTGCCCCGGCTCGGAGAAGAGTTGGGTTGCCCCCGCCAGCTTCGCCGCCGGCGTCATCGCCGTGAACCCGAAGACGTCCATCCCGGCCGCCACGGCCGCCCGCACCCCCAGCGGGCTGTCCTCGACGACGGCACACCGCTCCGGCGCCACCCCCATCCGCTCGGCCGCGTACAGGAAGAGATCCGGCGCCGGCTTCCCCCGCCCGACGTCCTGCGAGCTGAAGATCCGCGCGTCGTCGAACCACCGGTCCAGCCCGGTCGTCCGATGTCCCACCCGGATCCGCTCATGGCTCCCGGACGACGCGACACAGTACGGCACCCCGTCGGCCGTCAGCTTCTCCAGGACGCCGGTCATCCCCGCCACCGGCTTCAACTCCCGCTCGAAAGCGCCGAACACGCGAGCGTGGAAGACGTCGTCGAAGTCATCGGGCAGCCGCTGCCCCGTGCGCTCGAGAACCAGGTCGTGGATCCGGTGCATCGCGGACCCCATGTAGTCCCGGATGGACTCCTCGTACGTCGTCGGATGCCCCAGCTCGCTCAGATACGCGGCGAGGAGCCGGTTGGAGATCGGCTCACTGTCCACCAGGACGCCGTCGTTGTCGAAGATGACCAGTTCGTAGCGCATACGACGACTGTAAACGCCCCGGAAACGCAGAAAACCCCGCACCGTAAGGTGCGGGGTTTTCCCAATGATTGTTCGGCGGCGTCCTACTCTCCCACAGGGTCCCCCCTGCAGTA
>NZ_JBFAMH010000048.1:0-23249 GCF_040656475.1 Streptomyces sp. NPDC049915
CGAACACAGGAGGTTTCCATGGCTAAGGGCTACTGGGTCAGTGTCTACCCCGCCATTTCCGACCCTGAGAGGCTGACTGCCTACAACAAGCTGGCCCGTCCGGCTGTCCAGGCTGCGGGCGGGCGGACCCTGTCCCGTGGCGGTCGAGTCGTCGCCCACGAGGCCGGAATCACGCAACGCGTCGTTCTGATCGAGTTCGACAGCTTTGAACAGGCCGTCGCGGCATACGAGAGCGAGGCATACCAGAAGGCGCTGGTGGCCCTCCCCGACGGCTACGAGCGCGACTTCCGCATCATCGAAGGCATCGACTGACCGGCGGGCCCAGCCATCGCTGCATCCGTCACCTGATACGCACACGGTGCTGAGCGACGACTCACGAGACGAGTTCGAAGCTATGCCCCGCGTCCCAGTTCGTCGTCGACGTCCTCGACGGCCTGACCCCTGTCGGCGGCTCGCCGCGCTACCCGACGTCGAACAACTTGCCTGACTTGCCTGACACTGAACCGCTCCGGGTTCGGTAGAGATCTCAGATGTTGGTTGTGACCTGGGGATTCGTGGTTGTGAGGTAGTGATTGTTCTCGTATTCGGCGGGCGGGATATGGCCTATCTCACCGTGGAGTCGGCGGTGGTTGTACCAGTCGACGTACTCGGCGGTGGCGAGTTCGACGTCGGACAGCGTCTTCCACGGCCACCGGGGCTTGATCAGCTCGGTCTTGAACAGACCGATCGTGCTCTCCATCAGGGCATTGTCGTAGGCATCGCCGACCGAGCCGATCGAAGCAGCGATACCCACCCGGTCGAGATGCTCGGCAAGCCGGAAACTCGTGTACTGCGCCCCGGCATCGGAATGATGGATCAACTCTCCTGGACAGATGGGGTGTTGGTCGCGGCCGCGTTGCCACAGCGCCATCTCCAGAGCGTCGAGGACGAACACCGTTTCCTTCATGGTGGCCGCTGACCAGCCGACGATCCGGCGGGAGAAGGTGTCCACGGCGAAAGCGACATAGACGACACCGGCCCAGGTCTTCACGTGGGTGAAGTCCGCGACCCAGCAGCGGTTCGGTGCGCCGGCGACGAACTCTCGGTCCAGCAGGTCCGGGGGCCCGCTCGACCTGCCCGCCGGGAATCGTGGTGATCACGCGTTTGCCGCGAACCGCGCCGACGATACCGAGCTCGCGCATCAGAGGTTCGACGGTGCAGCGGGCCACGCCGTGGCCCTGCCGGTTCAGCTCGCGCCAGATCTTTCTCGCCCCGTAGACACGGTAGTTGGCCTCGAAGACCTCGCTGATCCGCTCCTTCAGCTCGGCGTCCCGCACGGTCCTGGCCGACGGCCTGACCCGGCGTTTGTGGTGGGCGTAGTAGGTGGAGGGGCGATCTTGCAGGAGTGCTCGGTCAGAACACGGCAGATCGGCTCGACACCGCCGAAGCGGTCCCGGTGCTCGTCGGTGAACGCTACGAGCGTGTGTGTGGCCGGTCGAGCTCGGCCGCGAAGAAACTCGCCGCGGCCTTCAGGATCTCGTTGGCCCGCTTCAGCTCGGCGTTCTCCTTCTTCAGCCGCTTCAGCTCGGCCGACTCCTCCGTAGTCGTCCCCGGCCGGGTTCCGGTGTCGATCTCGTCCTGACGGACCCACTTGCGCAGTGTCTCGGTCGTGCCGATGTCCAGTTTCTGGGCGACCGCTTTCATCGCGGCCCACTCGGTGTCGTAGTCGGGCCGCACCTCGGCGACCCCTCCGCACCGCACGACGGCGCAGCTCAAGCGGGTACTGGGAAGGACGTGCCATGACTCGAGCCTCTCAAATGATCGAGTCTCTACCGAACCCGGAGCGGTTCAGTGAACGGCAATCCGCTGTACCACTGGATAGCGTTGGCAGTGTCCACGGCGCTCGTGCTGCCGGTGCCGGTGGCGATCCTGGCAGGCTGGACACCGCCGTGGATGCGGAAGCGACAGGGCGGGATGCGGCTTCGTGCCTACGGCCTTCTGTGCATCTACGCCTTCATGCTCGTCAACGGCATCCCCCGGATTGCCGACGCCTCCTTCGAGGCGGTCATGGCCTGCATGAGCGTCGGTTTCGGCTTCATCGCCGCCGCTGCTGTCTTGTTCCTGCTCGCGGCGCGCAAGGATTCAGGCGCCCAGAGAGCTGGCGCAGTCGAGCCTCGGGAAGGCTGAGAGACAGCTTGCCGTGCTTGCCGCGTCAGGGTTGGTCAGGCTGCTGTTGCGAGGGGGCGTCCGCCCCAACGGATGCCCTACGTCAAAACGGACGCCCAGAGCTACCCGCTGCAAGACCTGAACTTCACCCAGGACTCCGCCGGCAACGTCACCTCCATCTTCGACACCACCACCCTCGGTGGTACGGCCAAGCCCGACTACCAGTGCTTCACCTACGACGGCCACCGCCGCCTGACCGAAGCCTGGACCCCCAAAACCGCCGACTGCGCCACCACCGGTCGCACCGGCAGCAACATTGACGGCGCAGCCCCCTACTGGACGTCGTATACGTACACCCAGGGTGGCCAGCGCAAGACAGAGACACAGCACACCTCCGCAGGCGATCAGACAACCACCTACACCTACGACGATCCGGCGGACACCAAGCCGCACACACTCGACAAAACGACCGGCACCCGAGCCGCCACCTACGCCTACGACGAGGCTGGCAACACAACCTCCCGCCCTGGCCCCACTGCCCAGCAGACACTGACGTGGGACGCCGAAGGCGAGCTCGCCAAGCTCACCGAAAGCACCAAAGAGACCAGTTACCTCTACGACGCCGACGGCGAACTCCTCATCCGCAGGGCCAAGGGCGACGGCGACACCGTCCTGTACGTGGCCAACACGGAAGTCCGGCTAACAGAGAAGGGCGCTACCAAGACCCTGACCGGCAGCCGGTACTACACCGCTAGCGGTCAAACCATCGCCGTCCGCACGGCAACTGCAGGCGTCCCCGGCTCCAAGCTCGTCTTCCTGGCAGCCGACCACCATGGCACCTCCAACATCGCCATGGCAGCTGGCACCTATGCGCTCACAAAGCGCTACACAAGCCCGTTCGGTGCGCCGCGAGGAACCAAGGCCATCAACTGGCCCGACGACAAGGCTTTCCTCGGTAAGCCGGCCGACGAATTCACAGGGCTAACACATGTCGGTGCCCGGGAATATGACCCATCGGTCGGCCAATTCATCAGCGTCGACCCGGTCCTCGACACCACCCAGCACCAGTCACTCAATGGCTATGCCTACGCCAACAACACCCCTGTCACGTCCAGCGACCCCACGGGGCTATGGCTGGACGACGGCACGGGACACAGCGTGCCCAACCCTAAGGGTAATAACGGAAATTCGAGTAGCACTCCTGGCAAGCCTAAGGGTACGGTAGGCAAGAACGGGTGCTATTACACCTGCGGCGGAACTGCGAAAACGAGCAGTAGCGGGCAAACGCTATATAACAGCGACGGGGAAGTCCTCGCTTGCGCCTATGGGCACTGCGTTGGCAGCGTTGTTGAAGGTCCCGCAGATAAGGCCATTACGAGCGTCCTTCTGGGGCTCATGAGCAACATCCCGCACATGGCGGAATATTTCGCCTGGCCATTCGATAGTGATTGCCGCGGAGATGGCGAAGCCGGAGCGCCTGGATGCAACTATGGCACTCAGTTCGATAATTGGGCTGCGAGTAAAGGGTATGATCCGTATAGCGATGCCTATGAGGTTCCGTCTGCTCTCGCCGCTATCTTCGGAGCCCGTGAAGGTGGAATGCCGAGGCCTGGGCCGAGACGTTTCCCCATGGGGTTCTCCAATGCCTCAGAATTTCGCAATTTCGGCAACGAGATCTATTCAGGGCTTCGTGAAGCTGGAATGCGTGATGGAGTAACTGCCGTGTTCCAGGGAAGTTCGGTCACGGGCAAGAGCTATCGCACCGGCAAGCCGTTCGGGCCGCACAGTGACTTCGATGTTGCTCTCACTGGCGAGGGGCTCCTAGCTAGAGCTAAGAAGGCTGGCATTCCGCTGCGATCGGGAGGAACGCGCACGGGTCCGCTGAAGGGAGCAGATCTGCAGAAAATGGGGCTGGCTGAGCTACGCGAAAGTCTCACTGACGGGGCAAATCGTGAGGTGAACTTCATGATCTACCGTTCGGTTCAGGATGCAACGTCACGTTCACCTAGTATTGTCGTCACGCCGTAACACGGGAACGATTGGAGAGGTAATGCCTGCCCGCTTCACGCTATATGGCTCGCGGAGCTTGCGAATGCTGGACGTCACTCAGTCCCTTAAGGGGAATCTGAATGTGGATTTCCAGGTCCGAGAAAGCTCGTATCGCGGGGGGGAGTATTTCCTTCATCGCGGCGCGGCGGGATTGGAAATCTCTGTGGAGACTCACGCGTGTGATGAGGACGGCGAGTATGCGGAGCCAGCCTTCACGGAGTATGAGACTCTCGTCTACGTGAACAACAGCAACCCTGAGGTCGAAGGAAAGATGGCGGCCGTCACGGGGCTGGAACTTCTACGCACCGAGACTGTCTGACGGGCAGGCGCTTCTTAAAAGAAGCATAAATCGTATGCCGCCGACGCCACCTGGTGGTGCGGTGAACGACCGCTTAGGTCGTCGGCGGGATACGAGTACCTCGTGGTTCAGTCGCTCCTCCCAGATCCACGGCGTCGGTGAAGAGGGTGGATGGCCGCGTCCGGTCGCGTGGGCGGCGGTCGGGCCGTAGACCGGACGCATGGTGCTGCGGCCGCCGGTGGAGCCGATGCTGGCGCAGACCCGTGCCACGGTGCCTGCGCCCGGCGCGCTGCCGGGCCGTCTGCTCTTTCAGCCGAAGTTCGACGGCTTGGCTTTGTTCACGGGTTTGGGCAGTGGTTGTTCAGTGGTTTGGGAGGCACCCGGACTGTGCCACGTTCGATGTTCACGAGAACCGACGGCACTCGGGCGTCAGCCACGCAGGGCCACTCAGACAACGCGGTCCGGGGAAACGGACTCCCTCAAGCACGTGCACTGGTCATGACCGAGCGGCCTACTGGATGCTCCAGCGGTGCGGGTGGCTGGGCTCTTCAGGGCAGGCGAAGATGTTGAGTTCGCCCCAGCGGCCCACGGTGACCTCGGTCGGTGTAGCGGATCGGTGCGTGGGAAGGTCCTGTTCTTCCAGTGGCTTCCAGCTGCCGCTGCCGCCGTCCCATTCTGAGCTGTCGATGGTGAGCAGCAGGTGCATCGGTGTCGAGCAGGTCCGGCAGTTCATGGGGGACGGGTCGGTGGTGTGCCAGGAGGCGAAACCGCCGACGCGCCAGCCTGGTGGGATGGACAGGTCGTACTGGTAGCCGACCACCGCTGCGGCGTCCTCGTCCGCCATCTCCTCGGCCTCCTCCTCCAGCTCTTCTTCCCAGGCGTCGATCCGGGCGCACAGGTTCTCCGGGAGAAGGCCGGCGAAAGGGTAGGTGGCCACCTGCTCCGGGTGCAGCACGCACGGCTCGGGCACGTACCCCTCGAAGCCGACGACCTGCGGCTGCGGGGGTGAAGTCTGCACCTCGGTGACCTCCCACGACCGGCGCCAGCGCAGGTCGAGCAGCATCCCGTAGCCGGTTGGGCCGTGCGCGTCGAAGGGGCACCAGAACACCTGGAGCAGATCGCAGTCGTCCGGCCCGGCCGGAAGGTCGGGGATGTCCCTGCGGTACAGCTGTGCAAGGCCGATCAGTGGCAGTGGATCGGTCGCAGCAGCCTCTTGAATGCGATGTTCCTGGTCCAGTTCCTCCAGCATCTGCCGTTCCTCGTCCGTGGGGCCGGGGTTCGGTTGGCGGAGCCATGCGGAGGCCAGGACCTGCCGCTGCCGGCGGATATCCGCCGGGCGTCGGCCACGCACGTGGCTCTGGGACTCGGTGCACATCGGCCAGGGTTCGCTCGTCGGCCACAGCAGCGGACCGCCCACGGAACTGGCCGCCACGTCCGGTCGGCCGGGGCGCGGATGGAGCCGAGTGGTGGTGCCCCGGTAGGCCGACAGCTCCGGGAACAGCGCCTCGACATCGAGCGGGCGCGGCGGTGTGGTCCTCGACATACACGTGACCTTAAACAGCCGCCGACCGCCATGATGCAGCGCCCCTGAAGGCAACCGCCCCGCATCCGTACTGTCGGAACCCGTGAACATTTTGATTCACACGCGGGCGTTGGCTGCCTCCCAAACCGGTGTACAGCTGCTGCCCGTTCTCGCGAACAGAGCCAACGGCTACCGCGCCTGCTGTTCACCGGCCCGGCGCGGCTTCAGTCGCGCCGGGGCAGCCTGATCCAGGCCCAGGCCCGCTTCCCCGAGCTGGTGCGCGCGGCCGCGGATCTGCCGGATGGCTTGGTCCTTGATGGCGAGCTGGTCGTGTGGGCGGGGGAGCGGATGTCGTTCGGGGCGTTGCAGCGGCGTGCGGCTGCCGGCCACCGCAGCGCGCCCCGCCTCGCGGAGGAACTGCCCGCCCACCTGATCGTCTTCGACGTCCTCCAGGCCGATGGCCAAGAGTTGCTGCACGTCCTGTATGCCGAGCGCCGTGCCCGCCTGGAACAGCTCTTCACCGACCTCGATCTGCGCGCTCCTTGGACGTTGTGCCCGGAGACGGACGATCCGGCTACGGCGCAGGAATGGCTCACGTCCTGGACCCAGGTCCCCGGCGTGGAAGGACTGATCATCCGGGGGAGCGAGCAGCGCTATCTGCGTGGCGCCGGTGCGCTCTACAAGGTGCGCCGCCGTGACACGACCGAAGCGGTCATCGGTGCCATCACGGGGACGCTGGTGAGGCCGCAGACGCTCGTGCTGGGCCGCTACGACGACACCGGCCAGCTGCACCCGGTTGCCCGCAGTACGCCGCTGCGCCCGGATGCCGCGCGCGAGCTGGCCGGGCGTCTGCGGCCGGCGGGGCCGGAGCACGCGTGGGAGGGCATGCGCTTCACGACGTCGTGGGGAGCGAGGACGCCGCTGGACGTGGTCCTGGTCGAGCCGGGCGTGGTCGCTGAGATCGCGGTGGACACGGCGCGGGAGCGGGGGGCGTGGCGCCACCCGGTCCGGCTCCTACGGCTGCGCCAGGACATGGGGCCCGGGGATGTGCCGGCCCTTCGGCCAGGGCGCGGTGTCCTCAGTGTGAGGGGATCAGTCGAGGAGGCCGAGGGCGGTGTCGGGGCGGCAATGTGCGCATGCGGGGACCTGCTGGCGCAGTGCCTCCAGGGCCTGGGCGTGTGTGGCCGGGTGGCATCGGCCGCTCTTCGTGGCCGCCCAGCAGTCGCCGGTGTGCACCCAGTCGGCGTTCTTCCGGTTGAGGCCGTACTGGTTCAGCCAGTCCGGATCAGGGGTCGGGCGGCCAGGCCGCGCTTCCCTTCTGCCTCGCGGCGTTCTTCCTCGACGATCCACCGGCGGGTGCGTTCCAGGTCGCGGACCTGCACGCGCTCCAGGAAGCGGAGCAGCGTCAGGCGCGTCGGAGCTGAATCGGTCACATGTTCGATTCTAGGATGGCGGGTGACCAGTCAACGACCGGCCAGGGAGGTGTCCCGTGCCACTGGGTCTTGAGCGTATGGCATCGGACTTTGACGGGCGTGAGTTTGTGTCATCGGAGTTTGATTACCTCAGGTCAGCGATTCAGCGCACCGAAGGTGCGCTGAATCGCTGACCTGCACTTATGTGCAGTTCCTCGTAAACGCGCAGGTCAGAGCCTTGTGATCGTCAGGCAGGCTGCTCGATTTGTGGGGACGGGGGGTCAGGAAGGCTTGACCGCCGAGACCGGGGTGACGGTCACCTTGTTGTCGCACTCGGCCCACACCCCGTCGTTCAGGGCGACCTGGTGCTTCCCGGAGTGCGGCAGCCCGATGACCATCGTCGGATACGTCACCGGGTCCTTGCCCGACACGCAGTAGCCGTCGGCCTCCCCCTGGACCTGGACGAAGGTCAGCTTCACCCACGCCTTGCCGTGCGGCCGGACCGTCACGGTGGCCGCCTTGCCGGTGGGGGTGAGCGTGAGCGGGGTGTTGTGGGCGGGGGAGCCGTTGCCGGCGCCCGCGACCGTCGGATGGCCCGTCAGGACGCACGTCCTTCGGGAGACGTTGGTGAACTGCACGACCGCCGCCCCGGTCCCGGTCCCGACGGGCCGGTGGGCGGCCTGCCAAGCGCTGACCTGGAGGGCGGAGGCCGGGCAGGCGGGCGGCGGGGTGGAGGTGGTGGTGCTCGCCGCCATGGCGGTGCCGGGCAGGATGCCGGTCACCGCCGCCGCGACGGCCGTGACCGCCGTCGTCGCCAGAGCCGCCCTGCGAATGCCGTTGCTGTGACGCATGCTGTCGTCCCCCTGAGTCGTCTCGTCCGCGGGTTTCGGTCGTCGGTTGTTGCCCCGCGGTACGCGTGGTCGTGGTACGTGAGTGCAGACAGGGCGGGAGAGCGGCAGGGTTTCGTGCGGCGACTACTTGTGACGGAACGGTGACGACAGGCGGCACCCGTGCAGATGGCCGTCAGGGCAGACAGAAGCACCTCCAAGGGTTACGACTTCGACCACCTGCGCGGATGGCTACGGCGCCGGCAGATCGTGCCGCGCATCGCCCGGCGAGACATCGAGCCATCCGGCCGCCTGGGCCGGCACCGCTGGGTGGTTGAGCGCACGATGTCCTGGCTGAACGGGTGCCTTCGCCTGCACCGACGCTCCGAGCGCAAGGCCGAACACTTCCTGGCCTTCGTCGACATCGCCGGCATGCTCATCTGCTACCGCCGATGCAGTACAGGCGCCCTGGAGGTGGTTGGCTAGGCTCCGGATCATGTGGAGACAGGCAGCGACAGCGGTCTTTCCCGGCGTGGGCTTCCGGGAACCGGCCCAGGCATCCGATCTCGTCGCGGCGGAGACGCGACTCAGGCGAATGCTGCCGGCAGAGCTTCGGCAATTGCTCCTCGAAAGCAACGGGGTAATCGGGCAGACTCACGTGGACACCGTCTGGCCCATCGATCAGATCGTCGAGAGGAACCTGCTCTTGTGGTCCGACCAGACGTTCGCGCAGCTCTACATGACGTTCGACGCCTTCCTTTTCTTCGGGGACAACGGAGGCGGCGACCAGTTCGCCTTCGTGCAGAAGCCCGAGCGCCCCGACATCTTCGTCTGGGAGCACGAGAGCGACAGTCGTCGATGGGTCGCCAACAACCTGCAGGACTACCTCGGCCGTTCGCTCCGAGCCGGTGGCGACGACTGGTATCAGCTATAACGCGGCCGCCTGCTACATCGCCTACTGCCCGGCCGCACCACGCTGGACAAGCTGATCCGCATCGCGGGCAGCCGCTGGGCCGTGGAGGAATGCTTTCAGACCGCGAAGCAGGAGTGCGGCCTGGACGACTACCAGGTTCGCCGTTATCCCGGCTGGCACCGCCACATGACGCTGGCCATGGCCGCCCACGCCTGCCTGACCGTCCTGCGGGCCCGCCAACTGGATCGCGACGCCCGAGGCGGAGAAGTTCTTGATGAAGGGTTGGTCTTGCAGGGCAGCCGTGTAAGTCGGGAGCCTCTCAACGCCGCCTGTGGGGGCCCAGGTTGAGCAGTACCTTGCCAAGCTGGTCGGAAGTGAGGGCCGGCGCGGGCAGCGGGGCTGTGGCCGGACTGGTGCGAAGGCCGTCGAGGAGCAGGGCGAGCGGACGGAGCCAGGCATCGGGGGCGACCGTGGTGAGTGCGGGTACAGCCCTGCCCAGTGCTGCCAGGGCGAAGAGGAGGTCCTCGGTGGTGACATGGGGGCGGATGGTGGCTTGCTCCTGACCGCGCCGGAGCAACTCGTGGATGGTTTCGCGGTTGTGGGCGTGGATCGCCTGCAGGGAAGTGACGCCTTCCAGGTTCGTGGTCATGAGGTCGTTGGTGCCGCGGTCTGCGGCCAGGGCCGCGAACACTGTCCGTAGGTACTGCGTCAGTCCCGTCCATGCGTCCCCGGCGGTTCGTGCCCGTTCGCCTGCTGCTGCGGTCTGCGACAGTGCATCCCGGAAGACCTCGTCGACGAGCGCGGCACGGGTCGGGAAATGGCGGTAGAGGGTGGCGTTGCCCACGCCCGCCCGCCGGGCGATCACATCGAGGGGGGCGTCCAGGCCCTGTTCGGCGAAGACTTCGCGGGCTTTGTCCGTCAGCAGCTTCCGGTTGCGCAGCGCATCACGGCGCCCTACCGGCGAACGGTTGCCCATCATGTCTCCCTCTCCTTGCCCCGTACCGGGGAGCGTCCCCCGGTACGGATGCTATCGTCGGCCGAGTAAACGGGGACCACTCCCCGCTTTGCTTCCCGCGGGTGGGGCATCCGCGGTCGTTCAGGGGGAGGGGAAGGCATGCTCGGCACCGCACTCGTGCTCGGCGGCGGCGGACCGGTGGGTGGAGCCTGGTTGACCGGGGTGCTCGCCGGGCTCGCCGAGGCCGGGCTCGATCTCGCCAGCGCCGACGTCGTGATCGGCACCTCCGCCGGTGCCGTCTTCGGATCCCGGCTCCGCTCCGGCGTCCCGGCCGCGGACCTCTACGAGCGCCAGCTCTCCGGAGCAGACGCGGTCCGGCTGCCGGTGACAGCGCGCCAGACGGCGAGCTTCCTCTGGGCGGCGCTCGGCTCCCGCGATCCCCAGCGGTCCATCGAACGCCTCGCCCGGGCAGCGCTCCGCGCCCGGACCGGCCCGGAGTCAGACGTCTTCGACACGGTCGGCGCGCTCCTGGGCGACGTACGCGACTGGCCCGAGTGGGACCTGCGGATCGCCGCGGTCGACGCGCAGAGCGGACAGACCGAGGTGTTCCACTCGCACTCTGGAGCCACACTCCTCGAAGCGGTCGCGGCGAGCTGCGCCGTACCCGTCGTGTGGCCGCCGGTCACCGTGGCGGGCCGGCGCTGGATGGATGGTGGCAGTCGTTCGACCGCCAACCTTCAGCTCGCACGCGGGTACCGCCGGGTACTGGCGGTCGTGCCGATTCCCCGGGCGGTCGGGCCGCACCCGAGCGCCTCGCAGCAGGCCGCGGAACTGTCCGACGACGGAGCGCGTGTCTTCCTGCTGTCCCCGGACCGCGCTGCGCGCCGCATGATGGGCCGCAACATGGCGGACGACACCCGCCGGCCGGCTGCCGCCCGCGCGGGCCACACCCAGGCCAGTGCGTTGGCCCCTTGGGTGGCCGACGTCTGGCAGGGGTGATTGCGTCCGACGTTCCCCAAGGGAACCTACCGGTGGTCGAAAACCCGGCCATGGTGCAGGCGGGATTAGTCGGGCAGGCGGTCCAGCAGCCAGCTGCCCAGTTCCTCGGTCACCTCGGTGTGTGCGGTGGCCTCGGAGGAGAGCAGGAAGTCGTCGAGGTCGCTCTCGTCGGGGCGCAGGTCGTCGATGTTCGCGTACAGGTCTTGCTGCGGCCCTCGACTAAAGGCCAGGGCAGACCCAGGTGCCGCGAGGACGGAACACAGGGCAGGATTCCAGCATCAACGCCTACCCGCATCCCGTACGCAACACGTACGGCAACCGTACGCTATCCGTACGGTCCATGGTTAACGGTGTGGGAGGTGTTCCATGTCCGAGTCGATGGCGCTGGTTGCGTCCAGGTCTGCGCTGCTGCCGCCGGCGGAACGCAAGCGGTCACCGCAGGCAGGGCCCGGCTGCTTCGGAAGGCGTCGTCACGGGCCCCACGCTACGCCAGCCCGCCGTAGCCGGCGGCATGACGATGACAGCGGCTGAACTTGATCAGAGCATTCGAATGAGAACGACGGGAACACACACTCCATGACGAACTCCAATGACGAAGTGCAGACGTCCCACACACCGGGATCCCAGCCGAGCGTCCACCTGGGCTCGGACGAACCGCAGACGATCACGGCGCCGACACCGCCCGTCGCGTGGAGCAGTGGCGCTTCGGACCAACCCGACCAGGCCGACGAAGAGGAAGAGTCGGAACGGCCCCGCACCCGCGAAGAATCGAAGACTACGCCCCAGAGCGACTGAGCCCCTCCTGGGGTGCGGCTCGTAGAACTGCCGGGCGGCGGCGAGGTGGAGCGCCCACTTCTCAGCCTGAGACGTTCGTGGCTTTGGTTTCTCGTCGTCGGTGGCGGGCTGGATGCCGAGGATGTGTTCGCACATCCACTGCTGGACGGTCGTGAGGTTGTCCCAGCCGAGGCGGACGGAGCGTACCCACCGTCCGAGGTCTTCGCCCTGGTGCACGATGTTGCCCGGCTTGGTGGGCAGCTCGCCGCCCTGTTCCAGGTGGTGTCGGGTGAGGTGGAAGCAGCGTTGCCATTCAACGGGCCAGGTGGGGCACCAGGCGGGGTCGATGTCCTCGAGCTGTTCGCGCCGCTCCTGCGACAGGGCGCCGGCCGACGAGCTCACCGGTAGTCCTTCGGCACGCCGCTGCTCGATCTCCTGAGCCTTCCGGGCGGCGGCACGCGCGTTCTTCAAAAAGATGCCCACCCGGTACCCTGGAAGGTGGCGTCCAGCGGGGCCAGGAGGTGCCCGTGTTCGGCGGCCCACCCGCGCGCGGCGGCAAGTCCCTCCTCCCACGCGACGTCGAAGTGCGACCAGACCATGCCCAGCTTCTCCAGCTGGGCGACGCGGTCCTCGTCCATGTCACCGCGGGCGTTGAACCGCCTGGCGTCAGCGGTCCACTGCCCCAGCGGGAACCCGGCGAGCGAGGCCGGCCACCCCTCGCCTTCCGCCTCCTGGTCGCCGACGGCAGGCACGCGGAACGTGAACGGCACCTTCAAGTCGCCGTGCTCGCGGGCGTAGATGACGGCCGCTTCCACCGCGTCGCCAGTGCTCGTGTTCCGTGTCCAGGGCGTGGGCGAGGGCGTGCCAGGTCTTCAGCGTGCCGACGGTGCGGCCCTGCTCGATCTCGATGAGGGTGCGTCTGGCCAGGCCGCTGCGGGCTGCGAGCTCGTCGTAGCTCCACCCGCGC
Organism: Streptomyces sp. NPDC049915; assembly: GCF_040656475.1. Classification (NCBI taxonomy): domain Bacteria; kingdom Bacillati; phylum Actinomycetota; class Actinomycetes; order Kitasatosporales; family Streptomycetaceae; genus Streptomyces; species Streptomyces sp. NPDC049915. Next base: position 12,862 of record NZ_JBFAMH010000048.1, read on the forward strand.
GCGGCCCGAAGACGCGCGAGCTCCAACCGCAGCGCGTCGAGGTCCGGATCGGGCGTGTCGATCCGGGGGTGGGTAGTTGGTGTGTTGGGTGTGGTGTGAGCTGGGGAGTTGGGTGTTGGTTGAGAATGGGGTTTGGCGGGGTGGGGTGGGGCTGACTTGGGGTGGTGTGGGTTGCAGTGGGAATTGGCGGGGCGTTGGGGGTAGCTTCTGCGTCTAATGGTCCGGGGTGTGTTTTGGCTGGTCAGTCGTGTTGTGCCTGGTCATGGGCCTGGTTTCGTGTCTGTGGTGTCGGAGCTTTGTAGGGGCCGTCTGGCGTGTGGCCACGTGATGCTGCGCCCTGTGCGGGCAGCCTCACTGCGCGGTACCGCGGTGTCGCGGACTGCGGTGACGGCCCGCTTGGTGACCTCGCGCACGTGTGCGTTGGGCAGGGACATGAGCGCCGATACCCACGGGGTCTGTGCGGAAAGCCGTTTCCAGACGACCAGGGCCGCGATGTCCGTCTTCCCGAGGCTGCCGGCGTGCTCGGTTCGTTGCACGACGTCGTGGAAGACGTCGTCGTAGTGCGGTGAGACTCCTGCCAGGTAGCCGGCACGGGCGGGGATCAGGACGTCCCGCACCTGGCCGCAGACGGCAGCGAACTTATCGTCAGTCGGCGTATCCCTGGTCTTCTTCACGTCCGCATCATGCCGGTGTGGACGGTCGGCGGGTGCGGGGGCGCTTTGCTTCTTCGGCGAGGTGGTCGAGCTGGATGGCTTCCAGTGTTTTCTTGGTGATGCGTTCGGTTCCGTCGCAGATGGCGGTGATGGCGGCTTGGCGGATGAGGCGGGTGAGGCTGCCGATGCGGCCGGCGGTGCGCTGGTGGAGGTAGGCGTGGTGGCGGGGGAGCGTGCCTGGGCGGTGGTGCTGGAGATCGAGGGCGTTTTCGAGGTCGGTGATGACGTCGGTGAAGGGGTGCCGGTTGCCGTGGCGGGCGGGGAGGGGGCCGCAGGTGATGAGGGTGGCGCGGCCGGCGAGTTGGGCGCCGCGCACGCCGCTGAACAGGGGTGTGGCGGTGACGTCGATGCCGGCGTAGACGAAGGTGGCGTGGATGCGTTCGGTGAGGTCTTTGAGCAGGTCGGCGGCTTGGGCGCCGGTGGTGGTGCGGGGGTTGAGGCGGTGGATCTCGTCGATGAGGACGAGTTGGATGCCGGCGGTGTTGTAGGTGTGGCAGACGGCGTCGGTGATCTGGGCCTGGGTCATGCGGGTGGTGGTGGGGATGCCGAGGTAGCGGGCGAATTCGGCGGTGAGGGTCTTCGCGGTGGCGCCGGGTGGGACGAGGACGTAGGCGACCGGCACCTGAGGGTGGTGGCCGGGCGGGGTGGGGGTGCGGTGGGTGTGGGCGAGGTGGCAGGTGCGCCCGACGTGGAGCAGGGCGGTGGTTTTGCCTGCGGCTGCGGGGCCGGTGACGATCAGTGAGGGCCGTGCGGTGGTGGTCTGGTGGCGGCCGAGGATCATCAGGGTGCGCACGCTGGTGGCGAGGGTGTCGATGGCGGGGGTTCGGACGGTGACGAACGCGGAGTGGTAGGCGAGGCGTTCCTCCGGGCTGCGGGGCTCTTGGCCGGGCTGGGACGGTGCGGGTGGCGCCGTGGTGGCGAAGTGGTGCCAGCCCTGCCAGGTGGTCACGGGCCATGACGCGGTCATCGTGTCCGCTGTGGACTGCCCCGCTCGGCCGGCGTCGGCTGTGGTGTTGCTGCCGGGATCGGCGGTTGTCGCGGGCGGGCGGCTGTTCACCATTTCAGGGCCTCTGCGTGCGCGTCGTAGAGACCGAGTCCGGTGTAGGGGACGGCGGGCGAGCCGTCGTCGGCGTCGTCTTCTTCAGCGTCCAGGTCCAGGTCCAGGTCCTGTTCCTCGTCGAGGTCGTCGAGGCTGTCGGTATCCGTCCCGGGCCCGGTCGGGCCGGCACCGGCCTCTGTTTCGCTCGGGTGGCTTTTTTCGGAGCGCGGTGGGGGCAGGGGTGTTCGGGCGGGCTGGGTGCGGGCCAGGAGGCGTTGTTCGCCTGCGGTGGCGTTACCGGTGCGGGTGCGGCGCATGAGCTGGTCGAGGGCGTCGGCGAGGTCGGCCTCAAGGCTGTCGGGGTCGGTGTGGCGGGTGACGGTGGTGCGGATGTGCTGCCAGGTCTGTTCGTTGAACGGGCGGTGGACGTGGGCGCGGTGGATCCAGGGGATCTCGGCGAACGTGCCGTCGGGCAGGCGCAGCCAGATCTGGCGGGCGTCGTGGGGGTTGGTGTGGACTTCCCATTTCCCGCCGCGGGCGGTGATGGGGGAGGGCTGCCCGCGGTAGGGGGCCAGGAGGTCGCAGTCGTAGGTGCGGTGGTGCAGGCGAATCCCGCGTTCGGTGATGGCCTGCCAGCGCACCGGCAGCAGTTCGAGGTAGTCGTCCCTGGTGAGGGGGACGGGGACGTACCCGGCGACCGAGATGAGGGCGGCCCACATCTGGTTCGGTGTCAGTGCGGCCTTGGGCAACACGGGATGACGCAGCCCTTGGTGCGGGCGGTGGTGGTAGTGCACGAGCCATTCGTCGAGGAGGTCCTGCAACTGCGCGACGGTGAAGCACGCCTCGCGTTCGACGTCGCGCCCGCGGCGGGTGACGTCGGAGCCGGTGTAGCCGGGCAGGTGCTGGCAGAACAGGGTGTTGATCGAGCCGAAGGTCCGCTCGACGATGCCCTTGGCGGTGGGCGCGTAGGGCGGGGCGGGCTGCACGCTGACGCCGAGGGTCTCGCAGGCTGCGGTGAACGCCCTGGAAAGGAATACTTTGCCCCGGTCCACGACGATCGTCTCGGGGATCACGACCGGGCGGGCGGCCGAGTCCTGAAGTCGCTTGTCCAGCGTCAGCAACCGGGCCCGCGGGAGCAGTTGGGTGTGGGTGAAGCGCAGGGCGTCGGGCCAGGTGGGCTTCGACGGGTGGGGGACGGCCATCTCCGCCAGCAGCAGGGCCGCGTCCACGGCCTGGGTCCCGCCCGGACAGAGCACGGCCGCGAGGATCGCTCGCGTCGCAACGTCTACCGCGATCGTCATTTCAGGCCGGCCCAGGGTGCCGTCGTCGAACAGGGTCAGGACATCGAGCCGGGTGGTGTCGATCTGCACCTGCTCTCCGGGCCGCAGGGCGACGGTGGGCGTGTGCCCTCGTCCGTCCTCGGTGATGGGCGGGGTGCGCACCGGGCGTGCGGGATGGTCGGCGGGGCCGGCGAGCTGATGGACGAGCCGGTAGAAGGTGGCCTGCGCCGGCATCGCCACCGCGCCGCCGTGCCGGTCCTTGAGGATGTGCGCGACCAGCGGTATCAGCCCTTTGATGGTGCCTTTGGAGCGGCCGCGCTGGCGGCGCAGCGCCTCCTTGACCGCGGCGACGACCCGCTCGTCGGCTCGTCCGGTGGGGCTGGGGCCGCGGGTGGTGCGGTGGTCGATGAGCCCCCACAGGCCCTGTTTGCGGTAGGCCAGGCGCATGCGCTGCACCGTCGTACGGGACACCCGGCCGAAGCCCAGCGCTGTCAGCTCTGCTGCTTTGGCCCCTTCCCGTTCGGCCAGCGTGTGCTGCTCGGGGTCGTACTGCTCCCGCACCGGCCCGCCGCTGCCCAGCCCGCCGGGCAACCCGCACTCGACTTCCCGGATGTGGCGCTGCCAGGCCAGCGCCTTCTCCCGCGCCGCGGCCGGGGCTGTCTCGAACAGCCCCCACCGCGGCACCGCCTGAGGCTGCTGCGCCGCTGCCCCCAGGAGGGCGAAGCCTGGATCGGCGAAGAGGTGCCCGGCGAGCACCACTTCATCACTGCCGTCCTCGCCGGCCAGGTGGACGCACTGCCCGGCCAGGGCAACGACCTGCCACCGCAATCCGCGGAAGCGGACATGAGACCCGACCGCCACCACCGGCCGACCGCTGCTCACACCGCCTCCCCGCACCCGGCGCAAGCCCCTCCGCGCCCTTCGCCTGACCCCGGGCATTCGGCCGCGGGGACGCAGCCCTGGCTCTCCTCGCCACGCCCGGCGCCGGCTTCATCGTGCCGGCTTTCGGCCGGCCCTGCGCCACAGGCCTCGCGGAGGGAACCGGGACTGACGATGACCCGTTCGTGCAGCGGCGCCTTGAGTGCTGTCGTCAGCGTGTGGTGCCACAGGGCGTGGAAGACGGCCGGGAGGACCTCGATCGGGTCGCCGGCCGCTTCGGCGCCCTCGATCAGCGGCCGCGGCCGCGAGAAGGCCTCGAGGACTGCGGGCATCAGGCCGGGCCTGCCCTGGTTGCGGGGGTGGCGGTAGCCGGCCAGCCATTTCAGGTTCGCCGCCAGAACTTCGTCCAGCGGCGCCAGGCGCCGGTAGGTCCAGCCGATGTCCGCGCACGCCGCAGCCACCGCATGCGCGGCCTTCAGGGCGCGTTCGCCGCCGCTGTCGGGCTGGCCGGGGCAGTCGGCCAGCAGAGCGGTGCCGTCGGCGTAGCGGGCGAACAACTGCGGCACCCAGGAACGCACCTGGCCCCGACGGTCGCCCCACAGCAGCCGTACCGGCCGTCCGGCCATGCCGGTGACCTGCGGGTCGCGGTCCAGGGCCATCAACTGCGTACGCATGGCGTTCGATCCGGCGGCCACATGCCGCCCGGTGGTGGCCGACCACCACAGACCCGGCCCCCACCGCCGTCCCGGCACCACCGGGAACGCCGACACCGGCTCAAGGTCTTCGAACGCGACCGCGAGGGCGGCGTCCGCCCACCGCTGCTGCACCGCCCGCCCGACGGGGTCGAGGAAGACCGCCTCGAAGCCGGCCCCGATGTTCACGTCCACCTGTCCCGGCCTGCTGCCAGACCCAGCCGCCGTACCCTTGCCGCTCACCTGGCCCAGCCAACCCGGCCCGGCTGCCGGCCAGAGCTGTTTCGGCGTTTCGATCACGTGGAGCCGCGTGATGCGGTAACATCGGGCCACCACGCCAGCGCCCCAAAAAGACCTGTCCCGGGCCGCCCAATTCCCGGCGAGCAGGCGCCTACCCGTCGCCCGCGTCCTGGTAGGACTTGAGCGCGTCTGCCAACGGGCCGGGGGGCAGCTTCGCCCACTGGGCCACATCCCGCGGCGGCACCCCGGCGTTCACGGCTGCCACGACAGTGTGCTGCAGGGCCTTCTCGAGCAGGGCCGCGCTGTGGCTGAGGATACGCAGCAGATGCTGGGCCACGTCCGCACTCGAACCGGTCTGCGCCCCACGTAGCTGGATGAGCTGCTCCTGAGCGCCGTCGACGAGGCTGCTGATCTGGGCGCGCTGCTCGGCGGGCACGGTCGAGCGCCACATCGTCCCCGAGCCCGGCGCTTTCTTCTCCTTGCCCAGCACCCTCAGTTGCCCGGCCATGGTTGCGGGCTGGTGTTCCTGGCGCAGCCACCACGGGTCATTGTCGTATCCGGGGGGCCCGCCGGCGCCGCGGCGGATGCGGATGACGGCGCCCATCCAGGAGGTCAGCGGGCCGCCGTAGTCGGTCGCGGCCAGCGGCCCCAGCCACTGCCTCCCGACCCGCTCACCGAGCCGGCGGCAGAACATTCCGTCGGCGGGCAGCGCCCGCGGCTGTCCGGCGCCGCTGTCGGCCCATGCCAGCTGGGCCATGGCCGGGTCCAGCAGCGCGTCGGCGACGGCCACCACCTCGGGGAAGACGACCGCGTCCCGGCCCACGATCCGCCACCGCTCCAGATCACCCCCGGCGTCACCGCCCGCGACCTGGTGCAGACGCCGCGGCCAGATCGTCTCCCGCTCCCAGTGCAGGGCCTGCTCCCACCACCGGGCCACCACCGCATGCGCCAGGGCGAACACCCTTGCTGGCTCAACCCCGGCCCGTACCGCCCGCCGCGCCACACCGGCCCACCGCCGCTGCGCCACGGCTACCTCAGGCAGATCCCGCAGGTCGAGGTGCTCGAGGGGCTGGTTGGCGTCCGCGTCCAGCAGCCACCGCCGGTGCCGGACGCACACCCGCTCCCACCGCGGGGCGTACCGCACGACCCGCACGGCCACCCCGGTGCGCCGGGCCGTGCACAGGCGGCAGCCGAATGCCACCGGCCCGGCGACCGCGCTGCCGATTCGCCACGCCGCCGCCGGCACTTGGTCTTCTCCGGCGGGCAGCTTGGCGTCCTCCTGTCCCCAGGACGGCAACGCCCGCGCCAAGACGTTTTCGGTGACGCCGCACAGGTCTGCCAGGAGCTGCCGTCCGGCTGTGTTCAGCAGCACCTCGGCGTCGGCCCGCGCGCCCCCGCCATCGTGCCCAGGCGGGTAGTTGCGCCAGTGCCAGCACGAGCGCAACACCTTCGCTTCCATCCCGTAGCGGCTCGCGATGCGGCAGATCAGCGATGAGGTCGTCTCTCCCCGCAGGGGAGCGGTCCGCAGCAGGCCGGGGTGATGGGTCACTCCACCACGCTCTCGTGTTCGCCGGCCCCTGCGGGCGCTTTTTGCAACGGATACCCAGCGGGATCAAGCAAGCTGGTTTCCCCAGGAACGGTCGTAAGCTGCCTCTCGGCTCGTTCCCAAGCAGAGGGTCATCCCGAGACCCGCTGGTTGTCAGTCCGGCGCCCGGACGGAGGTGCCGCAGAGACGGAACATCAGGGTAAGAACCGCATCTTGGCCACCTCCGTAAACGTTTCGTACGCGATCCGTACGGTAAAAGTGGCTGACTCCACCGGAGTGGCTTTTGGGGGCAGCAACCATGGTGGCGGTTGCTGCTCCCAAGCCCCCGCGCCTCGCGTGTCCGCCTCGCGTGTCTTCCGGCGTTGCCTGTCGCGCACGCGTACGGATTGCGTCAGGTAGGCGTACGGATCGCGTACATAGTCCGTCCCCGTCGCGAACCTATGCCCAGCGCATGCCGATGGCGGAGAGCTGCTCTACTCGCTCGGGCGACAGTGTGGCGGCTCTGCTGCGCTGGTTGCCGATAAACGCCCCGAGCCGGATCTCCTGCTCCCCGTCGCCGACGGTGATCGTTTCAACGTGGCTCCTTGGTACTCGGAGGTGGCCCTCGCGCTCGTAGTACTGCGTGGCGGCGGCGAGGTTGAGCGCCCATTTGTCGGCCTGGCTGCGCCGTGGCTTGGGCTTCTCGTCCTCGGTGGCGGGCTCGATCCCGAGGACCTGCTCGCATAGCCATTGCTGTGCGGTCGTGAGGTTGTCCCAGCCGAGGCGGACTGAGCGTGCCCACCGTCCGAGGTCTTCGCCCTGGTGCACGATGTTGCCTGGCTTGGTGGGCAGCTCGCCGCCCTGCTCGAGGTGCTGTCGGGTGAGGTGGAAGCAGCGTTGCCATTCGACGGGCCAGGTGGGGCACCAGGCGGGGTCGATGTCCTCGAGCTGTTCGCGCCTCTCCTGCGACAGGGCGCCGGCCGACGACGCTACGGGCAGTCCTTCGGCACGCCGTTGCTCGATGTCGGCGGTCTTGCGGGCGGCGGCCCTGGCGTTCTTCAGAAATAGCCCCACCCGGTATCCCTTGTAGGTGGCGTCCGTCGGGGCCAGGAGGTGTCCGTTTTCGGCGGCCCATCCGCGGGCGGCGGCGAGGCCTTCTTCCCATGCGACGTCGAAGTGCGACCAGACCATGCCGAGCTTCTCCAGCTGCGCGATGCGGTCGGCGTCCATGTCGCCGCGGGCGTAGACACGCCTGGCATCGGCGATCCATTGCCCAAGGGGGAACCCGGCGAGCGTGGCCGGCCACCCCTCGGCCTCCACCGCCTGGTCGCCTGCGCCGGGGACGCGGTAGGTGAAGGGGACCTTCAGGTCGCCGTGGAGCCGGTTGTAGATGACGGCGGCCTCGATGCCGCGTCGCCAGTGGGCATGTTCGGGGTTGAGGACGCGCAGGTTGATGAAGGCGGCCAGCTGCGCGGGGTCGCGGGGGGTGGAGAACTTCAGCAGAGCCCGGGCCGGCACCGAGAGTCGGTCGCTTCGGTCGCTCCCTGCTCCCTCCTCTTCCACCCCGCTGCGGCTCTGTACGCCTCTGACACGGCTTGGCGCCTGGGGCTCGGCCAGAGCCTCCACGATGCGGGCGTCGTGTGCCCTGAGCGCTTCCAGCAGCTTGGCCAGGCCGCCGAAAGCCCGCGAGGTGAGCATGTTGTCGGCGCTCTCTCCGGGCCCGAGCAGGACGGGCACGACGAGTGAGGCGATTTTGCCGTCGCCGGGCTGGATGCGCAGTGCGCGGCCGACGGCTTGGACGAGGTCGGGCATGGAGCCGCGGACGTCCGCGAAGTACACGGAGTCGCATTCGCGGGTGTCGACCCCCTCGCCGAGCACGCGAACGGACCCGAGGAACGTCTTCTCCACCACCGTGCCGTCAGCAGCGATCCCTCTGGAGAACTCGTCCAGCACACGACGCCGGTGGCCCGGTTTGTGGTCGCCGCACAGCCAGTTCGCCCACACGGTGCGCGGGTACAGCTCAGGGTCGGCGGCGTGCAGCTGCGCGGCGACGTCCGGGAGTCCGGCCGCGAATGCCTCGGCCTCTTTGACGACGTGGTGGAAGACCAGCGTGCGCCGGAAGTTCTCCTCCGAGGATGCCTTCACCAGCGCGGTCTGCAGCGCGGCGAGACGCGCCCCGCGCACCTGGTCCGAGCGGGCCTCGGCGCCCAGGAGCTGGGCGGCCTGGAGGTGGGTGTCGGTGATGTCCACGCACACCACCTGGTAGGGCGCGCAAATCCCCTTGTCGATGGCATCTGAGAGCGTCAGGGTGAAGCACCTGGCGCCGAACGGCCCGTCCGGGTCGTCTTCCATGCTCGCGACCAGTTCGCCCGGCGCGCCCTGGTCGGCATCTTCGTCCAGCTGCCACAGCCGTGGCGTGGCGGTCATGTAGAGGCGGCGCAGGGCGGGGATGCGGGTGTTGTCGTGAACGACCGCCCAGGGCTTGCCGATCCGGCCCGAACACCGGTGGGCCTCGTCCACCACGATCAGGTCCCACCCCGGAAGGCCGGCCTTGTGCGCGCGTTCCAGCGTGCCCCGTCCCAGCGAGGCGTACGTGGCGAACACCGTGACCTTGTCGAAGTGCCGGACCCAGTCGACCAGTTCCTCCACGTCCGTGGTGTTCGGAAAGCCGGCCTCGTCCCCGCGCAGGGATGACACCCCGATCATGGGCCCCGTACGCCCGCCCTCGCGCCAGGCGGCCTCGGTTTGTGCAAGCAGGTCCAGCGACGGCACGAGCACCAGCACACGACCCGCCCGCAGCTCCTCCGCGGCCCGCACGGCGACGAGGGTCTTCCCGGAGCCGGTCGCCATGACCACCTGAGTGCGCACCCCTCGCTCGGGCACAGTTGATCGTGCAGGGAATTCCAGCTGGCGCAGGATCGCGTCAACGGCTTCCCGCTGGTGCGGACGGAGTTCCTTCGCTGCCATTCCTACGGCTCCGATCTGCCTTCTCCTGGTGGCTGGGCGGGAGGTGTCATGCCGGTGGGAAGGCGAGAAACCTGCAGGCGGCTGGGACGTGTTGAGCTACGCGAGCCCCAGCTTAGGCAGGTGCTGTGCCGGTCGCTCGGGTTGTTTGAGCAGTTGCAGTCGCCGGGTGCTCAGCCGGTACATTTTCCTCAGCCTCGGAGACCTTCCTTGAATCCAGAGTCTATCTCAGGATTAAAATTGAAGCAGCCGAAGCCGGAGTGAAGATGAGAGGACAGTGACAGGCGCCCCGTCTCCTTGGCCGGACCGGGCGGCCCGTCGGGAAGGTGGCAGGGCCGCGTAACTCGGGGAGAGCCGCGAGACGCTGCCGCCACCTGCGGACTGCTGGAAGTAGGCGAAGGGGAGTTGACGGTGCACACGTAGACTCGGTATCGACCAGTCGTCTCGCAGTTTGGAAGAAGACCAATGCCGAAAATCCCGTTCGGTTCCCTCTCCGCCGCCATCGCGATGCTGGCAACGGCGCTTGGATTCCTCACGGTCCAGCTCCGCGCGAACGGCTACGAGCAGTATGTCGAATCCGCGGCCAGCGCTACCGTCGTCATGTACGTCACCGCAGCTTTGATTGTGGTGACGTGGGTCCTCGCCCGCCGGCCGCACTCTGACTGAACTCTTTGACTGACACGCGGCAGCGGGCGCCGAGGGAGCCAAGTGAGTGACCCCAGGCACCGGTTGCACCCGACCCCGCTCCAGTTCCTGAGCTGCCAGCTGGGCGTGCCACGCGAAGCGAGGCACGCCTTCCTGACGCGTCAGCGTCAGGAGGTGGCTGGAGCGCAGCGGAAGCCGCGGGTCGGCCGAAGGCCGACCACACTCCGTGACTGCAGGGCGTTTGCTCCTGGAGCGCAGCGGAGGGAGCGTCAGTAAGCCTGCGCAGCAGGCTTACTGAGCGGAGAGCGCAGCGAGCCGCCATGTCGCTCGGCGAGTCGTCCGCGGGTCTGCTGCTGGACGAGGTCCAGCGCGGCGAGGTCAAGAAGGTCCTCGACGACCTCACCTTCACCA
>NZ_JBFAMH010000049.1:0-22264 GCF_040656475.1 Streptomyces sp. NPDC049915
TCGCTGCAGTGCGAGAGCGGCCACCTGTACGTGGTCCAGCTGACCGCTGCCGACACCATCAGCCTCGGTGATGAGGGCAGCCAGTCCGCCGGTGCTCCCACGGCCCTGCACCACAGCCGCGGCACGTCCTGAGCGGCGACCGCCGGGGCGGCGCGGGAGCCACGGAATCGGGTTACGAGGGCCGCCGGTTGGGCTGATAGCTTGCGGTCTCCCTGTCGGTGAGGGTGGCCAGCTTGAGAGGGCCAGGGTCTTCGGTCCAGACGTCGATGGTGTCGAGGACGCGGTACCGGTTGTCGCCGCCGCCGCACGGTACGCCGCGCCCTCTTCCACCCCACAAGCCAGAACAGCGGAAACCTCCCGGCCTGACATGCCGTCGGGCGCCCCCTCAGCCCGCGCCGACCAGCGCGTTCATCAGGTCCACGGCGCTGCCGTCGTGGTCGCTGCCGGCGGTGCCGCTGCCGGTCTGGAGGTTGGCGGTGCGGTCCACCTCCAGGACCGAGTCCGACCGGGAGTTGTCGATCACGGTGATCAGGCTGCCGTCCGCCGCCGCGGGGGCCGTGGCGGCGCCCAGCAGGGCCGCCGTGAGGGCGGCCGCCGTGCGCAGCCGCGCGGCGGCGGGGCGGGTGCCGCTCACGCCGGGACGCCCTCGGACTCGGCCTGCGCTGCGGCGGCCTACTCGACGGCGGCCTCCGCCTCGGCGACCGTCTGCTCGGCCGTGGGTGTCGTCCGCAGGCGGGCGATGTTGCGTTCCAGCAGCCGGGTGGCGGCCTTGACGCCGACGCCGCTCGTGGCGTCGACCTCGGGCAGCCGGCCGTCGGCCTCCTTGAGTCCGGCGAGCGCGGAGTCCATTGCCTCGTGCGCGGCGAACAGACACGGCGTGGAGTAGATGGCGACGTCGGCGCCGAGGCCGGGCTCACTGAGCGACAGCCTCGGCGACTTGCCGCCGGCGATCTGGTTGAACAGCAGCGGCTTGCCCCCGACGACCTCGCGGATCCGGCGGATCCACTCCACGCTGCGCACCCCGTCGACGAGGACCACGTCGGCGTCGGTGGCGGTAAGCCCTCGGCGCGGTGCAGGATGTCGGCCTCGTCGGTGGCGTCGGTGCGGGCCACCACGACCAGGTCGCGGCGTGTCTTGACGACCTGTTCCAGCTTGTCGAGGTACTCGTCCAGCGGCAGCACCTGCTTGCCGTCGGTATGGCCGCAGCGGCGGGGCCGCTTCTGGTCCTCCAGGATGACTCCGGAGGCGCCGATCCGCTCAAGACTTTCGACGACGTGGCAGGCGACCTCGGGGTCGACGTAGCCGTCGTCGATGTCGACGAGCAGGTGGTGGTGCGGGAAGGCGCCGCGCAGCCGCTGCACGAACGCCAGCATGTCGGGCCAGGCGATGAAACCGATGTCGGGCAGGCCGTAGTAGGACGAGGCGAAGCCGAAGCCGGAGACGAACATCCCGTCGTAGTGCCGGGCGGCGATCGAGGCGGAGTACATGTCGTACACACCGATCAGCGGGGTCGTCCCGGGTGCGGCGATCTGCTCGCGCAGCTTGTTCCCGTAAGTCAACGTTCAGCTCCTTGGATGGGGTTGAACACAGGGGCCCGAAGGGCGACCGCGGGGGACCACGGAAGCCCTTTACCAAACCAAAAGGATCTCTATACCGAGAGCCGACCGTCTTGTTGGGAGCGCTTGACTTACTTCAACGGCCCAACCGGTTCACCGGAGAAACGTCACTGGGGGGCCAGGTGCACCAGCGCGGTGACGTGCCCTAGGGTTCACCGCCTTGACATGCCCTCATCTCAAGGAGACACATGTACCGCACCGCCGACCTGAGCCGACGCTCCCTCCTGCGCGCGGGTTCCGGCCTGGGGCTCGCCGCGCTCGGACTGGGCGCGGCCGCCTCCCCCGCGTCCGCGGCCGTGCCCGCCTCGCAGCGCTTCGACCTCACCCAGCCGTCCTACGACCTGTACCGCGGCCAGTCGCTGCACGACGTGACGGTGCAGCAGGGCTTCGCCTTCGACAACGTCAACCGGCGTCTGTTCGTGGCGCAGCGCCGCGACGGGACCTCGGACACGGCCGGCGACCTGTGCATCACCCAGCTCGACTTCGCGGGCAACTACGTCGGTTACATGCATTTGACCGGGTTCGGGCACGGTGTCGCCTTCGGCGCGCAGGGCGTGGGCAGTTCCACCTATCTGTGGACCGAGGTGGACTCCTCGGGCGGCTACGGCCAGCGGCTCGCCCGGTTCAAGTTCATCAGCGGCACGACCCTGTCGAACACGTCCTCCGCGCTGACCAAGTTCACGCCCGTCACCGCGGCCACGCAGCACACCTGCTCCATCGACCCGGTGAACAACCGCCTGGTCGTCCGTTACCAGCTGACCGACGGCAAGCACATAGCCGTCTACGACCTCGCCGCCGCCACGAGCGGCGACTTCTCCAGCCCGCTCGCCGACTTCAAGCAGCCCACGCTGCCCACCCTGTCGTCCACCTTCCAGGGCTACACGGCCTACGGCCAGTACCTGTACGTCCTGACCGGCGACAGCTACGACGTCACCGGCAAGGACGCGAACGGCAACTGGATCGTCAACTCCGAGGTCACCAGCATCGACATGAACACCGGCGCCATCGTGCAGGGCCCGGTCCTGACGAAGGCCGGGTCGACCCTGGACTTCCGCGAGCCGGAGGGGCTGGCGATCTACCAGACGGCCGCCGGCGAGGTCCGCCTGTTCCTCGGCTTCGCCTCGGGCGTCGCGGGCGACCGCCGCTCCAACCTCTTCTACAAGAACGTCCTGGTCTGACCGCACCGGCCGCGCGGCGGCCGGCCCCTCACGGGGCCGCCGCCGCGGCGCCCCGGACCGCCGCCGGGCGCTGCACCCGGCACACCAGCGCGTCGTTGACGACGTCGGTGACGATCGTGTCGCCGGGGTCGGCCTCGTCGGCCAGCAGCAGAGAGGCGATGCGGTTGTCGAGTTCGGCCTGGATGGTGCGGCGCAGCGGGCGGGCGCCGAACTCCGGCTGGTGGCCGTGCGCGACGAGGAGCCGCTTGGCCGCCTCGGTGACCTCCAGATCCATGCCCTGGGCGCGCAACCGGCGCCGGCTGGCGTCCAGCAGCAGGTCCACGATCCGGTCGAGGTCGGCCTCGGTGAGGGCGTGGAAGACGACGATGTCGTCGATCCAGTTGAGGAACTCCGGCAGGAACCGGCCGCGCAGGTCCTCCATCAGCTCGTCCTTGATGGCGCCGACGTCGCCGTGGTGGGCCAGGATGCGCTGGGCGCCGATGTTGGACGTCATCACCACGACCGTGTTGCGGCGTCGACGGTACGGCCCTGGGCGTCGGTGAGCCGGCCGTCGTCGAGGACCTGCAGCAGGGTGTTGAGCACGTCCGGGGTGGGCCTTCTCCACCTCGTCGAACAGCAGCAGCGCTGTACGGCTGCCGGCGCACCTTCTCGGTGAGCTGGCCGGCCTCCTCGTGGCCGACGTAGCCGGGCGGGGCGCCCACCAGCCGGGAGACGGTGTGCTTCTCCTGGAACTCGCTCATGTCGAACCGCACCAGCCGGTTCTCGTCGCCGAACAGCAACTCGGCGAGCGCCTTGGCCAGTTCGGTCTTGCCGACGCCGGTCGGGCCGAGGAAGAGGAAGGAGCCCACGGGTCGCCCAGCGGGCCCGGTTGAGGCGCACAGCCTGGGCGATGGCGGTGACCGCCTCGTCCTGGCCGACGACCCGGTCGTGCAGGGCCTCCTCCAGTTTCAGCAGCCGTTCCTTCTCGGTCTCGGTCAGCTGGGTCGCGAGGCATACAAGCAGCGCAACACCGTCGAGCGGTGCATAAACAGGCTCAAGCACTGGCGCGGCCTGGCCACTCGATACGACACGACCGCCACCATCTACCTTGCCGGACTCCACATCGCCGCCATCTTCATCTGGTCGGCGAGCTGATCCGAAGGAAACGGCCTAGTCTGCAGGGCCGTGGGACATTCCGTGTCTTCGTGAATCAACTCCGGGTCGCCGGGCTGCCGGTTGGCGAGTGCCTAGCACATGCCCCTCGAAGGCGCTGAGGTAGAGCCCCCCGGTGCCTGGCCGGCCGACTCTCACTCATCGGCTCCGGAGGCGGGCGCGTTCTTCACCCCCAAACACAACACGTCCCGCAGGAACCCTGCGGCCTGCGCCTTCGTTGAACGCGTGCTGTCCGCGGCGGCGAGCTGCGCGACCAGGCCGCGCACCTCCTCCGCGTCGGAAGCGCCGGGGTCAAGGCCCGCCCACTGCGGCGCACCCTCAAGATCCACACTGCGGCTCCAGCCGGCGTTCACCCAGCTACGAGGCTCGCCGCGACCCGGCCCCGAGGCCGCGACCGCGCCATTCAGCACCCCGGCAACGTCTGCGGCGCTCATCCCCATCGCCCTGGCGATCGCCTTCACCGACCGACCCTGCTGATCAAGCAGCCGCACCCGCGCAACAAGCGACTCATCCACTGGTCGAAGCCCGGGCTGACGCGGAGCCCTTGAGGTCGGAACACTGTTCTATTCTCGCCTCCGCACGGGGTGATGGTCACTCCGGGATTCCGGAAGGACACGGACATGCAGTGGTCGTGGCAGTGGTTGGGGCGGATCTGGTCGGCTTCGCGGGGGGCGGTGCGTGGGCGTCCGGTCGTCTTCGGCGTGGGACTCGGGGTCGTGGTCGCCGCCGCGGTGGCGGCGGTCTTCCTGTGGCCGTCCACGGGGAAGGACGATGTGAAGCCGACGGCGCGGGCCTACCGCGACGTGGACGCCTGTCTGCTCACCGACAGCCGCGGAATCTCGCCGGGTCTACCGGCGGCGCCGGTGTGGGCCGGCATGCAGGACGCCTCCCTCGCGACGAAGGCACGGGCGAGTTTCCTGTCGGCGACGGGGCCGGACACCCAGGCGAACGTCGTGCCGTACGTCAACTCCCTTGTACAGGAGCACTGTTCGGTGGTGGTGGCCGTGGGCTCGACGTCGGTGAACGCCGTGCGTTCGGTGGCGCCCCGTCAGAAGGGCGTGCATTTCGTCGTCGTGGGCGACGGGGCGGATTCCGCGAACGTTTCGGTGGTGCGGGAGGGCGACTCGACGAAGGTGAGGGAGCACGTGCGTGACCTTCTCGCCGCTCTGACCCGAGCGTCCTGACAGATCCCCTTCGAGGAGTTCAATCCGCATACCGACCAGGGTCATTGGACTGGTCGGACAACGGTTGCCTTGTACCTAGTAAGGATCATGTAAGAAGATCGACTGACTGTAGTCAGAACGTGATCACCAAGGAAGCATGGCTCTTCTTTCGTAATGTTTCCTTAAGGATCGATCATGTCCCCCCTTCAACGTCGCCGCCCGGCGCGCCAACCACGGTGGCTGCGCCGCCGTTGGTTGGTGCGCGGCGTCACCCTGATGGTCTGTTTCCTGCTCGCGGTCATACCGTCCGCCGAAGAGGCGATGGCGCAGGGAATGACGCTCCCGGCTCTGACCATGCCGAAGATGACCCTGAGCGGCCTGTGGGACTGGCTCAACACCTCGCCGCTCAAGCTGCCCAAGCAGCTCGGCGGTTCGGCGAGCGGGCTGGCCCACACCGCGTCGGCGGCGCGCACGCGCGCGAACGGCGGCCACGGTCACAAGCCGGGCTCCGGCAAGGGCGAACTGCCCGCGGACTCCCGGCACCACCGCGCCACGAAGGAACACACCACGGGTGCCGCGGTGGTCAAGGGGCGTGACGGTTTCGTCGCGGCGACCAGCAAGCGCGACGCGGCAGCCTCGTCGGCGAAGATCGACGTGTTCCGCAACGCGAACGGCACGACGACCAGGCGCGTGTACTTCTCCCGCCACAACTTCCGCGCCCCCGACGGCTCCTGGAAGCCGATCGACACCACGCCGGTGAAGTCCGGCGGACGGTGGCGGGAGAAGGCCAACGACGTGGCGGTCGACCTCGCCGGTGTGGCGGGCGACGAGCGGCTGGCGTCGGTGGAGTCCGGCTCCGGGCACAACGTGGCGTACGCGTTGAAGGGCGCGCAGGACGTGCCGGGCGTCACGGACGCGGACGGCACCGTCTCCTACGCCGGCGTGCTGCCGGACACGGACCTGGAGCTGGTGCCGCTGGCGGACGGCGTCAAGGAGAAGATCGTCCTGTCCTCGGCGAAGGCGCCGACGTCGTGGTCGTTCAAGCTGGACGCCTCGGGTCTGACGCCGCGCCTCGCCGACGAGGGGTCGGTCGAGTTCACCGATGCCTCGGGCGCCGTGGTGGAGCGGATTCCGCACGCGTTCATGCAGGACTCGAGCGTGGACCGCAGGTCCGGCGAGCCGACGACCTCGCAGGCGGTGGAGTACGGTCTCTCGCGGTCCGGCGACGACTGGATCCTGACCATGACGGCGGACCGTTCGTGGCTGGGCGCCAAGAACCGGGTGTGGCCGGTCACGGTGGACCCGACGCTGGCCGTGAGCGACAGCACGTACGCCGAGAGCAACCTCTCGGGCGACCACTCCACGGAGGACGTGCTCAAGGTCGGCTCCTACGACTCCGGCACGCACAGCGCCAACTCGTTCCTGCACCTGACCGGTCTGACCGGCATGATCTCCGGTCAGACCGTGTCGGCGGCGAGCCTGCACCTCTTCGACATCTGGGCCGCGACCTGTACGGCTGAGCCGTTCTCCGTCGCCCCGATCAGTGCCTCGTGGACGGGTTCGGCGGTGACGTCCTACCCAGGTCCGGCGTACGACAGCCCCGCGCTGGGACAGCTGACCGCCAACCCGGGTGCGGCGTGCACCAACTCCGGCGGTTCGCGGACCACGGGTACGTGGATGAACGTGCCGCTGAACACCACCTGGTTCAACGGCATCGCCGGCGGAACGGTCAGCAACCACGGTCTCGCGCTGTACTCGACGAACACCGACGCCCTGCACTGGAAGCAGTTCGACTCGGTCAACGCCCCCACCAGCTACCGGCCCTACCTGGACCTGACGCTGAACGGGAACGTCGCCCCGCAGATCGACGCCTCCTACCCGCCGGACAACTACAACACCCAGACGCTGAAGCCCGAACTGGTGGCGTACGGCTACGACTCGGACAACTACCCGGGTTCGGCGCTGAAGTACCAGTTCCAGCTCCTGGACGCCTCCACCGGTGCGGTGATCTCCGACTCGGGGCTGATCACCGGTGGTGACTGGACCGTCCCCTCGGGGAAGATGACCTGGGGCGGCACCTACCTGTGGCAGGTGCGCACCTACGACAGTCTGCTGTACTCGGGGTGGACGCAGAGCGAGCTCACGGCCGTGGTGCCGCAGCCCGTGGTGACCTCGGGTCTGTCGCAGAACACCGACGGACACGACTTCGATCCGAGCGTCGGCAACTACACCACCTCCGACACCGACGCCGACGTGCAGACGGTCGGCCCGTCGCTGTCGGTCGAGCGTGACTACAACTCCCTGGACCCGCGGGTGGACGGCGCGTTCGGCGCGGGCTGGTCGACGGTCGCGGACATGGAGGCCGCAGAGGTCAAGGACTCCTCGGGCGCGGTGGCGAGTGTCAACATCACCTACCCCGACGGTTCGCAGGTCGGCTTCGGCAAGAACGCCGACGGCTCCTTCACCCCGCCGCCGGGGCGCTGGGCGTCCCTGACCGCGACCACCACGCCGGCCGGCTACAAGCTGGTGGACAAGGATGACACCGCCTACCTCTTCCAGAAGGGGGTCACGGGCAGGACGGGCGCGTACGCGATCACCTCGATCACGGACTACGCCGGCCGCGCGGAGACCTTCGACTACAGCTCCGGCCCGCTCACCAAGATCACTTCGCAGGTCTCGGGCCGCACGCTGAACTTCACCTGGTCGAAGCCCGCGGGCGCGACCGTCTCCCACGTGGCGACGGTGGCGACCGATCCGGCGACGGCGGGGAACTCCAGCACGATCGAGACCTGGAGCTACGGCTACAGCGGCGACAATCTGACCTCGGTCTGCCCGCCTGCCGACCCCACGCACTGCACCACCTACGGCTACGCCGCCGGTAACCATTACCGGACCACGGTGTTGGACGCGGACCCGTTCGCGTACTGGCGCATGGGTGAGACGTCCGGCACGACGGCCGCCGACGGTGTGGACACCAACGAGGGTAACCTCAACGGCACTTACCACAACGTCACCCTGGGCTCGACCGGGCCGCTGGCGAGCAGCCACGCCGCGTCGTTCAACGGCACCAGCTCGTACCTGTCGATCCCGGGCACGCCGGGCGCGACGCGCACGTACGCTTCGGTGTCGCTCTGGTTCAAGACGTCCCAGGCCGGCGGCGTGCTGTTCTACTACGGTGACAAGCCGCTGACCGACTCCGACCCGGTCGCGAACACCAAGTACAACACCCCGGCGATCTACATCGGCACCAACGGCAAGCTGCACGGCTGCTTCGCGATGGCCGCCGGCTGCAACACCCCGATCCAGTCCGCGACCACGGTCAACAACAACGCCTGGCACCAGGTGGTCCTCACCTCCGCGGGCAACACCCAGTCGATGTACCTCGACGGCGCCCTGACCGGAACCATGGCCGGCAGCCTGTGGTCCTGGAACCAGCCGTACGTCACCTTCGGCGCGGGT
Organism: Streptomyces sp. NPDC049915; assembly: GCF_040656475.1. NCBI lineage: Bacteria > Bacillati > Actinomycetota > Actinomycetes > Kitasatosporales > Streptomycetaceae > Streptomyces > Streptomyces sp. NPDC049915. The sequence continues at coordinate 8,569 of NZ_JBFAMH010000049.1, forward strand.
GTGGACACCCACGGCTGGCCCGACATGCCCGCCGACACCCTCGGCCACTACAGCGGTCTGATGGCCGAGGCGGCGATCTTCAACAAGCCGCTGGACGCGGCGACGATCACCAACCAGTACTCGGCGGCCACGACGTCTGCGAAGGTGCTCCAGACCATCACGCTGCCCTCGGGCAAGACCCAGAACAGCGTGCAGTACAACGCGGTCGACGACACCATCTCCCAGGAGACGGACAACAACGGCGGCGTCTGGAAGCTGTCCCCGCCCACGGTCACCGGATCCTCGCAGGTCTACCGCTCCGCGGTGATGGGTGCCGGACCCTCCGGCTACTGGCGGCTGAGCGACACCTCGGGTTCCGCCGGGGCCAACGAGGTCAACACCGGCCACGCCACCTACAACAACGTCACCCTCAACGCCGCCGGCCCGTTCGGCGCCAGTGACGTGAAGGCGGCGTCGTTCGCGAAGGCCTCCAGCTCCTGGGCGAGCCCCGGCACGTCGGAGGTCGACACCTCCAAGAGCTTCAGCGTCTCGGCCTGGGTGAACCTCAGCTCCACCACCAGTAACTACACGGCCGTCAGCCAGGACGGCACCTACCACGCCGGGTTCTACCTCGGTTACGAGCACACCCAGAACAAGTGGGCGCTGCGGGTTCCGACGGCTGACTCATCGAGCGGCAACCTGACCACGCAGGCCGTGTACTCGACCGCCATCGCGGCGACCGGCCAGTGGACCCACCTCGCGGCCAGCTACGACGCCACGAGCGGCCAGCTCGCGCTCTACGTCAACGGCACGCTCCAGGGCACGATCGCACGGCCGAACGTCTGGTCCGCGACGGGCGCCCTGCAGATCGGACGCGCCCTGTACGCGGGGAACCAGGGCGACTACTGGGAAGGATCGCTCGCCGAGGTCGCGGTCTTCCGTTCGGCCCTGAGCGCCGCCCAGGTGACGCAGCAGTGGTCGGCGTACAAGGCCTCCTCCGGTGTCGCGCCGGTGCGGACGGTGCGGATCCAGGTGCCGACCACCGACGGGTCGACGAAGTACATCACCTACGGCTACGACGTCGACAATGGTGACCGGGTCCTCTCCCAGACGGACGCCCTGGGCAACCGCACCACCTACGGCTACGACACCTCCGGCTTCCTCTACACCACCACGGACCCGGACGGGAACACGACCACCACCGGTCACGACGTGCGTGGCAACGTGGTGTCGAAGACGACGTGCCAGGACCAGTCGCAGAACCTGTGCGCGACGGAGTACTACACCTACTATCCGGACGACACGACGGCGAACCCGGCGCCGGACCCGCGCAACGACCTGATGCTCACCGAGCGGGACGGGCGCTCCTCCGGTCCGACGGACAACACGTACCTGACGAGCTACGGCTACGACCAGTACGGCAACCAGACGACGGTGACCACCCCGCCGGTGCCGGGCTTCCCGGCCGGCCGGACCACGACGACGACCTACACCACGGCGACCACGGCCGCCGCGGACAGCGGGTACGCCCCGGCGTACCTGGAGGCGTCCGTCGTCACGCCGGGTGGCGCGGCCACGACATACACCTACAACCACAACGGTGACCTGGCGCGGCAGACGGACGCCAACGGCGCGTCGGTCAACTTCGGTTACGACAACATCGGCCGGAAGCTGAGCAGCACCGAGATATCGGACAGCTACCCGGCGGGTCTGACGACGTCGTACACGTACGACAAGGACGACCAGGTCGTTTCCGAGACCGCCCCGCCCGTCCTCGACCGCGTGACCAGCGCGACCCACACCGCGCAGACGACGACGGTCTACGACACCGACGGCAACCCTCTCTCCGAGACGATCAAGGACCTGACCGGCGGGGACGGACAGCGCCGCACCGAGTGGACCTACGACTCGGGCAACCGCATGGCCACCAAGTCGGAGGTCTCGGCCTTCAACGCGGACGGCTCGGACAAGACGCTCCTGACCACGACCTACACGCACGACGTGTACGGCAACGTGGTCACCGAGGTCGACCCATCGGGGAACGAGACGGACTACACCTTCGACGCCGACAACCGTGGGATCACCACCACGCAGCCCGGCTACACAGGTGACCCGGACAACCCGTCCCCCGCACGCACCCTGACGCTGGACTCGCGGGCGTACGACCCGGCGGGACGTCTCGCCTCGGTCACGAACTCGATGGGCTTCACGACGTCCTACACCTACACGGACAACGGGCTCCCGGCGACGATCACGCGCACGGACGCGGTGACGGACCCGGCCCACCCGAAGTCGTTCGTGGACCAGGTCAACACCTACGACGCCGCCGACAACCTGATCAAGCAGGTCTCCGACGACGGCGCGGCCACGACCACCTTCGCGGTGGACGCGGCGTCCCGCACGACCACCACGACGCTGGACCCCACCGGGTTGAACCGCAGCGACACGGTGTCGTACGACCCGGACGACCACGTGGTCACGTCCACGCACACCGGCGCCTCTGGTACGCCTGAGACGACGTCGTACTCCTACGACGCGCTCGGCAACACTCTCTCGGCGACGGTGCACGACGCCAACACCGCGCCGGTCGGCCGCTGGAAGCTGAACGAGACGTCCGGAACCAACGCGGCCGACTCCTCCGGGGCGAACAACCCCGCGACCGCCGCGAGCGGTGTGACGAGGTCGACCGACCACGGCGGCAGCGCCGTGTTCAACGGCACGTCCACGTCGTACGCGGAGACCGCGAGTCCGGTCGTGGACACCGCGACGAGCTACACCGTCTCGGCGTGGGTCAAGCTCGGCTCCTCGGCGAGCAACTCCACGTTCGTCTCCCAGACCGGCACCACCACCAGCGGCTTCCAGCTGTACTACTCCTCCGGGTCCAACGCGTGGGCGTTCGGTGGTCACGCCAGTGACACCGCCGGCGCCGCCTGGACCGCTACATACGGCGGCACTCCTGTCGTGGGTCAGTGGACCCACCTGACCGGTGTCTACAACGCCGCGGCGAGCCAGTTCGAGCTCTACGTCAACGGTGCTCTGGCCGGCACGAAGGCCTTCACGACCCCGTGGAACGCCACCAGCACCTTCGACATCGCCCGGAAGAAGTCCGCGGGCACCTGGGGCGAGTACGCCAACGGCTCGATAGCCGATGTCCAGGCCTACTCCAGCGCACTGTCCGCCACGCAGGTCTCGAGCCTGTACGGCGGGACGCTCCCTGTGGCGAACTCGACCGTGCACACCACGCGGGCGGACCTGGACCAGCGGGGACTTCCCCTCTGGGCGGCCGACGCGAACGGCAACGTCACGTCCTACGCCTACGACGAGGCCGGGAATCCCGCGGTCACAACGGCGCCGACGGCGAACTCGGAGACGGTCGACGCGGCGACGGGAACCTCGACCGTCGGGGCCTCGCACCCGATTGCGTACATCGGTTACAACACCTTCGGTGAGGTGGCGGAGACCAAGGACCCGAACGGCAACGTCGTCACGACCGGGTACGACCCGCTGGGTCAGCAGGTCTCGCAGACCATGCCCTCGTACACGCCGCCGGGCTCCTCGACACCGATCACCCCGGTGACCTCCACGCAGTACAACGCCGCCGGTCAGATCACCTCCGAGACCGACGCGCTGGGCAAGGTCACCTCCTACACCTACGACCAGCTCGGCGACCAGGTCGACGAGACGCTGCCGGGCGGACGCACGGCCCACTCCGCCTATGACACCAACGGTGACCTGCTGTCGGTGACCGACCCCACCGGCGCGGTGACCCAGGGCACGTACGACTACCTGGGCCACCAGCTCACCTCTACCCAGGTCGAGCGCCGGCCGTCGCAGGCCGCGTACACCACCACCAACCACTACGACGCCCCCGGCGGTCTGCTGTCGTCGTCGGTGTCGCCGGACGGTGTGACCACGTCGTTCACCTACAACGCGGCCGGTGAGCAGACCTCGGTTGTGGACGGGGCGAACAACACCACCCAGTACACCTACGACATGGACGGCCGCCAGACCAAGGTCACCAACCCGGACGGCACTTTCTCGACGACGACGTACGACGCCTTCGGCAACGCGGTCGGCACCGGGGAGTACGACGCCACCTCGATGGTGCGCCGCACCACCTCCGCGCAGTACGACCCGGCGGGTAACCTGACGTCCTCCACCGACGGCAACGGCCACACCACCACCCTCGCCTACGACGCGACGGGAATGGTGACCAAGGAGGTACAGCCGGTCGCGGCCGGACAGTCGATCACGACCTCGTTCGGATACGACGCGGTCGGCAACCTCACCCGGTTCACCGACGGCAACGGCTACGACGCCTCGGGCAACCCGGTCGCCGGACACGACTGGCTGACCACGTACAACAAGTGGGGCCTGCCGGAGTCGCAGATCGAGCCGTCCACGCCTGCCTACCCGGCGGTCGCGGACCGGACCTACACCACCGTCTACGACGCCGACGCGCGGGTGACGCAGCAGATGTCCCCCGGCGGCGTGTCCGTCGTCGACTCCTACGACTCGACCACAGGAGACCTGACCAGGCAGACCGGCACCGGTGCCGAGGCGGCGACCGCGGACCACGCCTTCGGCTACGACGCCGACGGCCGCGTCACCTCCGCCGCCGCTCCGAACACGGACGACACCTTCACCTACGACGACCGTGGCAACCTGCTCAGCACCGCCGGACCGTCGGGAACCTCGTCCTTCGCCTACGGCGGCGACGGCGAGATGACCAGGCGCACCGACGCGGCGGGCACCTCCACCTACGGTTACGACACCGCGGGCCGGCTGAAGACCATCGCTGACGCCGCCACCGGGTCCACCGCCACTGTCAGCTACAACACGATGTCGCTGCCGTCGTCCATCTCGTACGGGACCGGCAAGGCGAACCGCACCCTGCAGTACGACTGGGCGCACCGGCTCACCAGCGACACCCTCACCAAGCCGGCGGGCGGGACCGAGGCATCGGTCACCTACGGCTACGACCTGAACGACAACGAGACCTCCAAGACCACCACGGGATTCTCGGGGGCCGCGACCAACACCTACACCTACGACTGGGCCGACCGGCTCTCCTCCTGGAACAACGGCACCACCACGACCACCTACGGCTACGACAACGCGGGCAACCGCACCAGAGTCGGCGCGGACACCTACACGTACAACGCCCGCAACGAACTGATGTCGGACAGCCACAGCACCTACAGCTACACCGCCCGTGGCACCCTGCGCTCCGTCGTCGACGCACAGAGCCAGACCACCAGCACCACGGCGGACGCCTTCAACCGGGTGATCACCTCCGGTGTGAAGACGTACGCGTACGACGGACTGGACCGGATGGTCACCGCCGGAGGCGGGGGCGCCAACCAGACCTTCTCCTACACCGGTATCGCCAACGATCTGGCCTCCGACGGCGCCACCACCTACAGTCGCGACCCCGATGGCGCACTGATCGGCATCAACGCAGGCGGCACCAAGGTGCTGGCCATGACCGACGTGCACGACGACGTGGTCGGCCAGTTCACCGACGCCGGCACGGCGCTGACCGGATCGACCACCTACGACCCGTTCGGCAAGGTCCTCGCCACGCAGAGCATGGTCGGGGCCCTGGGCTACCAGTCCGAGTGGACCGACCCGGACACCTCCCAGGTCGACATGGCCGCCCGTTGGTACAACCCCAACATCGGCCAGTTCTCCTCCCGGGACACCGTCGCCAACAGCCCCATCCCGGACTCGGTCGCCGCGGACCGCTTCGCCTACGGCGACGACAACCCGCTGACCAACACCGACCCCACCGGCCACTGGTCGCTGTGGGGCGCGGTGAAGTCCATCAAGAAGAAGGCATCCCACGCCTGGCACCACTCCAGCCTGCGCCGTCACCTGAAGTCGGCCGTCAAGCACGTCAAGAACTTCGTGAAGCAGGTGAAGAAGCACGGACTGAAGGCCGCGATCAAGAAGGTCGCCAAGCACTACGCCAGGAAGGCCGCCCATTACATCCGCGACCACCATCCCACCCTCTACCACTACGCCAAGCACTACTACCACCGTGCCCGGCAGATCGTGCACCATGCGATCAAGAGCGCGAAACAGCACTACCATCACGCCGTCACACAGCTCAGGAAAGCCAGCAAGGCGATCGGTGGTGCGCTGAAGAAGGCCAAGAAGGCCGCGTCCGCGTTCATCAAGAAGCACAAGACCGCCATCGTCGGAACTCTCGTCGCCCTGGCAGTCGTCGGTGCGGCCGTCTGTGTCGTCGCCACCGCCGGCGTCTGCATCGGTGCCATCGGCGGCGCCATGCTCGAAGGCGTCGCGATGGGAGGCGCCGGAGGCGCACTCGCCGGCGGCATCACAGCCGCTATCGCGGAGGGCGGTTCAGCCCTCATCGGCGCCGGCGTCGCAGCCACAGCGGGCGGAGGCGCACTCGCGGTCGAGTCGGCTGCGGGCGAGGAAGGGGCAGCGGGTTCGTCCGCGGCCAAGTCGGTCAGCTCCGCCTCGCCGAGGTCGGCCGGAGGAACCTCCAAGGTCGCCGCCGAAAGTGAGCGCAGTGGCCTCAAGGCGCCGAACTCCGGCGACAAGTGCAGCTTCTCCCCCGAGACCAAGGTCCTGATGGGAGACGGCAAGGCCAAGGCGATCGGAAAGATCAAGACCGGCGACAAGGTCAAGTCGGCCAGCCCCGAGACGGGTAAGCAGCAAGGCACCCGGGAGGTCCAGCATGTATGGATCAACCACGACCGCGACCTGCTCGACCTGACCGTCCGCACGAAGGGCGGCAAGACCGCCACCCTCCACACCACGTCCAACCATCCCTTCTGGAACGACACCACGCACCGCTGGGTCGCCGCTGGCAAACTTCACCGCGGCGACGCCCTCAACACGTCCAGTAACGGCCACGTCTACGTAGTCACCACCCGGATCACCCCTGGTGACGCAGACCGCTGGAACCTCACCGTCCAGCAACTCCACACGTACTATGTGCTGGCGGGAGCCACGCCGGTCCTGGTCCACAACTGCAATGACTTGGACGCGGACGAGGCTCAGTATCCCCAATTCGCCCACACGCTCAGTCACCATGTGAGGCCAGGTAACAGGCTCGGGGATCTTGTGGACCAGAAGGGCATCAACTCGGTCTTCCACGACCAGGGCGACGCACAGGCGATCGCGGACGAGGTGATCAAGAAGATCACCGCCGGCGGGCAGAAGAGCCAGCTGCAGAAGTGGTTCAAGACCGGAGAAACGAAGTCTCCTCCGTACCAGGGCTTCTACGGCCCCAAGGGGAGTTCCCTGGGAACGTCGTACACCCGCGACAGTAACGGGAATCTGGTCGGCACACCGACCGGAAACGGGTATACGGTGATCCTTCGACGGATGAAGGGGCACCCGATGGGGTTCATCGTCGACACCGTCATCCCTAAATAGTCAGATTCCAACATGAAACATGGGGCACCGGAAGCCATGACCGATGAAATTCTCAATGTAGCCGAGTTCGATTTCGGCATCACTCGACTCGCTGGCGAATTTCATCAGGATTGGCGCTTCTACGCGAAAACACCTGAGGGTCTGATTCACACCTGGATCAGCGAACTCGGCGAGCTGCGAGCGAAGAAGGTGTCCCTGCTGCTCGAGGACACCCAGAGAATGCTCCGCTCAGAGCTTTCAGCGGAATCTCTGGGCACCCTCTGGGACGCCTGCGTCCCTTCCGGAAGGCCAGCCGGCCTTTTCGGAAGGGACGGCAGGGAATGGCTTCTCAAAGTAGCGGACATCGCTCGGAGTTGGCTGGCCGAGAATTCCGGATCCCAACTCGACGTCATTCCGGCCTGTCAGCATGATCCGCTTCCTGCTCCGGTGAGACAGTGGATCGACAAAACGGCCTCGGTCGGCGGTCTCGTCCGGCAAGAGGTTTCGGACTCTGAGTTTCTGGTCGCGTGGGATGGAATTGCCGACAATGTCTGTCCGGAACTGGCACTCCGCATTGTCGTTCGCAGTCTCCTGAATTCTGCTCACCCTGTCCCAGCCTACGTTTATGACGAACTGGAAAGGCAGGGCGCCGCCTATGGGTACGGCGAATTTCTGGTTGCGGCAATGGAACACCTGATTGACAATGAGGTGACGGAGAGTCAGGGCCGGGAGCACTGACGCGATTCGTCTACTCGCTCCACCCCACGGAAGCCCCGCTCGACCACATCGAGCGGGGCTTCCTCATTTTGAGTGCGGTATGTGGAACTCGACTTTCGCTGTTCTCGCGGGGCTGGTAGTCAAGTCGGCCAGCCCCGAGACGGGTAAGCAGCAAGGCACCCGGGAGGTTCAGCATGTGTGGATCAACCACGACCGCGACCTGCTCGACCTGACCGTCCGCACGAAGGGCGGCAAGACCGCCACCCTACACACCACGTCCAACCATCCCTTCTGGAACGACACCACCCACACCTGGGTGGTCGCCGGTGAACTTCACCGCGGAGACATCCTCAACACGGCCACCAACGGCCACGCCTACGTCGTCACCAGCCGGCCGAGGGCATGGAGAGCGAGATCGCGCAGGCCCATGAGATCAGGAAGAGGCTCTTCCGTCCCGTAAATGGGATCGGCAGGCTCACCCCCAGGGCACTGCGCGGCGACAAGAGCGGCCGCAGCTACGGCTTCCTCGGACTCGGGTGCTTCGAGGTAACCCGCGGTGTCGATCACGCGTATGAGAGTGCCGCGGACAATGCCCTCGCGTTCGCCTGCGGCCGCCTCTTCAAGGTCCCCGCAGAAATCCGGACCGGGATCTCCTGGCGGGACCTGCCGGAACGCTACGGCCCCTGGCAGACCGTCTACACACGCTTCCGCCGCTACGCCCTGGACGGCGTGTTCACCCGAGCCCTCCAGCAGATCCAAGCCCGTGCGGACGCGGCCGGCGATATCGACTGGCTCGTCCAGATCGACTCCACCATCGTCCGCGCCCACCAGCACGCCGCCGCCACCGGCCCAAAAGGGGGATCAACAGGCCGGACGAACCGGACGATCACGCCCTCGGCCGATCCCGAGGCGGACTGACGACCAAAATACATCTCGCCTGCGACGGCAAGGGGCGCCCGCTCGCCGTCCTGGTGACACCCGGCCAACGTCACGACAACATCTGCGCACGACCTCTTCTGGAACGCATCCGGGTCCCGCGCACCGGCCTGGGCCGACCCCGCTGCCGGCCTGACCAGGTCATCGACGACAAGGCCTACAGCTCCCGCGGCTTCCGCGCCTACCTGCGCAAACGCGGCATCGGGCACACCATCCCAGAAAAGACAGACCAGCAGCGACACCGGCACAACCGCGGCCGCCGCGGCGGCCGACCACCAACGTTCGACCAGCAGATCTACCGCCAACGCAACATCGTCGAATGCTGCTTCAACCGGCTCAAAGGCTCTCGTGGCATCGCAACCCGATACGAGAAGACCGCCACCTCCTACGAAGCAGCGGTCACACTCGCGTCATTCCTGCTCTGGGCAAGAACCGTTTGAAGACGGAACGCAGTCCGGTCGTCCCCGCGCCCGCGGGGGTAGCTCGGTCTTTCACGACCGGCGCACCCTCGCCGCGTCGTCGTCCCTGCGCCACGCGGGGATAGCTCGCTGACCTGGGCCCAGCAGCCGGTCAACGTGTCGTCCCCGCGTCGGCGGGGGGTAGCTCGTACGCACGCGCTGCGGCCCTGGTGCACACCTTGGGTCTCTTCCGCTGGCTGGGGCATTCAAACCTGACCGTCGCTTGCGCGGTCGCCGTCATGTACCTCGGAGCCAGCAACATCCCGGAGCACCCGACCCGCGAGCAACTGACCGCATTCGCTCACGAGTTGTATAGCCGGCGTGGCACTGCTGCCGGGATCGCGGCCATGCTCCGCCCGTGGAAGCCCTGACCCTGTCGTCCTCTTGCTTGTCGGGACACGATCCCAGCGCGGGGGCCGTCCACTGAGCTGGACCAGCAGGGCCAGCACGGCGAAGTCGAGCGGGTCATGGACGTCGGCGCGGCCGCGTCCGGTGGCGTGCGTGGCGGGCTGACGTGGGTGGGCGAGCAGGAGTCGGAGCTGCTGGACCTTCCGGTCGGCTCCCGCGTGTGGTCCGGCCCCGACTCCCGCCGTAAGACCCTCGAGGCCCGCGCGCCGTGGGCGTCGATGCTGACCGCGCCCCGTGGCGGCGGGCGCCGGTACGCCGGGGAGCCGGCGGGCGCTGCGCCCGCGCGCGGGGACGGGCCGATCATCATCCAGCTTCATCTCGCGGGACGAGAGTTCGGCCAGGTGGTGCTCGACCCGCTCCGCCAGGCGATCCACCACTACGGCGGCAACGTGCAGGCCGTCCTCGGTAGGCCGAACGGTACGAGCAGCTAACTCAAGCAACCCCGCTCGCCGTCTCGTCCTCGCGGACGGGGGTGCAGACGACGAGCGGGCGTCTGATGAGCGGCCCGCCCTTCATCGCCGTCGGGCGGGCCGCTCTTCCTCCATGACCCGCGTACCCCCCACGACGTAAGGGAAGGGCCTTCCGGAGGATCGAGGACGGCCGCCCCCGACGGGGGCAGGGACGGCCGCCGGTCTTCATGGGACGCTGCTCTCAGGCGGCCGGCGCAGCGGGCTACCGCTCGGACTCCAGCGGTAGCCCTCGGTGTCCGTCGGGCGGTTCCGGCCGCGGTAGTGGTTCACGTGGTCGCCGTCGTGGTTCGGCCGGCGGGTGCACGAGATGCGCCCGCCGGGGTCCAACTCGCCGCAGTAGCCGGCGGCGCGGCAGGCAGCCAGCTCCGCCTGTACGTCGGCCTTCGCGCTCTTGCTCACGCCCGCCACCCTTCCCGCACGAGCCGGTACAGAACGCGGCCAACCATGCAGATGGCCCCGTCCTCCACGCACTGCTCGCACATCCGGCAGTGATCGAGCACCGCACGGTGTGCACGGTCAGCGACACACGACACGCAGCCGCGGGGGAACGTGCTGAAGTGCCCGTGAAGGTGGCGGTGCCGGCGCTCGCCGAGCTCGACCGCGGTCTCTGCCGTGAGCGGCGTGCCATCCCACACGCAGGCCGCGCCGCGCAGCTGCGCCTCGCACTGGTCGTCCGGCGCGGGCACCTCCAGAAGGCGCAGCACTTCCTTCGGGATCTCCTGAGTGGTGGTACTCATGCGGCGGCCTCTCCTCTCTGGAGGGCGTGCGCGAGGCGCAGCGCCACGTCAGCGCGGACGCGGCCGAGGTCCACCAAGGGGAGGCTCGGCGCGGCCGGGTCCACCGCCAACGACGGCAGCACGATCCCGGCCCCGTCCAGCGCCGCCCGCAGCGACTCCACCGCGGCGAAGGGGTCGACGTCTGTGGTTGCGTCCATGAACAGGAAGGTAGGAGCGAGGAGTTGCCCACCGCCTGCTAGGTTTCGCGAAGTTTCTTGACTACCTGCCAGAGTTGCGCAATGTTTCCCATGCAGGCAGCGGAACGGTGGTGTCCGCGGCGTCGGCCTCGGGGAGGCTGGACGCGCATCAGCGGCACCCACCAGGAGGGGACACCCATGCGACGGCTTCGGTTCAACGGCACCGGCTCAGGGGGCGGAGGCTGCCCCACCGTCCACGAGGACCTCGACAGCGGGGAGGTCATCGTCCACGGGCCGCCCCTCACGGACCAGAAAGACCTCGCGCAGCTGCAGCACCTGGACCACGGGGAGGTGGCGATCGTGGTGCCGCGCAACACGCTGGTCGACTTCGGCCCTCGGGATGAGTCGCCGCGGCTCATCAACGCGGCCGAGGAGTTCGACCAGCTGTTCACCACCTTCAAGCACACCGCCTGGCGTCTGGAGACCCGCCGGCGGTACGCCAGCGACGAGCAGACCGAGGAGTGGGCCCAATTCGCCAAGGGCCAGCGAATCGACTGGGACTACGACGACGAGTGGTGCCGCAACGTCCGCGCCCAGACTGACGCGGGGAAGCGCTTCGAACGCGTGCGCCTGGTCGACAACCCGGCCACCCCCGGCCAGCTCTACCTGCGCAGCAACGCCGCGCGCAACTGCGCCGTCGGTGAGGACATCCGCAACCTGTCCCGCGCCCAGGCCGAACAGCTGCACCTGCCCGCCGAAGACTTCTGGCTGTTCGACTCCCGGCTTGTGGCTCGGCTCCTCTTCGACGAGGACGACAAGCTGAGCGGCGCGGAAGTCATCACCGAGCCGGCCGCGGTGAACCGCTACTGCCAGGCCCGGGACGCGGCCTGGCACTATGCGGTTCCGTACGCGAAGTTCGACGCCAGCACGTGACGTGAGGTCCGGTGAGCACTGACTACCAGCAGGCACGCGAGGCGTTGGGCCTGGCTCTTCGACAGCTGAGGCTCAGCGCCCCTGGCGGTCGGCTCACCGGAGAGCAACTCGCGCAGCGCCTCGGCGGCGGCTGGACCAAGTCCAAGGTCAGCAAGCTGGAGAACGGCCGGCAGACCGCGACCGCCGAGGAACTCCAGGCGTGGGCCGAGGCCACCGGCCAGCCCGACGCCTACCCCGGCCTCCTCGCCCAGCTGCGCGGGTTCGAGTCACACATCCGCTCATGGCGCCGGCAGCTGGCGTCTGGCCACCGACCCGTACAGGAAGCCATCACGGCCGAGCACGACCGCACCAGGGTGCTGACCATCTGGGAGAACGTCCTCGTGCCCGGCATGCTCCAGACCGCGGACTACGCCCGGCACGTCCTCGCCAGGCACGCCAACCTGATGCAGTCGCCGAGGGACACGGAGGACGCTGTACGCGCCCGAATCCAGCGTCAGGCAGGGTTGTACGAGCCGGGCCGCAAGTACCGGATCACGATGTGGGAGGGGGCGCTGTACGCCCTGGTGTGCCCACCCGCGGTGTTGGCGGCGCAGCTGGACCGCCTGGCCGGGGTCATCGGCCTGGACACGGTGGAGCTCGGCATCGTTCCGTTCTCCGCCTCGCTGAAGATCTACCCCGGTAACGGGTTCTGGATCTACGACGAACGCCGTGTCGTGGTGGAGGACTGGCACGCCGAGCTGTGGCTGGACGACGCCGACTCGGTAGCCACGTACCGGCGGGTGTGGCACACGCTGAGCGAGTCGGCGGTGTATGGGGCCGACGCGCAGAACGTGATCAACCGTGCCCGCCGCGCGCTGAACATCCGGACATGACGAAAGCGCCCCTGCCCGGCCGTATGGCCAGACAGGGGCGCATGTTGTTTGAGGGCGCTGACGGCCGCCCCGTCTGCCGCTGGGACAACATGATGGGCCGCCTCTACACCCTTGGCCTCGACGAGGACGACCGCACGTTCCTCGGCCTGGTCCTGTCGCTGCTGCCCATCGGGCTGTTCACCCTCTCCGCCGCCCAAGACCTCGAGGAGCGGCGACTGCAGATCCTGCTGCGCGCCATTGTCACGCTGTCGGGCAACGACCGCATCGCAGTCGGCACGCGGCTGTCAGCTCCCCTACCCCGGGGACACAGGCCCGCATGAGACCGGCGGCCGCCCCTGCCCCCGTCTGGGGCGGCCGCCTACGGGCACGGGTACTGGTTGGGACTCAGCGGCACCGGGAGCGGCCCAGCGCCCCCGCAGCAAGCCTCTCGCCGTCGTGCCTGACCACGACCGGGCTCGACCTGATGGAGTTCGTCCCCGACACGGGGCGCTTGGTCGCCGCGTTCACGTTCATGGCCTCCTAATAGGACTCCGTTAGGTCTTCTGGTTCGGGTTGTTCCTGGGCACGTTGGATGTGTGGATGCATACGAAGTGAAGCGTGTACGGGCCAGGTTGGCGT
>NZ_JBFAMH010000050.1:0-22217 GCF_040656475.1 Streptomyces sp. NPDC049915
CAACTGGTGGGTGATCCGTGTGGAGTGTGGGGGTTCGCGCCCCCCCGCGGCGCGAGCGCTCCTGCCCGGCTGTGCCGGGCAGTCCACCGGCCTTGCTGCGCAAGGCCGGTGACGCTCCGTCCGCTGCGCTCCCGGAGCGCGGGGCCTGCGGCCCCTCGGGGGCGGCTTACGCTGCGCTCCAGCCACCCCGGGGCGCTCCGCGTCCCGAAGGCCGGCCCCGCTGCGCGGTGCGGCCAACGGGCCTGCGGCCCGGGCAGCGAGGAGAGGGGGTGCCGCGGTTCGTTGTTCTCAAGAGGGACCGCCGCATACAGGGCCTCGGCGTGCACCGCGTCCCCACTGGCTGCGGGCCCCCGCGTATGGCGGTACCGGAGGTCGTTACCTCGGTGGCGCAGCACTTGGACCGGCGGTCGTTCAGCAGGGAAGCGCGGCGCGGGAGCGGGCTCCATAAGTCTGAGCCCTTGTGCCACTGCGCAACTGGCTTGGCTGGCCGAGGTGGTCAGGCGGACGAACGGCCGGTGATGCCTGGCAGGGTCGTTGTCCTGATCCGGCGGTAGGTCCTGAAGCCGTATATGGTCAGCGCTGCCCAGATGACGGTACTGGCCATAGGCCACCACAGGTCCCGGCCCTGCTCGCCCTGGATGAGATTGACGGTCCCGTTCACAGCCCAGCTGACCGCGAGAACAAGTGCCGCCCACCTGGCCCATCGCCACATCCGCATCGTTCCGCGGGCGCGGGTTTCCTGTGAGCTCCGATCATCCTGTCGAAGTCGTGTGCCATCCATACCTACTCGCCTACCCCCTGGCCGCTCCTTGCCTCCCCACCCTTGGGAGAGGGCCGGAAAGGGACGGTCTCGCGGTGCATCAGGCGTGCGCGTGGCGTGTTGCAGTCGCCTTCCGTGGTGCGGCGTGGTGCGCGGGACGTCGCTCGCTTGTGGCCTGGAGGCGCTGCAGCCACAGGGAGGCTGCGAGCAGGAGGCCGCTGAAGACTGCCAGGAGGAGGGCGGACACCCACATCTGCCGGCTGCCGGGCGACTGCCAGGCGGTCCAGGCGGTCAGTACCGCCCAGAGCAGGACGCCACCTGCGTAGAAGGTGCGGACCCGGCGCAGCTGCCGCACGGCCCGCAAGGACTTAACGCGATCAGTCTTGGATGCCATGCCGGCCCGTGTACCCCAGTGCACGCTGTTCAACGGAGTTGATCGGGTTGGCTCTCCGGCTGCTTCTCATGCTTACTGCTGGGTGCGTTCTTCGAAGTCGCGGCGCACTGCTACGCCTTGGTCCTCGACCAGGCCTGCGTCGTCGGGAAGGTCCAGGACGGCGCCGCAGTGGTTGCACAGTTTTCCGTCCTCGGCCGGCGTGCCGCACGCCTTGCAGAACCGGTTTCTTTCGCCGTTCTCAGTGGTCTGTGTCATGGCTCTCTCCCGCAGGGTGGACAGTGGTAGGCGAGGAGTACCCCTGGTGTCTGTGCTGATTCCTTGTATGTCTGCTTCATTCTTTAGTTGCGATAGGCTCTGGAACTGGATGGCTCCATCATTATGAGTTCTGTGCGAGTTCTGTGACCTGTTTAAAGGTGGGCATCTGTGTCCAGCATCGGGGCGTGGTTCCGGTGTCGCAGTGTAGGTGCCGTGGACCAGGGACCCTTCTTAAGTGGGCAGTTGGTTGTGTCTTGGTGTGGCGTGCCGTCGTCCGGCTCGCGGGAGAGGGTGGACTGAAATGGCGGTGAAGGAGCTTCGTCCTCATCAGCGAGAAGCCGTGGACGCGGTACTTCGGATGCTCGAATGGCCTGCAAGATCTACTGTGCCGGAGCGGGGGCTGCGCACTCAGGTGGTCATGGCGACCGGCTCGGGCAAGACTTTGGTGGCCACCCGGAGCGCTGAGGAGCTTGGTGCGGGCCGCGTGCTGGTCCTCGTGCCCTCCCTGGATCTGCTCGCCCAGACCGAGGCCGCGTGGCGCGCGGGCGGCCGCACAGGCCCGATGATCGGGGTTTCGTCCCTGCGGGGCGAGGAGGCGTCCTTCCCGAACACCACGGACGTGGGCGAGCTGGTCGACTGGGTGCGACCGCTCGACAAGGTCACCGTGTTCGCCACCTACGCCTCCCTCGGGCTCGGCACGCTCGAGCGCGCACACGCCGCCGGCCTTCCAGGGTGGTCGCTGATCGTCGTGGACGAAGCCCACCGGTGTTCGGGTCGGATCGGGAAGCCGTGGGCGGTCGTCCACGACAACACCCGCATCCCCGCCCTGCGCCGGCTGTACATGACTGCCACACCCCGGCTGTGGCAGCTCGACGAGGAGGCCGAGCAGGGCGCGCCGGGTGAGCTGGTCGCCTCGATGGAGGACGATCCGGACGGCCAGTTCGGTGCGCGCTGCTACACCCTCACCCTGTCCGAGGCGATCGACCGAGGCATCTGCGCCCCCTACCAGGTCGTATGCCTGGACATCACCGACACCCAGCTCCAAGCCGCACAACTCCTGGGCGTTGAAGCGCGTTCGGACGAGGTCCGCGGGGCTCGGCTGGCCGCTTTGCAGACTGCCCTGCTGAAGGCGTCCTCCGAGGAGAACTTCCGGCGCACGCTCGTCTTCCACCACGTCGTCAAAGAAGCCGAAGCCTTCGCGGCTGGCCTCCCCGACGTCGCCGAGCGGCTGCACGCCGCCGAGCCCGAGCTGTACCCGCGCACCATCTGGACGAACTGGCTGTGCGGCGACCACCGGCCGGGCCACCGGCGTCGAGTGCTCGGTGAGTTCGCGGCCGGGATCGCCGCGGACGGCACGGTCGTGGAGAAGACGTTCCTCGGCTCCGTTCGCGTGCTCGGCGAAGGCGTTGATACATCCCACTGTGACTCCGTGTACTTCGCGGACGTACGCGGCTCCATGCCGGACCTCGTCCAAGCCGTCGGGCGAGCGCTGCGGGTACAACCCGGCGACGGCAAGATCGCCTCGCTGGTCGTGCCGGTCCTGCTCGGGCCCGGAGAGACTGCCGACAACATGCTCACCTCCCGGGCCTACGGCGGCCTGGCGAAGCTGCTGGAAGCCCTCAGAGCGCACGACACGCGGGTGGTGGAGCAAGCTCGCCGAGCCCCAGGCCCGCAGCAGCGTCAGAGGCGTACAGACCCGCTCGAGCAGCGAAGAGGGCGAGGAAGCCGGGAGCGACCGACTGTCCGTGCCGGCCCGGCAGCTGCTGAAGTTTTCCACCCCCCGTGACCCCGCGCAGTTGGCCGCGTTCATCAACCTCCGCGTCCTCAACCCCGAACACCAGCACTGGCGACGCGGCATCGAAGCCGCCGTCATCTACGCCCGCGAACACAGCGACCTGAAGGTGCCGTTCACCTACCGGGTGCCCGGCGGCCACGACCAGGCGGTGGAGGCCGAGGGGTGGCCGGCCGCGCTCGTCGGGTTCCCACTGGGGCAATGGATCGCCGACGCTCGCCGCTTCTACGCCCGCGGGGCTATGGACGCCGAGCGCATCGCGCAGCTGGAGAAGCTGGGCATGGTGTGGTCGCACTTCGACGTCGCGTGGGAGGAAGGTCTCGCGGCGGCGCGCGGGTGGGCAGCGGAGGCGGGCCACCTCCTGGCGCCGCTGCACGCCACCTACAAGGGGTACCGGGTGGGGCTGTTTCTGAAGAACGCCAGGGCCGCCGCCCGCAAGGCCGCCGACATCGAGCAGCGGCGTGCCGAAGGACTGCCGGTGAGCTCGGCGGCCGGCGCCTTGTCGCAGGAGCGGCGCGAACAGCTCGAGGACATCGACCCGGCCTGGTGCCCGGCCTGGCCAGTGGAATGGCAACGCTGCTTCCACCTCACCCGGCAGCACCTGGAAGCCGGCGGCGAACTGCCCACGTCGCCGGGCACCGTCGTGCACCAAGGCGAAGACCTCGGCCGGTGGGTACGCTCGGTCCGCCTCGGCTGGGACAAGCTCACGACCGTGCAGCAGTGGATGTGCGAGCACATCCTGGGTATCGAGCCCGCGGCCGAGGACGAGAAACCCACGCCGCGCCGGAGCCAGGCCGACAAGTGGGCCATGAACTACACGGCCGCCCGCCAGTTCTACCAACGCGAGGGACACCTCCGCGTACCCAGGAAACACATCGAAACGATCACCGCCGCAGGCGGCACGGGCGGTGGCCGCGACCGCGAGCAGGGGGCGGAGGAACACCACGTACGGCTAGGAGCGTGGGTGAGCAACCAGCGGTCCAGGGTCGCAACGCTCTCACCGGAACGGATCGAACAGCTCTCCGCCATCGGCATGCGCTGGGGATAGCTTCGGTGATCGGGACGGAGTACGTACGCAATCCGTACGCTTACATGACGCAATCCGTACGCGTGCGCGACGGGCAACGCCGGAAGTCACGCGAGGCGGGCACCCGAGGCGCGGTTGCTGCCCCCAAGAGCCACTCCGGTGGAGTCAGCCCTGTAGTAGACGTAGCCGGGCCGGGCACCCCCAAGACTCGTAGCCTGTGCAGGGCGGTGGTGTGAGAGAACCACCCTACGGACGGCGGGGTGCCGGCCCTGTCAGCTGGCCGCTTGGAGAGGCGGACGTGGGACAGATCGAAGAGGGACTGGAGCGTGCGTTGCGCACGCGGCCCGTTCCCTCAAGCACCAGGGCCCGCCTGCGGTTTTTACTGGCGGCGCACCAAGGTTCCGCCCGGAGGGTAGCCACCGTGCTGGGGGTGTCGCAGCGCACTGTGCAGCGGTGGGTGACGAACAAGCCCGGAGCACGTCGTCCGCCGGGTCCGATGCAGGTCCGGGCGATCGAGGAAGCGGTCCTGTCCCGGTGGCAGCCCCGCATACGGGCCCGTCGGCGTGCCCTGGCCGAGGCGGAAGGCTTCGTCTTTCACACCAGGGCGCGATTCGGGTTCGCTGCTGCGGCAGGGTCCTCGGACGATCCGCGGGTGCGGTGGATCACCCAGGGTCTGCCGGGAGAGGTAGCCCGGGAGAGGTAGCCCGGGAGCTGTTCGCAGCTCGGGATGCCGGCGCGGGCGAGCAGCAGCAGACGGTGATCCTGGCCCGCGCGCTGGGACACGCCTACTTTCGCGAATGGGGCCGCCACGCCCACGGCCTGCACATCGCCTTCAGCGACATCGAGTTCGCCGACTTCTCGATCGGGTGAGCCTGCTCCTTCGATCGAAACGCGTCAGGGTTTCAGCGTCGCGAGGGCCTGACGCGACTTGACCTGTCGCAGTGAAGGTTGAGCGATTCTCAGCGAAGGTTGAGTGAGCGCTCCTGGCTTAGGGCGTCCGCCAGTAGGCCATCGAATACGCGGGCTTCGGGGAGGATGTTCCAGCGGTGGCGGGTCCAGGCGCGTCGGATCAGGCAGCGAACTGTGATGATGGTGCTGGCCAGGGCGAGGAAGTACTCGATGGCCATTCTCCGGCGTTCGGTGCAGCGCCAAAGCTTGCCGAAGTTGTTCACTGTGACCGTCTCGACCGGCTGCGCGTCTGGCTAGAGTTAGGCTGCATGCGCATCGGTAGAACTCTCCTGGGCATAGCCGTGATCGCTCTCGTCACCGCAGGCTGCGGCGGGTCAGGATCGCATGACAACGCCTCCCGCCCTGCGGACACTGCGCCGCCGAAGAGCGGCAAGGAACTTCCCATCGCGATCACCTCGGCTGAGCCTGGACTCCTGACGGTGAAGACGCTACTCGGCGCTCTGCCGCCGGAACCCACCGACGACGCCGCGTTCACCGAACGGGTGCTGTGGACGATGCGTAAACAGACCGTGGCCATGGCCGGGATGCCGGGGAAGACCAGCGCCACGTGCAAGGGCGACAAGGTGAGTGAGGAGCCGGGTGTGACCACACGGTGCATGGTCACCTACAACGGCGTGAAGGTCCCCTGGTCCGTCCGTTTCGACGAGCCGGCCGGTGACTTGAAACCGTACGAAATCACCAATGCGGGCCAGGCCCCGCTGACGGCGAAGTCTGTCTACGGCGAGTTCTGGAAGGAGTACAACGGGGTCAGCAAGCACCTACGCTGCGGAAAGGTGCCGGACCTCGAACTCGTCGCATATGGCCAAGACACCGGTCACCGCTGCCAGTACGCCTCGTCCGTCGACGGCAAGGCCCAGTGGGTCAATGTCCCGGTGAGCGTGGGCGAGCACGGGGTCATCTTCGACAACGGCCGCTCGCCGGAGTCTCCTTGAGGTTGTTGACATGAAGGGCCAGGAGCGGGACGGAAGCAAGGGACGGTGCGACGTCACAGCCTCGAACCTGACGTTCCATCCGGCCTCGATGCGGTGCGGCAGCATTGTCCGCCATCGAGAAAGTCCAGGTCGAAGGCGCTGAGCGCTTGATCGCCGTACGCGTGTTAACGGGTCCTCTCACCGTCTCTCCGGACACCCCGGCCTCAGCGGCCGCTCAACCTTCGCTGAGAAAACCTAGCGGTCACCAGACTTCGCTGATAATGCTCAACCTTCGCTGCGAGAGATCAGACACTGGCCGGTCGTTGACCGGTCACCCGCCATCCTAAAATCGAACGTGCGGCCGGTTCAGCTCCGGCGCGCCTGACGCTGCTCCGCTTCCTGGAGCGCGTGCAGGTCCGTGACCTGGAACGCACCCGCCGGTGGATCGCCGAGGAAGAACGCCGCGAGGAGGAACGGCAGCGCGACCTGGCCGCCCGACCCCCTGATCCTGACTGGCTGATCCAGTACGGCCTCAACCGGAAGAACGTCGACCGGGTGCACACCGGCGACTGCTGGGCGGCCGCGAAGAGCGGCCGGTGCCACCCGGCCACACGCGCCCAGGCCCTGGAGGCACTGCGCCAGCAGGTCCCCGCATGCGCACATTGCCGCCCCGACACCGCCCTCCTCGACTAACCGCTGAGGGCACCGCTTCACGCCGAGGGCACCATGCCCTCGCCGAAGGTCGGCGCATCCCCGGGTGCCATGTCCTGGCGCAGCCGTATGAGCCGGACCGGGTGGCGCCAAACCCCCCGCTCCCGCGCCGTGTCCGCCGCGATCTCAACGACCAGGTCCGCCTGCTCGAACTGGCCTGCAGCCTCATATGCCTGCGCCGCCTGCGCACCTCATCCTGAAGCGATCAGCTGGCTACGCTGAACCACCCCGGCCGCACCTCGGTCAGAAGCGGGTGCAAGGACCGCACCGCGGCCCGCAGGTCCTCATCCGTTACGTCAATAGGCTCCGGCAGGCTCAGCCCATACCAGCGCAGCCGCCAGAGGTCGAAGATTTCACTCCCATCGGCTGCGAAGTCCACATCGACCTCAGCGCCGTTGTCGCACACGAACCGGCACCCTGCCCCATGAACCTCGTAGGAGTAGGTGCCGACGTGCCCACTCCTGCTGATGATCCCGCGCGAACGGACCAGGCCGAGTACATCTACGAGTCGCTCAAGCGAGGGGATCGCCGCCCTCATGGCCTCGTCAACCGCGTTCAGAGCCTGGACGTAACCAAGCACGAGCTCCCGTGCAGCCCCCACCCGTTCCATACGGCGTCATCCCCCCAGAGCCCGTGCTGAAGGGATTGTTCCATGGGCCGCCAGCATCTCGGCAGGACGACATTCTGAAACGATCAGTAAGCAGCGATCAATGCATTCGTCTGCTGGCGTCAGTGCCTGCTGGCCGTACGGACCCGACAGCATCGCAGTCGTGCCGGTAGCGATCTGGCCAGGACAAGGATGACGGACGGCGCGGTGGCAGCACCGCGCGCAGCGCCCACAGCGGCCGCGCCTGCGGCCCAGTCCGCGAGCAGGCGGCGGTCGACGAGGTGGATGCGTTGCGGTCGCGGCTCGGCGAGCGCCGCGTACGTGCGGTGCCAGTCCGCCTGGAGCTACACGAGGTCCGGGGAGGGGTGGTGCTCCATGCACACGATCAGGCCACGATTTTTCAGCCAAGTCGGCGCGACGGCCCTGCCACCCTGGCGACCGGACCGCGTTGGACCGACTGTGACCACCACCGCCATGACCAGGGCACTGGAGCAGGACGCCCAGGCTCTCCTCGCCGAATACGACGCAGGCTCTTGGTACCCAACCCCGAGCGAGCAACTGCTCGCCGAGGGGCTGGCCCGCTGCCCCTGGGACCACGACCTTCCGGGCCGCGCTGCACGAGGTAGCGGACGACGCCAGGGACGGCCGCCTGGTCGACGTCCTGCATCCGGCGGCGGCCGTCCTGGAGTCCGTCACATCACCAGGGCGCGACCGGCGCTGTTCGCGATGCGCCAGCTGCTGGACGCGCTCGCCGCCGAGGAAGGCCCCTGTCGGGCGGCGGAGAAGTAGAAGCACGACTTCACGAGAGGGGGGTCTGTAGCCCAGGTTGTAGACCGGGGCGTCGTTTCCCGTACGATCGAAGCGCGGAATGACGCGTAAAACTTGACGCAGAGGGCCCCGTTCCCGGGCTCCACCCCAGGTCCAGGGCCCTCCACTCCGCGATACAGCCAGTGAGCCCGGTCGTCTGTCATCCGACCGGGCTTACTGCTGCCACGGCCGCTACGCCCCGCCCACCGCTCCCGGTCAGGAGAGGTGCTGCACCACGAGGTTGGCGACTCCCGCGAGCACCGGCGACCAGTCGACCAGGAGCTGCCGGATGAGCCTGCGCCGTTCCCGGCGCCGCTCGGCGGCCTCCTGATCGTCGCCGTCCTCGACGGGCGTCTTGCCTTCCATGTGGACCTCCGTGGTGTCCGAGGTAGCCCGGCCGGGCTGCCGGGCCTTCACCGGGTGGTGAAGCACGGGACAGACGCCACGAAGGAACGTCCTCCAAGCATAGATGCGGGTACTACAGCTCAGGCCCGTGGGACCACAACTTGAGGCCCCGTATGTCCACTTGAGGAGTGGTCAGCACCGGCCTCTACCTGCGGCAATCGACTATTCACGGTGTTCACGAAGTTCTGCGCACAGGTCGCCTTACTGCCCAGTTCGAGGCCCCCTGATCCAGCGAAGAGATCGACAATGACCTCCGAACCCCCTCCCGTCAGGCCGAGACGGGTGAGGACGATTGATCCCGCTGCTACACGCATGAGGCACGGCAGCGCCTTCCGTTTGGTCCTTCCCCTGTCGACCCGCTCGAAGAGCCCACGTCCGGTCCCCCTCGACCGCCCGGAGACGCTGACGCGCGCCGTCCCCGGCTCCGGGGCGGCGGGCTGGTCCCACAACGGCCCGGGTAGCAGTCCGCCGCGACTGTTACCCTCCTGACCTGCGGAGATTGTAGAAACGGGCCCCGATTTGAGGGCCCAGTTGCCGAAGAGCAGCAGGTAGAGGACGGTAGTCACGGTAGCGCCGACCACGATGGCGGCTCCGAGTTTCTCGTCGCGGTAGGCGATGTAGACGGCAATCAAGGCGCCGGCGGCAAGCACGATCGCGTCGCAGTCGGCGTCGCCCCCCGCATCGCCGACTCCTTCCGCTGAGCGGTCGAAGCAACCCTGCGTCTTGGGCCAGTCAGCGACTGCGTGACCGCGCTTGGCGGCCGGCCCGGGAAGCCCGGCCATGTCGGCCGAGCCTTCCTCGGTGTCCCTGTCCGTGACTGTCGGCGACCTCAACTTCACGGGCCACAGCTGGGTGCAGGGGGCCTGGACGCTCGGTGGACGCAAGTACCCGCAGAGTCTGGCGTGGGCGAAACCCTGCGACCAGGGACCGATGCAGCCCCGGGTGGTACTGCCCAGAAGACATCTGAGCGTAGGTGCCGTTGGAGAGGTTGGTGAGAAGCACTCGATCTCGACAAGCTCGGCGTCGCTGCTTACCAGCAATTCACAGATCTTGACCAGCTCGCCGTCACCAGCATCCGGGGCGCGTCCGGTGTGGACCAGGGACTCGGATTCGGCGACCACGGACATCGGCGCCCCGGCGAGTGCCTCTTCAACAGCGGGGGTGTCCCACCCGACGATGCCGCCACTGACGTGGTCGGGTCGGTCCCAGACGCCATCCTCGCTGCGCAGGGAGTAGTACAGCTCTTCGCCCACGAGACCGTCATGCCTGCGGTGCAGGAGAAGAACGAAGCCGAGCCGTCCGCTGATCCAGACATCGGCGACAACTGGAAATGCAGAACGGATGATGGCCGGCGGCTTGGCGGTTACGCCGGCGATGGCCGTGCGCCCCTGCTGAAGGGCGGATCTGGCGATGTCGGCCATGGCCTGCGTCATGATTGTGCGCTTCCTCGTGCCTTCGGCTTTCGCCCTGCCGGTCGGGGCGGATGCCGGTGTGGCGCGCCGTACAGGCGCGCCAAACCAGTTGTGCCAGGATGAGCTGATGGACGGCTGGCTCACATGGTTCGGGCTACTGAACTTGATTGGGTGATGTCGGAGCCGTTCGATGACGATGGTAGGACCGTTCCGGTAGCCCTGGTCTGTGAGATACGCGCAGGGCGGCGGGCTGACCGACGCCGGGAGGGCCGCCCGGGAGCGGGTTCGGCTGCAGGCCGTGGAACGCTTCGAGGGCGGGCAGAAGAATCGGGAGATCGCTGCCGCGCTGCGGGTCAGCGAGCGGTCGGTGGAGCGGTGGCGTCGCCAGTGGCGCGAGCGTGGCGAGGCCGGGGTCCTGTCGAAGGGATCCCCGGGCCGACCGAGGCTCAGTGATACGCAGATCGCCAGGCCGGAAAGGAAGTCGGCGCGAGGACCACTCGTCCATGGCTGGGCGGACCAGCGGTGGACCCTGGCTCGGATCAAGACGCTGATCGGTCGCCTGTTCCACGTCTCGTACGCGGTCGAGGGCACATGGCTGCTGCACAAGCGGCATGGCTGGTCGTGGCAGCAGCCTGCCCGGAGAGCCATCGAGCGGGACGACGCCTCGGTCGACGTCTGGAAGAAGGAGACCTGGCCGCGGGTAAGAGCATCGCGGCGGAACACGGGGCCTGGATCGTCTTTGAGGACGAGGCCGGGCAGTCGATGACTCCGCCGCCTGCCAGGACCTGGGGTCGCCGGGGGCTGCACGCCGGTCGTGCGGGTGCGCGGCCGCGGTTCCGGGCGAGTGTCGATGGCGGGCATGACTTGCTACAGGGCTGGTGAGCGGGCCCGGCTGTTCTATGCGGTCCGGGAGTACACCGGGCGCAAGGACCAGCCGAAAGGCTGGCTGACGCGACTTCCGTGATCTGATCGTCCGGGCCCGCATTCAGTTGGGTGGGCCGATCGTGCTGGTCTGGGACAACGTCCGACTACACCTGACGAAGCCGCTGCGCGAGTTTATCGACGCGAACGCCGAATGACTCACCGTCGTTCAGCTGCCCACCTACGCGCCCGACCTCAACCCAACCGAGGGTGTGTGGTCCCTGGTCAAGCGCGACATCGGCAATCTCGCCGCCGCCAGCCTCAGCCAAGTCACCCGCGCGGTGAAGCATCAGCTCAAGACGCTCCAGTACCGGCCGGACGTGATCGACGGCTGTCTCGCCGGCACCGGCTTGGCCCTGGGCACGTGACTCTTCCATGCCGGGTCCTGGCTGTGTCGCTCGTCCGGCGATAGCCCGCACGACGTGAAACGTGTGGCCGCCGGCCTGTCCCTTACTGCGGTCAGGCGAGGTCGGTCAGATCCTCCGCGTAAACATGCGACAGGGGTTGGGGGCCTACGTACTGCTGGCAGTTGCACTGGCCGGCCTCGTAGCGCAGGGGCTTTTTGTTCTCGTCCCAGGCCGTCGGTACCTCGACTTGTTCGTGGCATCGGCCCTGCTTGTCGTGCTTGGCTAGGTGATGCGTGCAGCCGCACACCGGCTCAGGGGGCTTGTTCGCCGCTTCGACGGCCAAGCGCTCCTGTTTCGCCGCCTCCAACAACTGCAGTCTGCGCTCATGCCGGTTGCGCAGCGCGGTGCGGATGTTGTCGGCTGCCCAGGCGAAGCCGCCCGTCCAGAAGGCTATGAGAACCCACCAGAACCAGTCCACCACTACCCCGTTCCCCCTTGGTCGTTGCCGGGTCAGCATAGAGGGCTGTGCCGAGCACCTCGAGGCGTACGTCTGCCCTGGACGGCATCCTTTGCTTCCGCCGGCGCGGAGCATCGACCAGTCGCCGTGCCGGGATACGCAGGGTCCTCCCAGGTTGCGGGGGCCGCGCCGCAGCGTCGCGTCTCACCGTGTCGATCACCCGCAGCTGACTCACCACGAAGACCTCGCGCCGGTTGACATGCAACGCGTACACCTCGTCCCCAGCACGAGCACCCGTCTACGCGGGCAGGCAGGAGTGAACACCGCTGAAGAGCGGAACGACGACCCCTTCACCAGTGCACTTAGCACTGAGCCGGTAGTAGCTGATGTGGGCGAGCCGCTCAGTTTCCTCGAGCCACCCCGGTCTGCTGCAGGCGGGCCCGGCACTCCTGCAGGAGCTGCTCCAGGCTGGGCGACCGCTCGAAGCGCGCGGCCTGGTCGACGGTGGTGTACAGCGAGTCGGCCCACTGCTCGATGCGAGGGCCCATGTTGAGGCAGTTCGGCAGCCCGGTGGCGTGGAGGGTGAGCTGGTCGAGTCGGCGGAGGTCTGCCGCGATCGACAGCATGAACTGCGCCACCTCAGTGACCTCGGAGCTTGCGGCGTCCTGGGTCTCACTCATCGGGTCGCCATCGAGCGCAGCCGGTCGGCGATGTCGTAGACGGTCAGGCGCAGCGCGCGGATGTCGGTGATCAGGTCCCGCCACGGCTCGTACGTGGTGTCCACGGTCTCGCCGGACGCCTGGATGTAGGCGACGGCCACGCCATAGCCGAAGAACTCGTTGCGCGCCGGCAGCGGCCGTAGGAGGACGATCTGCTCCAGCAGCGCGGCCGCCCGCCAGTAGGCGTCGGGTGCCCCGACCTCGATGTGCGGTGTATTCACCCGGTGCCGGGCCACGGCAGCCACGAGCGCCGAGTAGTCGCTGACGGCGAGGTCCTTGCCTAGCAGTTCCTCTTGCCGGTCCAGAAGCCACCGGATGTCGATGTGCAGGTCCAAGGTCAGGCCGCCCGGTGGCTGTGGCCGACTTCCTGCGGCAGGCCGCCGAAGTCACGGTCGAACGCCTCGGCGATGCCCGGCGCCGACACGGCCGCACGAAAGGCGGCGGTGGCCGCGCCCAGCTTGATCTGGTTCTCCTCCTGGACAGCGAGGTCTGCGAGCAGCGCTCGCACGCTTGTGTTCCGGGCGGCGGCGATGGCGGCGAGCCGGTCCCGCGTCTCGGTGTCGATCTTCACGGTTGTGTCGGCCATACTCCGAGTATGCACCCATGACTACCGTCCTGAATACCGGTGAGCGGTTTCGCCGGTGGCTATGCCACGGCGCCGGGCGGCATGATTCGGGGCATGGATCAGGGGGATGCAGCCGTGTGGGCTGCTGCAATGGGGATCGCAGGAACGCTGGCAGCGGCACTGGGCGGCGCGCTCATCCAGGGCCGGGTCACCCGGCGACAGATACGCGATCAAGAGGCCGTCGACGTACGGCACCGCTTGCGGGGAGGAGCGGCAGGCCGCTTTCGCGGCCGTCCTCGACCGGTGCAGCGAGGTGAATCGTCGAGCGGCACCTGGACGCCGACCGCGTTCGCGAGATCGCCTGCTCGGTGATGCGTGAACGAGCCGGTCGCCGACGCCTCGCCCAGGCCCTGCACGACGATCCGTCGCAGTTGCGGACGGGACGGCCTCCGGCACCGTTCTGCGTCGCGCGGTTGCTGATGGCTCTTCGCGAAGCCGGCGCCCAGGACATCGCGCTTCCCCGCTGCGGTAAGTGCGGCCGCGGAAGCCCCTACGTGGGCAGCCGCACCGGCGGCCGGTGGGGATGCTCGCCCTGCTTCGACAAGCCGGCCGTATGCTGCCGCCAGCAGCGGCGCGTCGTCAGCCGGGACCGATATGGTGACCCGCGTTGCGCGAAGTGCCCGGACACAAACGGCGATCCACTCGCCGAACTCACCAGATTCGTCGTCAGATGCCCGACGACTTCTCCACGATGACGCCCTGCCCATCCCGGACCGCGATCGCCGGACGGCTGCTGGTCCTCGACACGCAGAAGATCGCCACCATCAGTCAGCTCACTGCCGACGGCGTCCACCCCGACAACGACACCGTCGCGATCACGATCGGCACCTCGCCGGTCGTCCTTCCCGAGCCGCTGGCAGCACTCGTCCGCGAGCTCGTCGCGACCCGCCGAGGCAAAGCCAAGATCGGAACCCCCGAGGACGTCCCCTGGCTGTTTCCCGGTGGCCGCCCAGGACACCCCCTCGGCGATGACCGGATCGGCCAGCGTCTCCACAAGATCGGGATCCGGCCCCGGCAGGACCGCTCCACCGCACTGTTCACCCTCGCCGCCGAACTGCCCGCCGCCATCCTCGCCCGGGTGCTCGGTGTCCACATCCAAGTCGCCGTCCAATGGCAGAAGGCATCAGCCGGCGACTGGGCCTCTTACGCCGCCGATGTCAGCCGCCTGTCCCGGAGAACCAATGAAGCTGCCCATCACCATCCACAAAGCACGGCTCGGATCCGCGGAGTTCAAGGTCATCCGACCTGCCCGGCCTCTGGCCCACGCAGTGCTCATCGACCACGATCGGCACCTGGACACCTACCTCGATCAGGATGCCGCCCAGCGAATCGGTGGGCTATGGAAGCTCGCTGCCTCTTCACCGCGCTCGCTGGTCCACCTGCCGATGCGGGGGAACCGTGGCCCCTCCCGCGAGCTGCCAGAAGACGGCACACGGCAGCTTGATCTCGTGCTGCTGCACCACTCGCTCCAGTTCGCACCCTCACGCTGGAAGGAAGTACGAGGACGGCTCGGCCCAGGACGTCCACAGACCGTCACACTGCCCGGCGCAGGACACACCGACGAAGCCGTGACTGATCACGAGGCGCGGAACTACCAGGAGAACCGGGATCTGTTTCACCAGCAGCTCCACGCCGAGACCCTGTTCATGACCGGCAGCGCGAAGGTGTTCAGGGACACCGCCCGGCACTTCTTCGACGTCGCCAGAAACGGCCCCGGATACGTCCCCGCCCATCCGAGCTACCCGCACTTCTGCACCGAGCTCCACTCCAACGACGGCATTCTCGGCGACGCACGCGAGATCCACATCGAGTACTGCGACCAGTGGGACTCATGACCCCGACTGACAGGACCCCGCCGACCATGACGCACGCCACGACCGCCCTGCAGCCCTCCAGTCGACACGAAGCCGACCCGACTCCGGCTGCGCCCCGGCCCACGAGCAGCACGCTGCCCGCGACCGTTTCCCGACGCACCGGCCTCGCCGGGCCGGACGCCGTGATGAGGACGTTCAGCAAAGTGCTCACCGAGGACCGCCCCGTGGAAGAGGGCCGCGCTCGTCTCCTGGACAAGCTTGCCGAACAGAGCCCCCAGACCGACCGCGAGCGGCGCACGACACCTGCTGCACTCACGGAGGCTCTGCGGCAACGCAGGCTGCCCCCTGTCGCCGTGATCACCCCGCTGCGGGGAACATGACGAGCCCCGCCTACCGCAGCCTCCCCGGCAGGCAGCCGGACACGGTCGGGTGAAGGAGCCCCAGTGGCAGAACTACTGCAGCCGTGGGCACGTCCTGCCGTGCGTGAGAAGGATCCATGACGCCCACGTGGCAGTGCCGGGCCTGGCCGTAGTGGAGGTGGCGGCCGCCGATGATGCGACCGCCTTCGCCGTCCAGGCGTTGCTCGGCGCGCGGTGCGCCATCGCCCCGGCGGACCGTACAACCCGCGAACCAGGCGAGCCGGGCGTACGACTGCGCTGCTTTGTGAACCTCCACCCGGAGCCGGACTCGTAGCAGTGCCAGACGCGAGCCATCGGTGAGGGCCGCAGTTACCGGCCGCTGCGGCCGCCGGTAACTGCGCTCTGCGCTCTACCGGGCGAGCGTGACGGTGACCGGCGCGTTCGGGCAGCGGCTCAGGTTCTCCGACAGAGCTGACTCTTCGCTGGGGTCGATACTCAGGCCCCAGCGCATCTTGTCGGCGACCCAGTCGGCAACGTACTTGCAGCGGTAGCCCTCGGCCGGCGGCAGCCACGTCGTCGGATCCTGGTCCGCCTTCGACCGGTTCGACGCGGCCGACACCGCGATCAGCGCCCGCTCGTCGCCCAGGTCGTTGGCGTACGCCTCCCGCTCGGCGGCCGACCACCGAGAGGCGCCGGAGTCCCAGGCCTCGGCAAGCGGGACCAGGTGGTCGATGTCCAGGCAGCGCGGGCCGTCGATGTAGCGGTCGTCGTACGGGGAGTACCACCGGCCACTGGTCAGTGTGCAACGCGGACCCTGCTCCGGGGCGATGACGGCCTCGGCCTGCAGGACTTCGGCGCGGGTGTTGCAGCCGTCCTTGTCGGCGTCGACCCAGTGCTTGAAGGCGTCGCGCTGGTAGCCGGTGCGGTCCTCCACGGCGATGGACAGCTGGGCCAGGACGTCACGCACGGGCGCGGTGAGCGTCTGCCCCGGATCGCGCACGGTGGCGCCAGCCGGATCGGCGTGGGCGACGGCGGGGAGCAGCAGGGCGGTGAGGGCTGCGGCGATGACGGCGGCACGGGGGAAGCGCACGGCAGGAGGTCCTCTCGAAGATCACCGGCTGGTCGTGATCTTCGTAGCGGCCCCTGAAGCCGACGCGCCCGGGAAAGCGGCAGTGGCTCCACTCGGCCGGGCGGTAAGTCGGATGGTCACCGCGGGCACAGCGGGCGGGTGTCGACGAGCGAAGAAAATCGAACACGTGATTGAATTAAGCCATGCGACCGATTCCCGACGACCTTGCCCGGGCGGTTGACGAGTGGCACGCCACCTACCGCCAGCTCGCGGCCCAGCCGCGCACCGTGCTGCGCAGACGACTCGTGAAGCTGTCGGGCGAGGTGCTCTTCCACCCCCAATGGCATGGCCAGCGCACGCCGGCCGCATCAGCGCTTTACGCAGGCGGTCATCGCGCCCGCGACGTCTCGGCCGCCTCCTGATCCTGCCCGGATCAAACTCATGAGCAGTGCAGTTCCGGAGGCGTTGACGGCTCGGCCATGGCGCCCGGAGGATGGACAAAAGCCGGTCGTGCGGACGTGGCCTTCGTCTGATCCGCCCGCCCTCTGGGTCATGTCCGCGGGGCGCTGGCGGCTCGCCGAGGTACGGGCCAGGCAGGACTGGCCCGACGGACGCGTCATCTACCAGGTGCTGGTGGATGCGGAAGGATCCGGCTCGAAGGGCACCCGCGCGTATCAGTGGCCGCAAGAAGGTCTGCGGCTCGCATACCGCAGCGCGCTGGCTCCCTCCCGCGACGCGCAGCAAGGAGGCGGACTGCCCCGCCCGCCCGCCAGGCGGGCGGCGCGGCGCCCTGTCCGGCCGGTGCCCTCGGGCGGTGGGGACGGCGGCGCCGTAGCGTCGTGAGCATGAACGATGCGCCCAGACGTATCGACCCCACGACAGACCGGGCCACCGCGGCGCTGCTCCTCGGGTGCCGGCCGAGCCAGGTCGGATACTGCGCGCGATGCCAGGGACTCACGGTGCGCTACGGGCCGCACGCCCTGGTCGTCTGTGCGGCCTGCCGCGCCGCCGAGCAGGCCGGCGGTTAGGCGGTGCGCGGCTTGCGGCTGCTTGCCTTCTTCGTCGCCGTCTTCTTCGCTGCGGTCTTCTTGGCGGCCGGCTTCCTCGCGGCGGCCTTCTTCTTCGGCTTCGGCAGCTCGTGTACCTCTGCGTGAGTGCCGTGCTCGCCACGGGATTCCCGGGCCTTTTCCACCGAGGCGTTCAGTGCGGCCATCAGGTCCAGGACCTGCGCCGGCTCCTCTACCTCCGGCGCCTGCGGGAGCGGCTTGTCCTCCCGTTTCGCTTCGATGATCTGCGCGATGGCCTCGGTGTACTCGTCGTGTGCGTCGAGCTCTTCGAGGTCCTCGACGGTCATGGTGTCCATCAGGGCGAGTGCCCGCTCGACCTCCTCGTCCGAGACCTCCGCGGGCGGCGGGAGCAGCTCGGCGGGGTTGCGGATCTCGTCGGGCCAGCGCATCGCGTGGAGCACCAGGGCGTCGTCACGGATGCGGAGCATGCCCAGGCGTTCGCGGCCGGACCAGGCGTACTTGGCGATGGCGACCTTCTCGGAGCGTCCCAGGGCCTGGACGAGGAGCTTGTAGGGTTTGGCGGCGACCTGCCCGTTGGCTTGCAGGTAGTAGCCGTCGCTAATCTGGATCGGGTCGATGTCCGCGGCCGGGACGAACGCGACGATCTCGATCGCTTTCGCCGTCGGCAGGGGGAGGTTGCTCAGTTCCTCGTCCGAGATCGGCACGATCTGCGCCGGCTGGTGCTTCGTCTCGCGTGTGACCTCGTAGCCCTTGCCGATCTCGGAGCTGGACACCTCGCGGTCCTCGAGGTCGCAGAACTTTTTCACGCGGACGCGGCCGCCGTCCTCACGGTGGTACTGATGGAAGCGGATGCTGTGGTCCTCGGTCGCGCCGACCACATTGATCGGCACCGTGACCAGGCCAAACGAGATGGCGCCGCTCCAGATCGTCCGGGGCATGGGGGTCCTTCCGTGGTAGCCCCGAGCACCACCCAGCCTAATTGGGTTTCAACAGCTCAGCTCAGTGGCCGTAGCCGGATTGGGTTGTTCGATTGTGGAACCGGGATGCCTTCTCTCAGCCGGGCCGTTTTATCAGGCCTTTTCGTAGACCGGCAGCCGTTCCATGGTCGTGGTGGTGGCGGTCGTACGGCTGCCGGGGTGATGCCTCTAAGTCTCCTGGCCTGCGAGGCCCCAGCGAAGAGTGGCGAATCCTGGCGTCTTTGCGGCCGCCGCCGTCACAGGTCCGTCGCCCACGATCCTGAGCGTGGTGCGAGCCCGCCGCGCGGTGATCTCTTGAACTGCCCGAGCCATCGAGCCCTGGCCAAGAGCGAGGCCCGCGCGGTGCGCTGGTGCCGCGAACGGCTTGTGAGATGTCGGACCGGTGAGTCCTGCAATTAGGTCGCCGCGTGGCCCGTATGTGCTCGTGACCAGCGAAGACGCCACTGTGAGGGGGAGGAATCCGACCGTGATCTACTGCGGTATCGACTGGGCCGAACGCCATCACGATGTCGCCTTGGTCAACGACGCTGGCCGGCTGGTGGCCAAGCTGCGCATCGACGACACCGCTGCCGGCTACCGAACGCTGTTGGACGTGCTCGCCGAACACGGCGACACCGGTGACAGTCCCATCCCGGTCGCGATCGAGACCAGCCGCGGCCTGCTCGTAGCCACTCTGCGCACCGGCAAGCGGCAGGTATTCGCGATCAACCCGATGGCTGTCGCCCGCTACCGCGACCGGCACGGCGTCAGCCGCAAGAAGTCCGACCCCGGCGACGCCCTCGTCCTCGCCAACATCCTGCGCACCGACATGGTCGTGCACCGGCCGCTGCCCCAGGACAGCGACCTCGCCCAGGCTATTGCCGTGCTCGCCCGTGCCCAGCAGGATGCGATCTGGAACCGGCAACAGCTGTCCAACCAGCTCCGCTCGCTGCTGCGGGAGTACTACCCGGCCGCCTTGGAGGCCTTCGGGGTCTGGCAGAACGGGCTGTGCCGCCCCGAAGCCCGCGCCGTCCTGGCCGCCGCACCGACGCCGTCCCGCGCAGCCGGCCTCTCGCGCGCCCATCTGCGTTCCGCGCTCCGGCGGGCGGGGCGCATCCGCGGCATCGAGGCCGAGGCGGACCGGATGCGCGAGATCTTTCGGGCCGCATACGCCCATCAGCCACCGCTGGTGGAAGACGCGTTCGGCAAGCAGATGCTTGCCCTCCTGCTGCAGCTGGAGGCCGCCTGCACCGCCGCCGACGACCTCGCGAAGGCGGTCGAGGAGGCTTTCCCCCAGCACCCGGACGCTGATGTGATCCTCAGTTTCCCCGGTCTCGGCGTCCAGCTCGGTGCCCGGGTGCTCGCCGAGATCGGAGACGACCGGACCCGGTTCGCCGACGCGCGCGGCCTGAAGGCTTATGCGGGCTCGGCCCCTATCACCCGCGCTTCTGGAAAGAAGCATCATGTGGGCCGCCGCAGAGTAAAGAACGACCGGCTCAACCACGCCGGCTACCTCTGGGCCTTCGCGGCGTTGACGGCATCGCCCGGCGCAAAGGCCCACTACCGGCACCGGCGCGAGCGTGGCGACTGGCACTCCCAGGCTCAGCGGCACCTGTTCAACCGCATGATCGGTCAGCTCTACCACTGCCTCCAGCGAGGGGAACTGTTCGACGAACAAACCGGGTTCCCCTCCCTTCTCGCGGAGGCAGCTTGACTCATTGGCCCCGTGAGATGTCTACGAACGCGACGCCGCCTGCGCACCACACCGTGCGCCCCTCGGGGCACGGCGCGACGCTTAAGGCATGGTCCAGGTGATCGTGTATCCACCCGACAACCAGGGCGGCCGGCGCGTGCGGCGGCACCATCCTCGGCCGCGCCTACCGGCTCCGCGACATCGTCGCCTTCCTCCAGGACGCCGGCATGGAAGGGATCGACGACCTCGACGTCAACCGGTCCGACGACATCGAGTGGCGCGGGTGGCGGCCCGGAGGTGTGGGGGTAGGGCAGGGGTTCGCGCCCGGCCTCATCGACGACTTCATCACCAAGGCCGGACTCGACGCCGAGTAACCCCAGCCATTCAGATCTCTAGTGGGTGACCACGTTGAACACCGGATAGATCTTCGGCTGCGCCTCCGGGAAGCCGAGCTCTTGCAGGATCGGCACGATGGTTTCGCCGAACTGCTGGAATGCCTCCTCGGACTCCCATACGTCGACTACCAGCCAGCCGTTGGGGGTGGGGGCGGCGGTGTGCGAAATGAGGCCGGGCACCGGCCAGTCGGCGGGGCTCTTTACCGGGCCAGGCCGACCGGACACCTTCTCCACGCTCTGTTCGTATTGGGCCTGGGTCATCCCCGGCATATCAAAGACCGCGACGATTGGCATGCTGAGCTCCCTTTCAGATGGTGCAGAGTCCGGCCCAGTCGACCATCTTGGCGAGCCGCACGCGCGTCGACCTCAGCCGAACGGGTCTAACAGGGTGCGCTGTGGCGGCATACGGCAGCGACACCGCCGAGGCCTCAGCGGAGGTCCCGTTCCGTTGAGGCCTCGCCGGGAGCGCTCCCGCCTCAGATCACAGCGGAGGTTATGAGTTCATGTCAATTGATGGCGAGGGACCTTGAAACGAGCAAGGCAAGTCGGTGCAGGCGCTTGTAGTACTGACGGCCTGAGCGGTCGCTGATGTGCGGAATCACGCGGTCCAGGTCTTCGATGCACCTCTGGAGGATGCGTCTGCGCTCATAATCGAGGACACCGCCGTTGTTGATCCATGTGTAGACACAACCTGCGGTACCGGCATCGAGCATCACCATGTCGACGTCTTCGAACTCGACGCCTCGCAGGTGGGCGGGGAATGCGGCATCGAGGTGTTCCTGCCAGAGCTGGGCAGCGTTCTGATACTCCGATCCGATCACCCGGTCATACTCCAACACAGGGCAGTGCCCTCAACAGGCGGCCGGGGGTCGCCGCGGCAGCGCCGGCCAGCCAACAGCACGCCCGTCACCATGACATGACCTCAAAGCGCGACTCAAGGGCAGACGGTACGCGACCGCGAGCGCACGGCCTCCGGGCGGCCGGTCGCCTGATCCATCCGGTAGGCAACTCCGTACTCGCGGGCGAACCAGTTGGCTTCCGCGACCGAGCCGCTGAGCGCGCGCAGGTGGAAGGCGTAGGCGATCGATTCGATCTGCTCGGGGGTGAGTGTCATGCGCCAGCGGTTGCCCGGCCGGTCGAAGTGGGCGGTGCGTACCCGCTCGACGAGGCCATCGGCCGGCGCCACGCGCAGGACGGGCGCGAGGTTCGTGTAGACGCGCAGGGCATCCATCTGCGCGGGCCGCAGCTCGATCACCTGCTCTTCGGCTGCGGGTGGTGTGCTGAGCGGGGTGGGGTCGGGCGAGGCGTGCAGGTAGGTCAGGACGTCGTGGCCCTGCGGGCTGAGGCGGGCGGCCCACAGCACGGGGCGCCCTTCATAGGCGGACAGTTCCGCGCGGACCTCCCGGTCGGCCAACTCGACCAGGCCTTGGGCGGCCGCGGTCTGCAGGGACTGCTGCAGACCTGGCGGCACATCGGTGGACAGCACCCAGCCGTAGACGGATTTTGCCTCCCGCTCGCGCAGGGCGCGTAGGGCGTCCAGCCGTGACTGCCGCGCGTTCATGCTCACCCTTACCCTCACCTGATGCCACAGCAGACGGTAGAGCCTGGACGCGGTGCTGGGCGAATGGCCCCGCGACGGCCCTGCGACCGTGATACGGGACGCCACGCAGGTGGGGCCACCCCCGCCGACGGCCCGTTCTAGCGGTCCTCGCAACACTCACGATGATGGGAGTTGCGGGGACCGTGGGCGGTAAGAGGCTCGATCCGGCGTTGAAGCAGAGGTT
>NZ_JBFAMH010000051.1:0-22097 GCF_040656475.1 Streptomyces sp. NPDC049915
GGCGCCATCGGCGCCGTGGTACTCGTCGACACCCGCCGCCTCGCCGACTGCTTCCCCGCCGTCGACTACTTCGAGAACAGCGGCCTGCCCTTCGTGATCGCCCTCAACGGCTTCGACGGACAGCAGCCCTACCAGCCCGAAGAGGTCCGCGAAGCACTGCAGATCGGCCCGGACACCCCCATCATCACCACCGACGCCCGCCACCGCGCCGACGCCAAGTCCGCCCTGATCACGCTGGTCGAGCATGCCCTGATGGCACGCCTGCGGTAGTCGGTTCGGCTTCCGGGCTGCCCCTTGCGGTGGTACGCCGCCTGCGGGCAGCCCGTGGCCGACCGCTCCCCACGGCGGAGCCGCGGATCGGGCACTGCCCCGCGCCCCTTGGGTGCACGAAGAAGGGCCCCTCTCCTCGGAGAGGGGCCCTTCTTCGTGCTTGCGTCAGCGCCAGCTGTGCGGGGCGCGGAAGCCGTTCTCGCGCTCCAGGCGGCGCCAGCCGGCGCGGGCGCGGCCGCGGTGGGCGGGGACGGTCTCGGCGGGGCGGGCGGCCGCGCGGGCCAGGAGGACGGCCGTGATGGCGGCGACCTCCTCGGGCTCGGCGTGGCCCTTCTCGACGCGGATGTCGGGAGTGCTCATGGGTGTCAGTCTCCGTGAGTAAGGGGTCCGCGGGGTTGCCGCGGTGGATCCGCTGGGTTACTGCGGAGGGTTGCCGTGCTTGCGCGAGGGCAGGTCGGCATGCTTCGTCTGGAGCATCGCGAGGGAGCGGACGAGGACCTCACGGGTCTCGGCGGGGTCGATGACGTCGTCGACCAGGCCGCGCTCGGCCGCGTAGTAGGGGTGCATCAGCTCCGCCTTGTACTCCTTGACCATCTTCTGCCGCATGGCCTCGGGGTCCTCGGCGTCGGCGATCTGCCGGCGGAAGATGACGTTGGCGGCGCCCTCGGCGCCCATGACGGCGATCTCGTTGGTGGGCCAGGCGTAGGTCAGGTCGGCGCCGATGGACTGGCTGTCCATGACGATGTAGGCACCGCCGTACGCCTTGCGCAGGATGAGCGAGATCCGCGGCACGGTCGCGTTGCAGTACGCGTACAGCAGCTTCGCGCCGTGCCGGATGATCCCGCCGTGCTCCTGGTCGACGCCGGGGAGGAAGCCCGGGACGTCCAGGAAGGTGATGATCGGGATGTTGAAGGCGTCGCACATCTGCACGAAGCGCGCGGCCTTCTCCGACGCCTCGATGTCCAGCACACCGGCCAGCACCTGCGGCTGGTTGGCGATGATGCCGACGACCTGGCCGTCCAGCCGGGCGAGGGCGCAGATGATGTTGCGGGCCCAGCGCTCGTGCACCTCGAGGTACTCGCCGTCGTCGACGATCTCCTCGATCACCTTCGTCATGTCGTACGGCCGGTTGCCGTCCGCCGGGACCAGGTCCAGCAGGACGTCGCCGCGCCGGTCGACCGGGTCACCGGACTCCGCCCGCGGGGGGTTCTCCCGGTTGTTCTGCGGGAGCAGCGACAGCAGGTACCGCACCTCGGCGATGCAGGTCTCCTCGTCGTCGTACGCGAAGTGACACACACCGGAGGTCTCCGCGTGCACGTCCGCGCCGCCGAGCCCGTTCTGTGTGATCTCCTCACCGGTGACGGCCTTGACCACGTCCGGGCCGGTGATGAACATCTGCGAGGTGTCGCGCACCATGAACACGAAGTCCGTCAGCGCCGGGCTGTAGGCCGCGCCGCCCGCGCACGGGCCGAGCATCACCGAGATCTGCGGGATGACACCGGAGGCCTTGGTGTTGCGCTGGAAGATGCCGCCGTACCCGGCGAGCGCGCTGACACCCTCCTGGATGCGGGCGCCGGCGCCGTCGTTGAGCGACACCAGCGGCGCACCGGCCGCGATGGCCATGTCCATGATCTTGTGGATCTTCGTGGCGTGGGCCTCGCCCAGCGCGCCGCCGAAGATGCGGAAGTCGTGGGCGTAGACGAAGACCGTGCGGCCCTCCACCGTGCCCCAGCCGGTGATCACACCGTCCGTGTACGGCTTCTTGGTCTCGAGCCCGAAACCGGTCGCCCGGTGCCGGCGCAGCTGCTCGACCTCCCGGAAGGACCCCGGGTCCAGGAGCAGCTCGATGCGCTCCCGGGCGGTCAGCTTGCCCTTGGCGTGCTGGGCCGCGGTCGCCTTCTCGCTCGGACCGGCCAACGCCTGGGCACGGATCTCGTGCAGCTCGGCGACCCGCCCGCGCGCGTCCGTCGGCTCGCCGGTGGGCTCACCCGTCGTCTCTTCCAAAACGGTCATGTAGCGACCTTACGAAGACCGCCAAGGAAAGCGAGCCGTCGACTCCGTACAGTGTCCGGCCCGTTTTCCTGGTACCCCTGAACAGAACCAGGCGGGCATGCAGGCGTTCCGACTGCTCAGAGGGCTTCGGGGTTGTAGGGGTCGCACAAATCGGCCGGGCGTAAGACGCCTCACATCGGGGCGCTCGCATGCCATCGCTGGAGTGAATCCGGGCCCCGGCCGACGACCCGGGAAAGACTACCCCCGCCGAGACTGTTGAACTTTGAACGGAATAGGTCTACCGTCGAAGTCGTTGGCATCGTTGAACATTCAACATTCCGTCCCCAAGGAGCACGCCATGGGCATCTTCGGCCGCAAGAACACCCCCGAGACCACCACCGCCGGCACCACCGCCACCGCACCCGTCAGCCCGGACCTCGCGGCTGTGACCGGCGACTACACGATCGACCCGAGCCACACCACCATCGGCTTCGTCGCCCGGCACGCCATGGTCACCAACGTCAAGGGTTCCTTCCTCGACTTCTCCGGCTCGCTGCACCTGGACGGCGCCGACCCGTCCCACTCGACGGCCTCCCTCGACGTCAAGATGGACAGCATCGACACGGGCAACGCCGACCGCGACGGTCACCTGAAGTCCGCGGACTTCTTCAAGACCGACGAGTTCCCGACGATGACCTTCCGCTCCACCGGGGCGCAGGCCCTGGGCGGCGACGACTACCGCATCACCGGCGACCTGTCGATCCTCGGCGTCACCAAGCCGCTCACCATCGACCTGGAGTTCCACGGCGCCGCCAAGGACCCGTTCGGCAACGAGCGCGTCGGCTTCGAGGGCAAGGCGGAGATCCTGCGCTCGGAGTGGGGCCTGACCTGGAACGCGGCGCTGGAGACCGGCGGCGTCCTGGTCTCCGACAAGATCAAGCTCGTCTTCGACATCTCCGCGATCCGCAACGCCTGACCCGAACACCGGCACAGCACGGGCCACCCGACTTCCGCGTCCCTCGCGGAAACCGGGGGCCCGTGCCGCGTTGTGGCGGACGGCCGCTCAGAAGCTGCCGCCGCCGAAGTCGCCGCCGCCACCGCCGAAGTCCCCTCCGCCGCCCCCGTCGCCGAAGCCGCCGAAGTCCCCGAAGTCGCCCGAGTCGAAGTCGGAGCCGGACATGTCACCGCCGTCGTAGCCGCCGGCGCCGAAGTCGCCGTACCCGGTGCCGTAGTCGGCGGCGTACGACGGGGTGGCCATCATGCTGCCGAGCAGGGTGCCGACGAGGAGGCCGGGCAGCAGGCCCCCGCCGAAGTAGCCGCCCGCCCACGGGCCGTAGGCCGGGCCGGCGTCCCAGTAGGGGCGGCGGCCGTAGTCGGTGTCGACCTCGCGGACCATCGGGTCGCGGCCGTCCGCCAGCCGGGCCTGGTCCGCGGCGCACACCGGGACCTCCCGCGCGGCGCCGCCGGCCGGGGTCCAGGTGGCGTCGGCGACCGAGGGGCCGTGGCGCGGGTCGAAGAAGCACGGCGGCCGGCGCTGCGGCAGCGGCCGTCCCTCACGGCGCGCGGCGAGCTGGGCCAGGGAGAAACGGCCGTCCTCCAGCGCCTGCGTGACGGCTCGTACGTCCTCGGGTCGGCGCGCCGCGGCCATCAGCGACTTCGCCTGTTCGTAGGCGTCCAGGGCCCGCTCGTAGTCCGCGCGCATCGCGTCGTCGGCGCCCGCCTCGGCCGGGTGGAACTCGAGCCGGTCCAGTTCCTCGCCGAAGGCGGTGATGTCCTCGTCCACGACCACGCGCAGCTGCTCCAGCGCGGCCTGTTGCCCCTCCTCGCGACGGCGCCGGCCACGCCGCACCAGGGCGTAGGCGCCCGCGCCACCGGCGACGACCACGGCGGCCGTGGCGACGAGCGCGGTGGCCGACACCCCGCCGCCGTTCCCGGTCGAACCCCAGCCGGACGGTGCCGAGCCGCCCATGTTGGCCACGGCCCGGTCGGTGAAGCCGGTCAGCTGGGTGCGCGCGTCACGATCACCCTGGACGCTGCTCACGAGGTTGTGCACGGCCGCCCGCGGCAGCACCGAGGAGTCGGCCCGGGCATCGAAGCGGTCGCCGAGGCGGACGGCGTACAGGCCGGTGATACCGGTGGCGGTCCGCAGGTTGGTGAAGAGGTTCTTGGTCGGGTAGTCGCCCGGCAGCACGACCACGAAGAGCGGCTTGTCCGCGCTTTTGATCCGCTTCGCCAGAGCGTCGGCGTCCGCGGCCGACAGCTGCGCCGAGGCGGCCGGGTCGACATAGACGGGGTTCTCGCGCAGCGCCCGCCCGATCGTGGACAGATCGGAGTCCGCGACGGCATGCGGGGCCGACGCCCACAGCACTGCGCACGCGGCGAGCAGAGCGGCCGCCAGCAGGGCCGGGAGGCTTCGGGTCCGTACGACGGCCTTCATACATCGAACGTACCCGAAGCCTCCCAAAACGCTCGTCCGTGCTGAGCGGAATCAGGCCGCCCGGTAGGCCGCCGTCAGTTTCTCCACCGCCTGTGCGTACCGTCCGGTCAGCAGCAGGTGGTCCGCCTCGGCGAACGGCCCCGCGACCGCCGGGGTGAGGTGCTGCCCGGCTTTCTGCTGGACGATCAGCCGGGCCCTGCCGACCAGCGCGCGGCCGGCGGAGTCCGCGCCCGCCCGTGCGGCCGCCCGGGCGGCGACGCCGAGCGCCTTCAGCGCGGCCGCGCCGCCCTGCGGGACCTTCGTCAGCGTCGTCAGGCCCCAGCCGTACGGATACTGCGGGTCATAGGAGCTGTCGCCGACGTTGATCGGCAGCTGCGCCTGCGAGCGCGGCCAGGTGACCGGCAGCTGCCCGGTGAACGGCCGTCTGCCGTACAGCACGTCGGCCACGCCGTCGCCCTCGGTGCCCGGCAGCCAGGAGGCGGCCAGGGCGTCGATCTCACCGAGCTGGTCGCCGATCAGCTGCGGACGGCCGGAGACGATCAGCACCGCGCACTTCATCGCCGCGCACACCCGGTCGACGGCCACCCGGTCGGCGGCGCTCAGCCGAAGGTCGTGGCCGTTGCCGACGTCGCCGACGCCCTCGGCGTAGGGGGTCTCGCCGACGACGACCACGCCGACGTCGTAGCCGGCCGTCGGGGCGGAGGCGTCCTTGGAGTAGGTGATCGCGGCGCCGGACTTGCGCATGCCCTGCAGGATGGTCGTGCCCTGCGTGACGGCACCGGAGGAGCCCTGCCAGGTGAGGGTCCAGCCGCCGGTCTGGTTACCGAGGTCGTCGGCGTCGGAGCCGGCGACGTAGACCTTCTGCGTGGGCTTGAGGGGCAGCAGTCCGCCGTCGTTCTTCAGCAGCACCTGCGACTTCGCGGCCGCCTCGCGGGCCACCGCACGGTGCGCGGCCGAGCCGATCCGCGACGCTCCGCTGGTGTCGGCGTAGGGGTGTTCGAAGAGCCCGAGCCGGAACTTCTCGGTGAGGATGCGGGCGACCGCGTCGTCGATCCGCCGTTCGGCGATCCGGCCCGCCCTCACCTCGGTGACGAGTGCGCCGGTGAAGTCCTTGTAGCCGTAGGGCACCATCATCATGTCGACGCCGGCGTTCACCGAGGTGCGCACCCGTGCGGCGTAGTCGCCGGGGAGCTGGTCGAGGGCGTTCCAGTCGCTGATGACGAAGCCGTCGAAGCCCATCCGGTCCTTGAGCACCCCGTTGATCATGTCGCCGCGGGCGTGCATCTTCACCGCGCCCTTGCCGTCGCCGACGATGTCGAGGGAGGAGTACGACGGCATGACCGCGCCGATGCCCCGCTCGACGGCCGTCTCGAACGGCGCCAGGTGGATGTCCTTCAGCTGCCGCGGGGTGACCGTGGTGACGCCCTGGTCGATGGTGTACGTGCCGGTGGTCGAGGAGCCGTACGCGGTGCCGCCGTCGCCGACGAAGTGCTTGGCGGTGGCGAGCACCTTGTCGTCCCGGCTCAGGTCCCGGCCGTCGGCACGGCCCTGCAGGCCCTGGACGACGGTCTCCATGGACTGCACGAGGGCGGGATCCTCGCCGAAGGACTCGTAGGAGCGGCCCCAGCGTTCGTCACGGCTCACGCACAGGCAGGGCGCGAAGTCCCAGGGGATGCCGGTGGCACGGACCTCGGCCGCGGTCACCGCCCCGGTCCGCTGGGCGAGCGCGGGGTCGCGGGTGGCGCCGATGCCGACGTTGTGCGGCATGATCGTGGCGCCGGCCAGGTTGTTGTGGCCGTGGACAGCGTCGACGCCGTAGATCAGCGGGATCTGGAAGCGGGTCGCCCGGGTCCGCAGCTGGAAGCCGTCGATCATCCGCGCCCAGGCCTCGGGCGTGTTGGGCGTGGGCGTGGAGCCGCCGCCGGAGAGCAGCGAGCCGAGGGCGTAGCCGGCGATGTCGCCCGGGTCGCTCATCGCGCCCCGCTCGGCCTGGGTCATCTGGCCGGCCTTCTCCGCCAGGGACATCCGGGACAGCAGGTCGGCGACGCGCTCGCGCACCGGCAACTTCGCGTCGAGGTAGGGCAGTCCGTGCGCGTCGATCACGATCTGCGGGGTCTCGGCGGGGGCCTTGGCGCCGGTGACCGTGAGGGTGAGCGGGACGGTCTCGGCGGGTTCGGCGTCCCGGTCCTTGCGGGTGGGCACCTCGATGGTCCGCGCGGTGCCGGACGCGGTGCCGGGCGGGAAGGTGAGGGTGCCGGAGACCGGCGTGTAGTCCTGGCCGGCGGTGGCGGTGCCGCCTTGCGTCGCGTACGTGAGCGTCACGGGGTCGGTCAGGGGCTGGTCGCCGGTGGTGGCGAGGGTGACCTTCACGGACGCGGTGGCGCCCTCCCGGACGGTGTGCACGGCGGCGTCGGTGGTGACGGAGGCGCGCAGCGACTGGTCGGCCGTGCCGTACAGCTCCACGCCGTCCAGGGCGAAGGTGCCGCGCACGCCGGTGGGCAGGGTGACGGCGTAGCCCCACATCCGGGTGAGACCGAGGACGTGGTCGATGCCGCCGACGGGCTGGTAGTCGGTGCGATAGGTGAAGTCGGTGAAGGGCAGCTCGATCTGTTTCCAGCCGGTGAAGTCGTCGGTGAAGGACGTGGTCCACAGCTCGGAGGCCTCGCCGTTCGCCCCGCCGTCCTTGATCTCGAAGGTGGTCTTCTTCCCGGTGCCGTGTCCCTCCCACCACAGGCGGATGCCCCGGTGGGCGGACCAGTCGTGCGGCGGCCCGGACGCGGCGAAGTCGTGGGTGAAACCGCCGTAGCCGCTGATGTCGTAGCTGCCGGCGAGGACCTTCTGCCCTTCTGGGGCGTCGGAGCGGTCGGCCAGGCTCAGCGCGGGCGGGTCGTCGGCGTCGCCACCCCAGGTGAAGATGCCCTCGGCGGGCTGCTGGGCGAAGGGCACCTCGCCCTCGAAGCGGTCGACGGGTACCGGGGCGGGGGCGTCGGCGGCCCGGGCGGACGCCCAGGGGAGCAGGGCCGCCAGCACTGCGGTGGAGGCGAGCAGGGCGGTTCTTCGCAT
The DNA here is from genome assembly GCF_040656475.1 of Streptomyces sp. NPDC049915. Taxonomy (NCBI): domain Bacteria; kingdom Bacillati; phylum Actinomycetota; class Actinomycetes; order Kitasatosporales; family Streptomycetaceae; genus Streptomyces; species Streptomyces sp. NPDC049915. Next base: position 7,763 of record NZ_JBFAMH010000051.1, read on the forward strand.
GGACCTTCCCTCGGCTCTGGGAGTACCTCTCAAGGCTTAGTTCAGAGCGTGAGTTAACGGGCCTCCGGTCACGCCGTCAAGACTTCACACCGGAACTGATACGCAGCCAACTCATGGCGCGATCCGAGGCGTTGAAGCTTCGAAAACTGAACGCACAACCCCTTGACGCCCGCACTCCGCCGTCATTTACTCACGGCTCGCCCGCCCCCATCCCCCACCTGTCAGAAGGGCGGCGCACATGAGGAGAGCCTCCACGGCCCTGCGCCTGCTGCTCACCGGACTGCTCACCGCGGCCGGTGTCACGGCCGCCACCGTTCCCGCGCGAGCGGCCGGCGAGCCGGTCACGGCCTGGCTGACCACCACCGACGACTCCGGCGGCCGGCACGTCGTACGCGGCCTGGAACCGCAGACGCCGTTCGCCTTCGCCGCCGGCGCCGGCGGCAGCGGCGAGAACATCACCGTCGACGAGAACACCCGCTACCAGACCTTCACCGGCGGCGGCGCGTCCTTCACCGACACCGCGGCCTGGCTGATGAACAGCAGCGGGGCGCTGTCCGCGGCCACCCGGGACGCGACGATGCGCAAGCTGTTCTCCCCCACGGACGGCATCGGCCTGTCCTTCCTGCGCAATCCGATGGGCGCCTCGGACCTGGCCCGGTACGGCTACACGTACGACGACGTCCCCGCCGGCCAGACGGACCCCGCCCTCACCCGCTTCTCGATCGCGCACGACCTCGCCGACGTCGTCCCGCTGACGAGACAGGCCCTCCAGCTCAACCCGTCCCTCACGGTGATGGCCTCACCCTGGACGGCCCCGGCCTGGATGAAGGACAGCGGACAGCTCAACGGCGGCTGGCTGAAAGCGGAGGACTACGGCGCCTACGCCGGCTACTTCGTGAAGTACCTCCAGGCCTACCGCGACCAGGGCGTACCGGTCTCCTACGTGACGGCGCAGAACGAGCCGACCTGCTGCTCGGGCTATCCGTCGATGAGCTGGAACGCGAGCGGACTGGCGTACTTCACCAAGAACGAACTGCTGCCGCGACTGCAGTCCGCCGGACTGCCGACGAAGGTCCTGGCCCACGACTGGAACTGGGACACCTACGACGCCTACGCCGCCCAGACGGTCGACGACGCGGCGATCCGCACTCACCCGAACTTCGGCGGCATCGCCTGGCACGGCTACGGCGGCGACATCGCCAAGCAGACGACCGTGCACAACCAGTACCCGCAGCTGGACGCCTTCGGCACCGAACACTCGGGCGGCACGTGGATCGCCGACCAGCAGCGCGAGGACATGCTGAACATCATCGACTACACCCGCAACTGGGCGAAGTCGGTGACGAAGTGGTCCCTGGCGGTGGACCAGAGCATGGGCCCGCACAACGGCGGATGCTCCACCTGCACCGGCCTGGTCACCGTCCACAACGGCGACGCGCGCAGCGGCCAGGTCGACTACACGGTCGAGTACTACGACATGGGGCACCTGACGAAGTTCGTCCGCCCCGGCGCCCAGCGCATCGCCTCCACGGCGTCCTCGGCCCTGCCGAACGTGGCCTGGCGCAACCCCGACGGCTCCAAGGCCCTGATCGCCTACAACGACTCCGCCTCCCCCCGCACCGTCACGATCAACTGGAGCTCACAGCACGCCACTTACTCCGTCCCCGGCAACACGTCCGTCACCTTCACCTGGTCCGGCACGCAGTCCGGCGGCGGCGACCGCACGGGCGCGTTCGCCGGCCTCGCGAACAAGTGCCTCGACGTGGCCGGGGGTTCCACCGCCAACGGCACGGCGGTCCAGCTCTACGACTGCAACGGCACGACAGCCCAGCGCTGGACGGTGAAGACCGACGGCACGATCCAGGCCCTGGGCAAGTGCCTTGACGTCACCTCCGCTTCGACGACGGACGGCGCCAGGATCCAGCTGTACGACTGCAACGGCACCGGCGCGCAGCAGTGGTCGTACAACACCTCGACCGGCGACGTGGTGAACCTGGCGGCGAACAAGTGCCTGGACGTAACAGACAACACGTCGACGAACGGCACCCGTCTCCAGATCTGGTCCTGCACGGGGGCGGCCAACCAGAAGTGGAGGCTGCAGTAGATCACTCAGCGTGGGGAGCGCGGCCCGGCACGCCGGGGTGTGCTCCCCCAAGCTGCACGGCAGCCAACCCAGGGGCGCGGGGAACTGCGCGACCAGCCACAACGCGACCCACAGACGGACGACGACAGCCGGCCGGCCGCACTCGCACCCGGAAAACCGCCCGCGCGCCGCAGGCACGTCGCATGCTGGAAGCATGACCACCGCACGCGACCTCTTCATCACCGCCCTGGACGTGCCCGCCGGCCGGCCCTTCGCGCAGGGCGATCTGTCGCTCGCGCTGGCCGGGGCCGAGCTGGTCGACCTGATCGCCGACGAGACCGTCCACCTGGACGACGACCGGATCCTGCCCGGCCTCCCCCGGGCCACGGGTGACCGGCTGCTGGACGAGGCGGCCGCGGCCCTGCGCCGTGACACGCCGTACGAGTCCGTCGAGGACTGGCTGTGGCGGCGGGGGCGCGGTCTGGCCGCCGCCTACGCCGCCGACCTGAAGGCGCAGGAACCCGGCGGCCGCCGCTGGCTGCCGCACAGGCACCCCACTCCCCCGCCCGACTCCCCGGACCGCGGCCGGGCCACCACCCGCTGGGCCTCCCGGGAGCCCGTCCTCGTCTCCCTCGCCGCCGCCCTCGGCATTCCCGACGGCAGAGCCGAGGACGGCCAGGAGCAGGACACCGCGGACCTGCCCGACGCCACGGTGACCGTCCTGGCAGCGGTCCACGGCGCACTGACCGAGCTGGCGGCCGTACGGCAGCGCCGCCGTATCGAGGACGACGCCTACGCCAACGTCTGGCGCGGCCTGTGATCGGCCGGGCGGGCCGCGGCTAGGCGACCGGCTGTCCCACGGCCAGCAGGTTCCCCTCGCTGTCCCGGAACCAGGCCCCGCGCTCGCCGCGCGCGCCCTTGCTCGGGTAGTTGCCCTCGACCTCGGCGATGCCGTCCCGGGTGCGCAGCCCGGGCGCGTCGACGTCCTCGAAGACCACCCCGCGCCGCCGCAGCTCGGCGACGACCGCCTCGATGTCGTCCACCTCGAACGCCATCTGGGTGAACGTGCCGGGCGAGGACCCCGTCGAGCCGAACACGACGAAGTCCACCCCACCGCACCGGTACAGCAGCCCGCCGGGCCGCTCGTCCACGGGCCTGAGGCCCAGCTTGTCCGCGTAGAACCGCCGGGCCCGCTCCAGGTCCCGGGCGGGCAGCCGGGTCGCCACGCGCGCCCGGCCCAGAAGGTCGCCGTCCGAAGAGGTCATGCCTCCACTGTGGCCTACTCGGCCGGGTGCACGCCCGCCCGCAGCAGCCCGTAGGTGTACGCGTCCTCCAGCGCCTGCCACGACGCGGCGATGACGTTCTCGGCGACGCCCACCGTGGACCACTCGCCGGTGCCGTCGGAGGTGGAGATCAGCACGCGGGTCGTGGACTGGGTGCCGTGCACGCCCTCCAGGATGCGGACCTTGTAGTCGACGAGGTCGAGCTTGGCGAGCTGCGGGTAGATCTTCTCCAGCGCGACGCGCAGCGCGCGGTCGAGGGCGTTGACCGGGCCGTTGCCCTCCGCGGTGGCGACGATCCGCTCGCCCTTGGCCCACAGCTTCACCGTGGCCTCGTTGGCGTGGGTTCCGTCGGGGCGGTCCTCGACGATCGCGCGCCAGGACTCGACCTCGAAGTAGCGCAGCGGCCTGCCCTGCACCTCGGTGCGCAGCAGCAGCTCGAAGGAGGCGTCGGCGGCTTCGTAGGTGTAGCCCTTGAGCTCGCGCTCCTTGACCCGCTCGACGACCCGCCCGACCAGCTCGCGGTCGCCGCCGAGGTCGATGCCGAGCTCCTTGCCCTTCAGCTCGATCGAGGCGCGCCCGGCCATGTCGGAGACCAGCATCCGCATGGTGTTGCCGACCCGCTCGGGGTCGATGTGCTGGTACAGGTCCGGGTCGACCTTGATCGCGGAGGCGTGCAGCCCGGCCTTGTGCGCGAAGGCGGACACGCCCACGTACGGCTGGTGCGTGGAGGGCGTGAGGTTGACGACCTCGGCGATGGCGTGCGAGATGCGGGTCATCTCCCGCAGCCGGCCCTCGGGCAGCACCGTCTTGCCGTACTTCAGTTCCAGTGCGGCGACCACCGGGAACAGGTTGGCGTTGCCGACCCGCTCGCCGTACCCGTTCGCCGTGCACTGCACGTGGGTCGCGCCGCCGTCGACGGCGGCGAGCGTGTTGGCGACCGCGCACCCGGTGTCGTCCTGGGCGTGGATGCCGAGCCGGGCGCCGGTGTCGGCGATCACGGTGGAGACGACGGCGTGGACCTGCGCGGGCAGCATGCCGCCGTTGGTGTCGCACAGCACGACGACGTCGGCGCCGGCCTCGGCGGCGGCCCGCACGACGGCCTTGGCGTACTCCGGGTTGGCCCGGTAGCCGTCGAAGAAGTGCTCGCAGTCGACGAAGACGCGGCGGCCCTGCGAGCGCAGGTAGGACACCGTGTCGCGGACCATCTCCAGGTTCTCGTCGAGCGTGGTGCGCAGCGCCAGCTCCACATGCCGGTCGTGGGACTTGGCGACCAGGGTGACCACGGGCGCGCCGGACTCCACCAGTGCCCTGACCTGGGGGTCCTCGGCGGCGGTCGTACCGGCGCGGCGGGTGGAGCCGAAGGCGACGAGCTGAGCGTGGCGGAAGGTGATCTCCGCCTGCGCGCGGGCGAAGAACTCGGTGTCGCGCGGGTTGGCGCCGGGCCAGCCGCCCTCGATGAAGCCCACGCCGAAGTCGTCCAGGTGCCGTGCGATCGCGAGCTTGTCGGCGACGGTGAGGTTGATGCCCTCACGCTGGGCGCCGTCCCGCAGGGTGGTGTCGAAGACGTGGAACGAGTCGTCGAGCTCGCTGGTTTCCGTCTCGGTCATGGTCTCAAGGCTCCTGTTGTGGATCTTCGGTCTTACCGGAATGACCGGCTCCACCGTCCCCCCAATGGTCCCTCACGCCTGACTCCCGGCTGAAGGTGGGCCAGGAAACAGAAAAACCCCTCGCGGGTGCGAGAGGTCTGCGCGCGGGTCGAGGACGACGGTGGCCGCCCGTACCTGGTCGTACGTGGCGGTCACTGCGGACCGGCGCGCCTGCTGCCAATAATCACGGCGAACGAGAGCACGGGGGCAGTCTGGCACAATCCGCCCGCTCGCTCACCGCCTGTCTCAGGATGCGAGCGCGGCGCCGGTCACCTCTCGCGTGACCGGGTGTGCTCGTGTCCGAACGGCGAAGCCGCCGGGCGCGGGGTCAGCCGTGCGCGAGGAGCGCGTCGTCGATGAACTCCCGCACGTGGGCGAGGGTCTGCGCCCGGTCGGTGCCGCGCAGTCCGATCGCCACGTGGATGGAGAAGCCGTCCAGCAGGGCCCGCAGCCGGGACGCGAAGCGGTCGGGGTCGACTGCGCGGAACTCGCCGTGCGAGATGCCCTCGGCGAGGAGGGCGACCAGGTCGCGGTGCCAGGCGCCCTCGATGGCGGCCTGACGGACACGGGCGTCGTCGTCGGCGTTCTGCGAGCGGTTCCACACCTCGAGCCACAGCGTCCAGTGCGGGTCGCGGTGGCCGTCGGGGACGTACAGGTCGACGTAGGCCGCCAGTCGTTCGCGGGCGGTGCCGCCGCTCGCCAGCAGCCGGGCGCGCTCGGCGCCCAGTCGGCCCTCGCTCCACTCCAGGGTCTGCAGCAGCAGTTCGTCCTTGGAGCGGAAGTAGTACAGCAGATGGCCGCTGCTCATGCCGACCTCGCGGCCCAGTCCCGCCATGGTGAGCTTCTCCAGACCGCGCTCGGCGATCATGTCCATGGCGGAGGTGAGGACCTCCTCGCGCGGCGGCGCGTTCCTGCGCGCACGGGCCGCACCGGCCATCTGCTGCTCCTGTGTCTCGGACGGGTCTGCGGGTCAGACCTTGGGCTGCTGCTGGGTGATGCAGTGGATGCCGCCCCCACCCGCGAAGATCGTACGCGCGTCCACCAGGGTCACCGTCCGCTCGGGGAAGAGCTTGCGGAAGATGCCGGCCGCGATCTCGTCGCGCGGGTCGTCGAAGCCGCACAGCACGACGCCGCCGTTGCACAGGTAGTGGTTGATGTAGGAGTAGTCGGCCCAGTGGCCGTCGGCCTCCAGCACGGTCGGGGCGGGTACCTCGACGACCTCCAGCGTGCGGCCGCGGGCGTCGGTCTGGGAGCGCAGGAGGGAGATGACCTCCTTGGTGACCTCGTGGTCCGGGTGGGCCGCATCGGGCTGGTGGTGTGCCACGACGACGCCGGGTCGGGCGAAGGCGGCGACGATGTCGACGTGGCCGAGGGTGCCGAAGCCGTAGGGCGGGTAGTCGCCGGTGAGGCCGCGCGGCAGCCAGATCGCCTTGCTCGTGCCGAGGTGGGCGTGGATCTCCGCCTCGACCTGCTCCCTGGTCCAGTGCGGGTTGCGCTCGGGGCCGAGCTGCACGGTCTCGGTGAGCAGCACGGTGCCCTCGCCGTCGACGTGGATCGCGCCGCCCTCGTTGACCAGCCGCGAGGCGTACGTCTTCGCGCCGGCGAGGTCACTGACGTAGGCGCCGATCTTGGAGTCGTGCTCCCAGCGGGCCCAGTCCTGCGCGCCCCAGCCGTTGAACGTCCAGTCCACGGCGGCGAGTTCGCCACGGCCGTTGGTGAGGAACGTGGGGCCGATGTCGCGCATCCAGGCGTCGTCGAGTTCGCGCTCGACGACGTCGATGCCCTCGCCGAGCAGGGTCGCGGCCTCGGTGGACTGCCCGGGGCCGCAGACCACGGTGACCGGCTCGAAGCGGCGGATCGCGCGGGCGACCGACGCCCAGGCGATCCGGGACGCGGCGAGGTCCTCGGGGTCGTCGAAGGTGGGGTTGGGGCTCGGCCAGGCCATCCAGGTCCGCTCGTGCGGGGTCCACTCGGCGGGCATGGAGAAGCCGTCGGCGGCGGGGGTGCTCATCCAGGGCGTCCTTAGAGGAAGTAGAGGCGGTTGAGGGAGACGGAGTCGGCGGGCTCCGAGCTGAGCGGCTCGCCGTCGAGGGTGACCAGGCCGGTGCGCTGGTCCACGTCGACCTGTCCGGTGCGGGAGTTGAGCCGCAGGTCGGCCGGGCCGATGCCGCGAGTGCCGCGCACGGCGACCCGGCGGCGCCGGGTGGGCATCGTGTCGTTGCCCTGGTCGACGGCGGCCTGGGCGACGAACGCGACGGAGATGTCGGCGGCGGTGGCGCCGAAGGCACCGAACTGCGGCCCCAGCACGAGGGGTTCGCAGGTGTCGGTGGCCGCGTTGGGGTCGCCGACCACACCGTAGGCGGGGAAGCCGGACTTCAGGACGAGCTGCGGCTTGGCGCCGAAGTACTCCGGCCGCCACAGCACGATGTCGGCGAGCTTGCCGACCTCCAGCGAGCCGACCTCGTGAGCGAGACCGTGCGCGATGGCCGGGTTGATGGTCAGCTTGGCCATGTAGCGCAGGACGCGCTCGTTGTCGTGATCGGTGTCCGGACCGCCCAGCTCGGCCTTCATCTTGCCGGCCATGGCGAAGGTGCGGCGCACGGTCTCGCCGGCCCGGCCCATGCCCTGGGCGTCGGAGGAGGTGATGCCGATCGCGCCCAGGTCGTGCAGCACGTCCTCGGCGCCCATCGTCCCGGCGCGGATGCGGTCGCGGGCCATGGCGGCGTCGCCGGGCAGGTCGGGCTTGAGGTCGTGGACGGAGACGATCATGCCGTAGTGCTCGGCGACCGCGTCCCGGCCGAAGGGCAGCGTCGGATTCGTCGACGAGCCGATGACGTTGGGGACACCGGCCATCTTCAGCACGTTGGGGACATGTCCGCCGCCGCAGCCCTCGATGTGGAAGGCGTGGATGGTGCGGCCCTCCAGCACCCGGAGGGTGTCCTCCACCGACAGGCACTCGTTGAGGCCGTCGCTGTGCAGGGCGACCTGCACGTCGTGCTCCTCGGCGACCCGCAGCGCGGTGTCCAGCGCGCGGGTGTGCGCGCCCATGTCCTCGTGCACCTTGAAGCCGGACGCGCCGCCCTCGGCCAGCGCCTCCACCAGAGGTGCCGCGTGGGAGGACGAACCCCGCCCCAGGAAGCCGATGTTGACCGGCCAGGCGTCGAAGGCGTTGAAGGCGTGGCGCAGCGCCCACGGCGAGTTCACGCCGACGCCCCACACCGGGCCGAACTCCTGCCCGATGATCGTGGTGACACCGGAGGCGAGCGAGGCCTCCATGATGCGCGGCGACAGCAGGTGAACATGCGTGTCGACGGCGCCGGCGGTGGCGATCAGCCCCTCGCCCGAGACGATCGACGTGCCCGTGCCGACGACGACGTCGACGCCGTCGAGGGTGTCCGGGTTGCCGGCCCGGCCGATGCCGCAGATCCGTCCTTCGCGGATGCCGATGGACACCTTGCGGATGCCCTGCACGGCGTCGATCACGACGACGTTGCTGATCACGACGTCGCAGGTGTCGCGGACGGCGGCGGCCTTCAGGTGCAGGCCGTCGCGGGCGGTCTTGCCGAAGCCGGCGAGGAACTCGTCGCCGTACTTCTGCGCGTCGGACTCGACCTTGATGGTCAGCCCGCTGTCGCCGAGGCGGACGCGGTCGCCGGCCCGGGGGCCGTGGGTGGCCGCGTATTCGTACGGCGTGAGGTGGCGGGCTTCGGCGGGGTGGCCCCCGGGGCGGCTCATCGCTCGGCCTCCTTCTGGGTGGTGTCCCCTGCGCCGAGGTAGCCGCAGGCGGCGGCCCGGCGCAGGGCCTCGTCCTTCGCGCCCGGTGCGTCCAGCGGCCCGTCGACCAGGCCGGCGAAGCCGATCGCGATCCGCTCGCCGCCGATCGGCACCAGGCCGACCTCGTGCCTCTCGCCCGGCCCGAAGCGCACGGAGGACCCGGCGGGGACGGCGAGCCGCATGCCGTAGGACTGCTCGCGGTCGAAGTCCAGGCGGGGGTTGGCCTCGAAGAAGTGGAAGTGCGAGGTGACCGACACCGGCACGGTCGCGGTGTTGGTGACCGTGAGCCGGAGAGCCGGCTCGGGGTCGGAGTGCATCGGGCCGGGCAGCAGCGCGCCCGGGGCGTCGTCGCCGAGGCCTCCGCCGATGGGGTCGGAGACGACGGCGAGCCGGGAGCCGTCGTCGAAGACGGCCTCGACCATCACCTCGGTGACCACGTCGGCGACGCCCGGCAGGACGTCGTCCGGGCCGAGCACCGAGCGGGCCGCCTCGATGGCCTCGGCGAGCCGCTTGCCGTCCCGGGCGGCCTCGCAGACGGTGTCCGCGATCAGCGCGGTCGCCTCCGGGACGTTCAGCCTCAGCCCGCGGGCCCTGCGGGCACGCGCCAGCTCGGCAGCTCCGAAGAGCAGCAACCGGTCACGTTCCGTGGGGGTCAGTCTCACCTCGCGGCACCTCCTTGCCTTCCTCGCTTTAGAGCACCACTCTAAACACCGGATTCACGCGACGGAAATATTGACGGGCCACCTTTGCACACGTCACATTGAACGTCGCTCTAAATCTCAGGTGGCCGTCGAAGGAGACCCACACCATGCCCATCGAACAGCGCGGAGTCGACACGATCCCCGACGAGGAACGCACCAGCGGACCGCGGGACCTCGTATCGATCCTCCTCGGCTCCAACCTCTGCCTGGGTGTCATCGTCTTCGGCTGGCTGCCGGCCTCCTTCGGCCTCGACTTCTGGTCCTCGATCACCTCGATCCTCGCGGGCACGGTCGTCGGTACGGCGCTGACGGCGCCGCTGGCGCTGATCTCGCTGCGCACCGCGACCAACCTGTCCACCTCTTCCGGCGCCCAGTTCGGCGTGCGCGGCCGGCTGATCGGCTCGATCGTCGGCCTGCTGCTCGCCCTCGGCTACACCGCCCTGACGGTGTGGGTCGGCGGCGACGTCTCGGTCAGCGTGCTGGGCCGTCTCCTCGGCCTCCCGGCCAACGGCATGTCGTACGGCGTGATCTACGCGCTGCTGGCCGGGGCGACCGTCGCGGGCGCGGTGTACGGCTACAAGGTGCTGCTGACCATGTCCCGCGTGCTGGCCGTCGGGATGACAGCCCTGCTGGCGCTCGGCCTGTTCGCCTACGCCCCGCACTTCACCACCGCCGCGCTGCCCGAGGCCGGCGGCTATCTGCTGGGCGGCTACTGGCCGACCTGGCTGCTGTCGGCGGTGGCCGCGGGCCTGTCCGGGCCGATCGCCTTCATCACCCTGCTCGGCGACTACACCCGCTACATCTCCCCCCGCCGTCACGCCCCGCGCCGCATCCTGCACGCCACCTGGCTCGGCCTGATCCTCGGCCTGCTGGTGCCGCAGCTCTTCGGCACCTTCACCGCCTACGGCGCCCGCGCCGCGCTCGACTACGCCGGCCCGCTGGTGAACGCCTCCCCCACCTGGTACCTGATCCCGCTGCTGCTGGCCGCCTCCGCCGGCTCGGTCGGCAACGCCGGTCTGATGCTGTACTCGATGGGCCTCGACCTGGACGCGATCCTGCCGCGCGCCTCCCGCGCCCGCGCCACCCTCACCGTCGCGATCGTCGCCACGGCCTGCGTCTTCGTCGGCCACTTCCTGTGGGACGCGCAGGCGGCGATGACGTCGTTCGTGCTGCTGCTCACCGCGATCGGCACCCCGTGGGCCGTCATCACCCTCATCGGATTCGCCCGCTGCCGTGGCCGGTACGACGCGGACGCGCTGCAGGTCTTCAACCGCCGCTCGCACGGCGGCATCTACTGGTACCGGGCCGGCTGGAACGTCCAGGCCGCCGTCTCCTGGGCGATCGGCGCGTTCGTCGGCCTGCTCGCGGTGTCGCTGCCGCAGTACGAGGGCCCGCTGCTGACCTACACCGGTGGCGTGGACTGCAGCTTCCTGCTGTCGGGCCTGGTCGGCGGTGTCGTCTACCTGGCCCTGACGGCCCGGGGCGCGGGCGTACCGGCCCTCCCGGCCGCCCCCGCGGCACCGGCCGAGACGTTGACCGCCGGCCACTGATCCCCCAGACCCCCGGGCCGGCCGAGGACGGACGGCCGACCCGGGCCGACACACAGCGGGGCCGCCCCGGACGCGCTGTCCGGGGCGGCCCCGCTGTTGTTCATCGAACGAATCAGCCGAGCTTGTGCATCCAGCCGTGCTTGTCCTCGGTGATGCCGCGCTGGAGGCCGAGCAGCGCCTCACGCAGCCGTAGGGTGACCGGGCCGGGGGTGCCGTCGCCGTGGCTCCAGGCGTCCGACTTGGTCTTCACGTGGCCGATCGGGGTGACGACGGCGGCGGTGCCGCAGGCGAAGACCTCGGTGAGCGCGCCGGAGGCGGCGTCCTCCCGCCACTGCTGGAGCGTGATCACACCCTCCTCGGCGGTGTAGCCGAGGTCACGGGCGACCTGGAGCAGGGAGTCGCGGGTGATGCCCTCGAGGATGGAGCCGGTCAGGGCCGGGGTGACGATCCGGTCGCCGTAGACGAAGGCGACGTTCATGCTGCCGGACTCCTCGACCTTGGTGCGAGTCACCGCGTCGAGGTAGACGACCTGGTCGCAGCCGTTGGCGGCGGCCTCGGCCTGCGGCAGCAGGGAGGCGGCGTAGTTGCCGCCGGTCTTGGCGTCGCCGGTGCCGCCCGGGACGGCGCGGACGTGGTCCTCGGAGACCCAGATGGTGACCGGCTTGACGCCGCCGGCGAAGTAGGCGCCGGACGGGGAGGCGATCAGCATGAACAGGTACTCGTTGGCCGGGTGCACCCCGAGGCCGGTCTCCGAGGCGAACATGAACGGCCGCAGGTAGAGCGACTCCTCACCGCCGTGCGGCGGCACCCAGTCGCCGTCCTGGGAGAGCAGCGCGTCCAGGGCGGCGATGAACAGTTCCTCGGGCAGCTCGGCCATCGCCATGCGGCGCGCGGAGTTGCGGAAGCGGCGGGCGTTGGCCTCGGGGCGGAAGACCGCGACCGAGCCGTCGGGCTGGCGGTACGCCTTGAGCCCCTCGAAGATCTCCTGCCCGTAGTGAAGGACGTGGCTGGAGGGGTCGAGGGAGATGGGGCCGTACGGGACGAGCTGCGCGTCGTGCCAGCCGCGGCCCTCCGTCCACTTGATCGTCACCATGTGGTCGGTGAAGTGGCGGCCGAACCCGGGGCTGGCGAGGATCGCCTCGCGCTCCGCGGCGGGCAGCGGGTGGGCGGAGGGCTTGAGCTCGATCGTGGGCGTCGTCATGAGTGGTTGTCCTTCACCGGTTGTCGTGACGGGCCGCGCTCCTTCATGCCAGGCAAGGACCGTTTCCGGCCAGTGCTAGGACGTCCGAGCTTTCCCTCATGTCGCGGCTCCGCGTTCGATTATCGCGCGGGGGCGGCGGCAGAAGGAATCCGGGTGGGGCGGCCCAGGGGGTCGATGGTTCCACCCGGCGCCGCACAGGGAAAGCCGCCGGGTGCGTCAAGGCGACCCGGCGGCTTCGAAGTGGTTCTTCAGGAGCGCACCGGATCAGCCGGCTACGCGTACGGCGAGCGCGTCGCCGATTTCCGACGTGGAGCGGGCGGGCTTGCCCACGCGCTCGGCGAGGTCGGCGGCGACCGCGTCCTCGATCCGGGCCGCCTCGGCCTCGTAGCCGAGGTGGCGCAGCAGCAGGGCGACGGACAGGACCGTGGCGCTGGGGTCGGCCTTGCCCTGGCCGGCGATGTCGGGGGCCGAGCCGTGGACCGGCTCGAACATGGACGGGAACTCGCGGCTCGGGTTGATGTTGCCGGAGGCCGCGACGCCGATGCCGCCGGAGACGGCCGCGGCGAGGTCGGTGATGATGTCGCCGAAGAGATTGTCGGTGACGATCACGTCGAACCGCTCGGGCTGGGTCACCAGGTAGATGGTGGCCGCGTCGACGTGGATGTACTCGGTGGTGACCTCGGGGTACTCCTCGGCCACCTTGTTGAAGATGTTCGTCCACAGGTGGCCGGCGAAGGTCAGCACGTTGTTCTTGTGCACGAGCGTCAGCTTCTTGCGCGGCCGCGCCTGGGCACGCGCGAAGGCGTCCCGCACCACGCGCTCGACACCGAAGGCCGTGTTCACGGAGACCTCGGTGGCGACCTCGTGCTCGGTGCCCTTGCGGATGGTGCCGCCGTTGCCGGTGTACGGCCCCTCGGTGCCCTCGCGCACCACCACGAAGTCGATCTGCGGCTCACCGGCGAGCGGGGTGGCGACACCCGGGAGCAGCTTGCTCGGACGCAGGTTGACGTGGTGGTCGAAGGCGAACCGCAGCTTCAGCAGAAAGCCGCGCTCCAGCAAGCCCGACGGCACGGACGGGTCACCGATGGCGCCGAGCAGAATGGCGTCGTGCCCCTTCAGCTGGGCCAGGTCGTCATCGGTGAGGGTCTCACCGGTGGAGTGGTAGCGCCGGGCGCCGAAGTCGTACTCCTTGGTCTCCAGCTTCACATCCTGCGGGAGGACGGCGGAGAGGACCTTGAGGCCTTCGGCCACGACTTCCTGCCCGATGCCGTCACCGGGGATCACTGCGAGATCGATGCTGCGAGACATGCGGGCACCCTACTCCTCGTCCCATGGGATGACACGGAACGTCCGCCATCCGGACAAGGAGCGGGCGTGCCTGCGGGTCTTTCAGTGGCCGGTGGCGCCGCCGTTGTCACGGCGGTCGAGAGCGCGCTGGAGGGCGGCGGCGGCGTTCTTGCGGTCGGACTCGCTCGTACGGGAGACGTGGCGGACTCGGCGGCGGACGGTCGTCTCGGCCATGGGGGATCGACTCCTTCGGACAAACGCGGAGCGCGGAAAGGGGGTTACGAGACGCCGGAAGCGGCGGGGAGCGACGGGGCCGCAGGGGTTGCCTGCATGGGGCCCGGCTCACGTCCGCCCATCGCTTGGTCTAGCGAGACGTTCGGCTCCTACAAAGCTAGGACAGGACGGCGCGTCTGTCTCCACAATTACTCGGACTTCCTACTATCTGAGACGGCGACGTCGGTCACACGTGTCTGACCTGGGCGTTCGTCCTGCCCCGGCGGCGTCTTCCGGCGCCCGGTGCGGTGGCTGGCCGGGGGTGGGACGCGCAGCCCGGCGCGACGGGGTGCCGCTGCGCCCCCCGTGCCGCCCTGGGGGATCCCCCTGCTCGAAGAGCTTGGGGGAGGCACGACTGCCCGCAGTTACCCAGGACGGCGGCCCGCAGCCACGCACGGCGGTCCGCACCCGCAGCGGGAGCGACGACGGGCGATAGCCGCCGACGGCGGGAAGGGGACGGGGTGGGGGGTGTCCGCCCGCAGCGGCCGGCACCGGGCAAGGGTGCCCTAGTCGGAAAACGGGCGGCCGGACCGAGGA
>NZ_JBFAMH010000052.1:0-21672 GCF_040656475.1 Streptomyces sp. NPDC049915
ACCGCCGACCGACGCGGCGAACCCCTTCCCCGCCGCCACGACACCGCGCTCGGCATCCTGGAGTAGCTCCCGGCCAGGCTCCCTGGGACAGGGGCCGGCCGTGGTGGAGGTCGCGGCCGCGGACCGCACGAGCCGGGAGCGCGGCCAGCCGGGGGTGCGCTGCGCTGCTACCTGGACCTGCGCCAGGAGCCCGGCTCGTAGCGGCTCGCGCGGGTGTCGCCGCTCTGCAGGAAGGCGTGGCAGGCTTTCAGCTCGGGACGCAGGTCGTCCTTGCCGGACTTCTTGTCAGCGAAGATCCTGCGGCAGCCGGCCGCGGTGAGGGCGTCGAGCTGGCGGTCGAGCTTCTGTCCGCCGGTGGACACCCGTGCGTATCCGATGCGGATCTCGGTCAGGCGCGCGGGTTCGGCGACCAGGAGTTCGAGCGGGTCGGGTTCAAGTGGCGTGCTCACGCCCGGAATTCTGACAGAAAACGGTGGCCCGGGGTTGTTGAACCACCCGGGTTGTTGAAGGAGTTTTTGAAGGCCCTGGGGGTCTTTTCGATCTTGGATCGGCGATCGTCAACAAACGAAGGTTTCTTGAAGATCAACAGGGAGCCGAACGGGCCGATCCGGCCAGGGCGTTCGGCTCCGAGCACCCCGAGCCCTTCGTACGGTGCGGCGGCAGCGGGATCACGTGTGCCCCCCTTGGTGTCGGGCATGCGCGAGCAGCGCGGCCACGACGTCGTTCGCCTGGTCCGCTTCGGATGCCTGCGCAACGAGGCCGGCCGTGCCCTTCTCAGCGGTGGCGCGGGCGAGGCAGCAAGGCGAACGCGCTCTCCGCAATCGAGGTCAAGCGGGCGGGACTGTGGCCGACCGCGCCTACGACATCGGTCCCGCGGATGACGGTCAGCAGAAGGTACGCGAGGTCGTCGGGATCCGCGTCGGGGTCGATGTCGCCGTTGCGCTGCGCCGCTCGCACGCACTCGGCCACCGCCGTCACGAGCACGGAGAAGCAGTCGTTGGCCAGGCGTTCCACCTCGGGGTCGGAGGCGCCGATCTCCAGGGCCATCTTGGCGGCGAAGCAGGCCGCCGCCGCCCGGTCAGGAGCGGGGGGTATGTCGGCGGCGAGTGGCACCCCGTGGACGGCGCGGAGCAAGTACCCGTGCAGTCGTTCCAGGGCACCCTCGTCCGGTCCGGCGAGCGCCTGCGGCGCAAACTGCCCCAGCCGGGCGAAGTACCCGGCCATCGCCTGTAGCAGCACGCCGTGCTTGCCGTCGAACGCGGCGTAGAGGCTGCCGCGGCCCAGGCCGGTGGCTGCGCTGATGTCGTCGACGCTCGTGCCGTTGTAGCCCGCGGCGCGGAACTGCCGCTCGGCGGCATGGAGGACGTGGTCGCGGTCGAAGCTTCGTGGTCTCGCCATACACAGAAGGTAAAGCCGACCCGCCTTTCTTGACAACTCAGTACAGAACTGTCTAGATTCAGGACTGTTCAGTACACAACTCCTGGGCTCACCGGACGGGTTTGGTCCGGGCTTGCAGGACCGGTGCGGACGGTGTCGACCTGAGCGCAGGCGACCCCGCGCAGCGCACGGCGAAGCCATGCCCACAACCGAAGGAACCACCATGCAGACAGCTCCCCCAGTGGCCCTCGTGACGGGCGCCTCCTCCGGGATCGGTCGGGCGGCAGCGCTCGCCCTGGTGGGCGCCGGCTTCGCGGTGGTCGGCACGAGCCGCAACGCGGCGAACGCCGAGCCGCTCGCCGGGGTGACGTTCCTGGATCTCGACGTGGCCAGCGACGCGTCGGTCCGTTCCCTGGTCGAGGAGGTGATCGAGCGGTTCGGCCGGATCGACGTCCTGGTCAACAACGCAGGCGTGGGCGCGGTCGGCGCCGGCGAGGAGAGCTCGATCAACCAGGCCATGGAGGTCTTCGACATCAACGTCTTCGGCCTGATGCGGATGGCAAACGCAGTGCTGCCCCACATGCGCGCCCAGGGCAGCGGCCGCGTGGTCAACGTCTCCTCGGTACTCGGTCTGATCCCAGCCCCCTTCATGGCCGTCTACGCCGCCACCAAGCATGCGGTCGAGGGCTACTCCGAGTCCGTCGACCACGAGCTTCGCGAACACGGCGTCCGGATGCTGCTCGTCGAGCCGGCCTACACAAGTACGAGTTTCGAGGCGAGCAGCATGGCACCCGACTCGCCACTCCCGGCCTACGCCGCACAGCGGGAGGTCTCCCGGGACATGCTGGCCACGGCCGTGCGCAACGCCGACGCCCCGGGCGTTGTCGCGAAGGTGATCGTCGCGGCCGCCACCGATTCCAAGCCCAGGCTCCGGTACACCGCCGGCTCGATGGCCAGACGCGTCAGCGTCCTGCGCCGGATCGTGCCCTCGCGCGCCTTCGACAGCCAGATCCGCAAGCTCAACCGACTGGCGGGCTGACTCGGCAGTACACCCGGCGCCTGAGGAGTCGCACGTGTCCAACACCAGAGACACCGAAGCCGGCATGAGCATCTTCCTCGGGGCCGGACTCTCCACAACAGCGCACGACGGTCGCCGACCACATCCTGGGCTTCCTGAACAGCCGACCCTCCTTCCGACCACCCAGAACTCGAAGGGTTGACCGAACCATGACTGACAAGGAAAGGCAGGAGGCCATGGCTGTGGCGACTCCTCCGTACGCGAGCGACGCACTGGCCGAGGGGACCGTCGACGCGGTGGTGATCGGCGGGGGCGCCGCGGGGCTGAACGGTGCACTGATCCTCGCCCGCTCCCGCCGCTCGGTCGTCGTGATCGACAGCGGCTCCCCGCGCAACGCGCCCGCGGAGGCCATGCACGGCTTCATCGTCCTGGACGGCACCCCGCCGTCCGAGATCCTTCGACGGGGCCGGGAGCAGGTGCGCCAGTACGGCGGACGCGTCGTGCACGGCGTGGTGGTCTCGGCCGAGTCCGCCGCCCCGTCGGCGGACGGGGACCTGCGGTTCACCGTCACCCTGGCCGACGGCCGCAGCATCACCGCCCGCCGCATCCTGGTGGCCACCGGCCTCACGGATGTGCTGCCCCAGGTGCCCGGGCTCGCCGAGCACTGGGGGCACAGTGTGGTGCACTGCCCGTACTGCCACGGCTGGGAGATGCGCGACGAGCCCATCGGCATCCTCGCCACCGGCCCGGCCTCCATCGGCCACGCGTATCTGTTCCGCCAGCTGACCGAGGACCTGACCTACTTCACCCACGGCACCGACCTGGACGAGGACAGCCGCGCCCGCTTCGCCGCCCGCGGCATCCGCGTCATCGACACCCCGGTCACCGAGGTCGTCAACGACCAGGACGGTGCCCTCGCCGGGGTGCGCCTGGCCGACGGCCAGGTCGTGGCCCGCCGCGTCCTCGCGGTCGCCCCGCAGATGCAGGCCCGCACCCAGGGCCTGGAAGGTCTGCGCCTGCCGGTGCAGGACCTGCCGAACAACATGGGCCGCGGTTTCGCCTCCGGCATGGCCGGCACCACCGAGGTGCCGGGTGTGTGGGTGGCCGGCAACGCCACCGATCCGGTCGCCCAGGTCGGGGCCTCCGCAGCGGCCGGCGCACTGGCCGGCGACTACATCAACAGGATGTTGGCCACCGCGGACACCGACGCGGCCCTCCAGAGGATCGCCGAGTAAAGCCCCACAGCGGCCACACGATGATCTCACGTTTGCCGGGGCGGGGCTGGCGGGCATAGCCGGGCAGCGCGGCCAGCAGCATCGGCTCCACCGCCCGGTTCAAGCCCTCGACCGTGCCCTTGAGGTGAGGGGCGTAGGCGGGCAGGTCCTCCACCGTCACCTCCAACAGATCGAACGCGGCGGTCACCGTCCTGGACAGGAAATCCCTGCCGCGGTCCACCCGCACCTTCTCCGGCAGACCACCGAACGGACCGTAGGGGTCCTCGCGCAGGACCGCGGAGCGCAGCGCGGCCAGCACCGACTCCCGCGACGGATCCCCCGGCGTGACCGCGACACCGGTGACCGCGTTCGTCGCGCAGTCGGTGAACCAGGTGATCCACGGCCTGCGGGCCTTGCCGTCGACATCGACCAGCACCGGGACCTGCATGTGGTCGGTCTCCCACACCTGGTTGCGCCAGGAGCACGGCCGGGCCAGGAACACATCGTGCTTGCGCGCCGCCCGCTCCCCTCCCGCAAGTCCGGCCCGCTCCCCCGGCGTCAGATCACGGCGGATCGCCCGGTGCAGCGTCGGAATCGGCGGAGGCGGCTCCCCCTCACCCCTGGCCGCACGGGCGGTCAGCTCACGGTGCACCGCCGCGACGTTCCCCTTCCACAGCCCCAGCAGAGCCCGGACCTCATCATTAACCGTGAATCGCCCGGGATAGGCAGCCCGCTCCCCGGTGCCAGGGCCCAGCCTCGTCCCGCTCGGCGGCCGCCAGCCACCGCCACAGCGCACGCTCCCGCACCCCGAGCACGTCCGCCGCCGCCCTCACCCGCCCAGTGGTGAGCTTCCCCTCCCGCCGCAGGGCCAGCAGACGGCGCACCGCCGGTCCCCGCAACGCCCGAACCGACACAGCCGGCAAAGCCCCACTCGCGTCACCACCCACCCCTTCCGGAGCCGGGTCCTGCTCTCCCTGATCCACACCCCTGAGCACACCAACACCCATCAGCCAGCAGATCAGAACTCACAAAACTGAGACAGCATCACCCCTCATGCAATAACGCCCCTGGAACAGCGAAACCCCACAGAAATCTCGCGTCCAGAACAGTGGCCAACCCCCTCAACCACCACTGACCAGCAGCAACACACCCAAGCCCGCTGTCACTCACCCACTGTCCCAAAACCGAGAGATCGCATACGAGCCCTGATGAAGCGCCAGGTCACCGTCAGGTTGTTTTTGGGGCGACCAGAAGACCCTGCGCCGTGGCTCGGGACTGGTTGATCGCAACCTTCGGCCCGACCCGTTGCCGCCCCGCCTGCCTGCGTCGGGCGCGGAGTCTGCAGGCTGACGCAGGGAGCCGGCGGAGGTGAAGGACGGCCGTAGGTCGCGGACCGGCTTGTGCCGCGACCTCCGCGCGGTGGACTGCCGGTTCATCCGGCAGCGGGCGGTCGGCGCTCCCGACTGCGCAGCGCGGCCCCGCGCCAGGCACGGCAGGATGGAGCGGCAGCCTCCGGGCCCCTACGGGATCGGGCGCACCGCAGCCTCGGTCAAGGTGGTGGCGGTGCGTACGGCGCTGGCGACCGCGGCCTGTGGAGCGAGCCCGCACAGGTCGGTGAGCGTGAAGAGCGCCTCCGCGCTGACGACCACAGCGAGGTCCCGTTTGAGCTGGGCGAACGCCTCCGGATCCGTCACCCCCAGCGTGCCTTCGAGGGGGGCGAGCGCGTTGTCGATCAGGCCGAAGCGGATTCCGGGGCGCGCGGACGCTGTCGCGGGCTGGGTGATGGTGGCCGAGATCATCGCCCGCACCGATCCCTGGCGGGCGAGTACGCCGCGGAGCAGGAACTCGCAGGCGAAGGCGACGCGTTCGACGGGATCGGTGGAGTCCGCGACCGGCGCGAGCGCCTCGGCGGGGGCCGGCCAGGCACCGGCCAGGGCCTCGCTGATCAGCGAGGGCAGGTCGGGGAAGTAGCGGTAGGCGGTGGCCTCTGAGACCAGGGCCGCGCGGGCGATCTCGGGCATCGTCACCTCGCTGCCCGTGTCGATGAGCTCACGGGCGGCCTGCACGATCGCCTTACGCGTGCGCTTCTTCTGGTTGGCGCGGCCGGTGTCGGTCTGCGTCGTCGCCATCGGTACATCCTCATTCCCGCCTGTACATCCGGGAACACCTTACCACTGCCAGGTCTCGTCATGAGAGTTCACTTGCGCAATGACAGTCGACCCTCTAGTTTCATCCTCGAGAGTTCGCGAGAGCGGACTCTCACGAATGTGAGGAGAGGGCCATGAACGACACGAGCAAGGAACCCGCAGTGACCGAGGTTTCCGTGGTCGGCCCCGACGGCGGCGAGACGATCCGCCTGGGCCCGACGCAGATGCGCATCCTGGAGGACGGCAGCACCACCGGGCACCGTCTCGGCATCGGCGAGATCACCATCGCCCCGCACACCCAGGGCCCGCCCCAGCACCGGCACGCCCAGCACGACGAGGGCTTCTACGTCGTCTCCGGAACCGTGCACTTCACCGTCGGCGAGACGACCCACATCGCCCCCGCGGGCACTCTCGCGATGATCCCGCCCGGCGCCCCGCACACCTTCGCCAACCTCGGTGACGAACCGGCGGTGATGCTCAACACCTTCACGCCCGACCTGTACGTGCAGTACTTCCGCGACCTGCGGGACATGATCGCCGACGGCCAGGAGCTGAACCCGGAGTCGACGGTCGCGGTGATGAGCCGCTACGCCACGGTCCCCGCCACCGACTTCGCGTGACGACCGGCACCTCCCCATCGCCAGCTTCGACGCACCGACTGCCCAACCCCCGTCCAGCACCGTCCACTTGAGGAGAACCATCGTGATCAGCACGACCCACACCGTCACCCTCGATGAGGGCGACCTCGACGTCACCGTCGACCTCCACGGCGTCGACCTCCACGGCGAGAAGGGACACCCCTTCCTGCTCCTGCACGGCGGTGGCGGCCCCCAGACCGTCGCGCCCTTCGCCCACCTCCTGGCCGAGCAGCGGCCGGCGAGGGTCTTCGCCCCCGTCCACCCCGGCTTCGGCGGCACTGCCCGCCCCGACTGGCTGACCGACGTCACCACCCTGGCCCAGGCGTACATACGCCTGCTCGAAGTGCTCGGGCTGGAGGACGTGGCCGTCGTCGGCAACTCCATCGGCGGGTGGATCACCGCCGAGATCGCCGCGCTCGGCAGCCACCGCATCACCAGCGTCACCCTCATCAACGCTGTCGGCATCGACGTCCCCGGCCACCCCGTCGCCGACACCTTCCCCCTTACGCCCGTCGAGCTGTCCCGGCTCTCCTTCCACGACCCCTCGAAGTTCCGCTTCGACCCGAGCTCACTCTCCGACGAACAGCGCGCGGTCATGGCCGGCAACCGCACCGCGCTGCAGATCTACGCGGGCCCGGACAACATGGCCGACCCCACCCTGCGCGAGCGCCTGGCCAAGGCGACGGTGCCCTCCCTCGTCGCCTGGGGGGAGAGCGACCGGGTCGTCGACGCCGACTACGGACGCGCGTACGCGGCAGCCATCCCCGGCGCCCGGTTCGAACTGCTGCCCAGCACCGGTCACATGCCCCAGGTCGAGACTCCCGGCCACCTCCTGCCGCTGATCTGGGACTTCGCGGACGCCCACGCCACCAACCGGCCCACCGGCTGATCCGGGGCCACCTCGTGTCCGAAGCCCTGGAAGCACCCGAAGCGTCAGAACTGCCTGAACGGCCGGAGGCATCCGACGTACGCGAACCGGCCGGAGTGCACGCACCGTCCGAAGCCGCCCGGCGGCGGCAGTCGATCGTCCTGGCCGTGTGCTGCCTCAGCGTGCTGCTGGTCAGCCTCGACACCACCATCCTCAACGTCGCGCTGCCCGCCATACAGCGGGACCTCGACTCCTCGGTCTCCGGCCTGCAGTGGACGCTCGACGCCTACACCATCGTGCTCGCCTCGCTCCTGACCCTGGCCGGCTCCACGGCCGACCGCGTTGGGCGGCGCCGGATCTTCCGGCTCGGGCTCCTCGTCTTCACCGGCGGATCGTTGCTGTGCAGCCTGGCACCGACGCTCGGGTGGGTGGTGGTCTTCCGGATGGTGCACGCACTGGGCGGCTGCATGCTCACCCCGGTCGCCATGGCCATCCTCACCAACAGTTCACCCAGCCCCGCGAGCGAGCACGCGCGATCGGCGTATCCGCGTGACCCGGTGATGGTCGCGGACTGGGTCAGCTTCAACGTGATCGACACGGAGAAGCAGGACTGGGCGCGCGGCTGGGCGGCACTCAAGAAGTTCACGGAGCTTCACGCCCGGGTTCCGTACGGGCACAAGGAGGGCGCGTACCCCCTTGGGCAGTGGGTCGCGGAGCAGCGACGGGCGTACGGGGCGGGGCAGATGAGCGGCCTGCGCGCCCGACGGCTGGAGAAGCTGGGCATGGTCTGGTCGCTGGCGGATGAGCGGTTCCAGGAGAACCTGGAGGCCGCGAAGGCTTACTACGAGCAGCACTGGACGCTGTGCGCGCCCCGGTCCGCCACGGCGCTGGACCGGCCGGTGGGGCAATGGCTGTCCAACCTCCGCCGCCCTGGCGCGCTGGAGGGCCACCCCGAGTGGAAGACGGCGCTGGAGGCCGTGGACGAGGACTGGAGCCCCGAGTGGCATCAGCCCGGCGCCTGCATCCCCCGGATCCTACGCGGCCTCGGTGTTCTGCCCCGGGCTGTTCCAGATGGCGCGGTGGGTGAGTAGCGGCGCTCGGCGGGGCGGTCGAGGTCGTCACCGGCGGCTGTGGGCGGTCGGCCCTCGACCAGCGAGGATCATCCGTCGCGTTACGCGGACGGCTGGTTGGCAGTGCAGGGTGTTTTTGGTTGATATGGGTGTCGTGGCGGCTTTTTATGCATAGGTCATGTTCTGGGATGTCTAGTGTTGACGAGGGAGCGAAACACTACAGGGTCGAGTCCCGTGCCGACCGTCTCGGAAAACGGGGTGTCGCCGCGTGCGCGGGTTCGGATTTCAGCGGGTTCTCGGAAAGAAGGTGCCTTCCGTGCGGACGCGACGGCTGCGAGGTATTGCCGTGCTGCCTTTGCTCGCGTCTGTGCTGGCAGCCTGTGGTGGCGGCGAAGCCTCCGGACCGGTCGGCATCGACTGGTACAACTTCCCGGACGACTCGGGGGCGCTCCAGAAGGCGGCCAGCAGGTGCAGCAAGGCATCCAACGGGCGCTACCGGATCATCTACCACAAGCTGCCGCGTGCCGCCGACGGCCAGCGCCAGCAACTCGTCCGCAGACTGGCCGCCCAGGACAACGCGCTCGATATCCTGGGCCTGGACGTCACCTGGGCGGCGGAGTTCGCCGAGGCCCGCTGGATCCGTGAGTGGACGGGGGCTGGGAAGCGACAGGCTCTCGAGGGCACTCTGCGCGTGCCGGTGCAGACCTCGATGTGGAAGGGCAAGCTGTACGCCGTCCCGTACAACACCAACACCCAGCTTCTCTGGTACCGCAAGGATCTGGTGCCGACTCCGCCCAAGACCTGGGCCGAGATGCTGACCATGGCCCGCGGCCTCGCCCAGAAGGGCAAACCGCACTTCGTGGAGATCCAGGGCGCCCAGTACGAGGGCCTGACCGTCTGGTTCAACACACTGATCAACAGCGCGGGCGGCTCCATCCTCAACAAGACCGCCACCAAGCCGTCCCTCGGTCCTCCCGCGGTGCGGGCCGCCTCCGTCATGCGCGACCTGGCGAGATCCCCGGCCGCGGACCCCTCCCTGTCCAACCAGATGGAGGACCAGAACCGACTCGCCATGGAGTCGGGGACGGCGGCGTTCGAACTCAACTACCCGTTCGTCTATCCGTCGATGAAGGCGAACAATCCGGCGCTGTTCAAGAACTTCCGCTGGGCGCCGTACCCCCGGGTCGACGCGAACCGCCCGGCACGGCCCACCATCGGCGGGATCGACCTGGCCGTGAGCGCCTACTCGCCCCACCCCCGGCTGGCCTTCGAGGCGGCCCTGTGCCTGCGCAACCGGGAGAACCAGCTCACCGCGGCACTCGAAGGCGGTCTGCCGCCCACTCTGCGCGGCCTCTACGACGAGCCGTCCTTCATCAAGCAGTACCCGTTCGCCAAGGAAGTGCTGACCGCCCTGGAGTCGGCGAGCGTACGCCCGCTCACTCCGGCCTACCAGAACGTCTCGATCGCGGTCTCCCACACGCTGTCCCCGCCGTCCGGGATCAAGCCTGAGAGCTCGGTCAAGACGATCAGGGACCAGATCGACGACGCTCTGCAATCCAAGGGTGTGATCCCGTGAGCCCCCATTTCCCGCACCACTTTGTCCGCCGGCGCCCCCGCGCGCGGGCCTGCTCTCGCGGCGGGCCGAGATGAGCGCACAGACCCAACCGGGCGGAGCGCCGCCGCCCGAGGCGGAGCAGGAGCGGCGGACCCGGGCGGCGCTCTCGGCGGGAGCCCGGCAGGAGCGGCGGCTCGGCTGGCTGCTGTGCGCGCCGGCCGTCCTCGTCATGCTCGCCGTGACCGCCTATCCCATCGGGTACGCCGTCTACCTCTCCTTCCAGCGGTACGACCTGCGCTTCCCGGCGCAGGCGAAGTTCGTGGGGCTGAGCAACTACGGGGCGGTACTGTCCTCCTCGTTCTGGTGGCAGGCCTTCTGGGTGACGCTGTTCATCACCGTGGTGTCCGTCGCCATCGAGCTGGTCCTCGGCATGGGCATCGCCCTGGTGATGCACCGCGCGATCTTCGGGCGTGGGACGGTCCGCACCTCGGTCCTCGTGCCGTACGGGATCGTCACCGTCGTCGCCGCCTTCTCCTGGCAGTACGCGTGGACACCGAACCTCGGGTACCTCGCCGAGCTGCTGCCCAGCGGATCCGCTCCGCTGACCGAGCAATGGCCCGCCCTGTGGCTGATCGTCCTCGCCGAAGTGTGGAAGACAACCCCGTTCATGGCGCTGCTTCTGCTCGCGGGACTCGCGCTGGTCCCCGAGGAGACCCTCAAGGCGGCCATGGTGGACGGCGCCACCGGCTGGCAGCGCTTCATCAGGGTCATGGTGCCGCTGATGAAACCGGCCATCCTGGTGGCGCTGCTCTTCCGCACGCTGGACGCGTTCCGGATCTTCGACAACATCTACATCCTGACCGCGGGCGCCCACGACACCGGTTCCGTGTCGATCCTCGGCTACGACAACCTGTTCACCGCGCTGAACCTGGGCATCGGGTCGGCGATCTCGGTACTCATCTTCATCTGCGTCGGGATCATCGCCTTCACGTTCGTCAAGCTGTTCGGCACGGCCGCACCCGGCGCGGAGGTGAAACGCTGATGGCCACCGTCGGAAAGACGCATGCCGCCCAATGGACCGTCGTGAACGTGGTGGTGATCCTGTACGCCCTGTTCCCGGTGTGGTGGATCGCCGCGCTGTCGTTCAAGGAGCCCAGCACCCTGACGGACGGCAATTACATCCCCCGGCAGTGGAGCTGGGAGAACTACAAGGGCATCTTCCAGACCTCCGAGTTCACCCGAGCCCTGATCAACTCAATCGGCATCGCCCTGATCTCCACGGTGATCGCGGTGGTGCTGGGCACCATGGCCGCCTACGCAGTGGCCAGGCTCCGGTTCCCGGGCAAGCGGGTACTCATCGGGATGTCGCTGCTCATCGCGATGTTCCCGCCGATCTCCCTGGTATCACCGCTGTTCAACATCGAGCGCGTCGTGGGCATCTTCGACACCTGGATCGGGCTGATCATCCCGTACATGACCTTCTCGCTGCCTCTCGCGATCTACACCCTGTCCGCGTTCTTCCGGGAGATCCCCTGGGACCTGGAGAAGGCCGCCAAGGTCGACGGGGCCACGCCCGCGCAGGCGTTCCGGTTGGTCATCGCACCGCTGGCCGCGCCGGGCGTATTCACCACGGCCATCCTCGTGTTCATCTTCTGCTGGAACGACTTCCTGTTCGCGATCTCGCTGACCTCCACCACGGCCGCGCGTACGGTGCCGGCCGCGATCGCGTTCTTCACGGGCAGCTCGCAGTTCCAGCAGCCCACCGGTTCGATCGCCGCCGCGGCAGTGGTGATCACCATTCCGATCATCGTTTTCGTTCTGTTCTTCCAGCGGCGGATCGTCGCCGGACTGACCTCCGGAGCGGTCAAGGGGTGACCTGGGGGCCGCGCGGGCGGCCCGCCCGTCCGAGACACCGGCCGCGACACCCGGACCGGAAGGCATGAAGGCAAGGAGGCACCACCGATGGCCGAGATCATCCTTGAGGGAGTCACGAAGCGTTTTCCCGACGGATCCCTCGCCGTGAAGGACGTGGACCTCGACATCGCCGACGGCGAGTTCGTGATCCTGGTCGGTCCGTCCGGATGCGGCAAGTCCACCACCCTGAACATGATCGCCGGACTCGAGGACATCACCGAGGGCACTCTGCGTATCGGCGACCGGGTCGTCAACGACCTCGCTCCCAAGGAGCGCGACGTGGCCATGGTGTTTCAGAGCTACGCGCTGTATCCGCATCTGAGCGTCCGGGAGAACATGGGCTTTCCGCTGCGTCTGGCCAAGGTGGACACGGCCACCATCAACGGCAAGGTCGAGGAGGCCGCACGGGTTCTCGACCTGACCGAGCACCTGGACCGCAAGCCCGCCAACCTCTCGGGCGGCCAGCGCCAGCGTGTGGCCATGGGGCGGGCCATCGTCCGCGACCCCAAGGCGTTCCTGATGGACGAGCCGCTGTCCAACCTGGACGCCAAACTCCGCGTACAGATGCGCACGCAGATCTCCCGGCTCCAGAGGCGCCTGGGCACCACCACGGTGTACGTCACCCACGACCAGACGGAGGCGATGACCCTCGGCGACCGCGTCGTGGTCATGAGGCAGGGAGTGGTCCAGCAGGTCGGCACACCGGCGCAGTTGTACGACTTCCCGCGCAACCTCTTCGTCGCCGGCTTCATCGGCTCCCCGGCGATGAACTTCCTCAACGCGACGATGGAGGGCGGCATCCTGCACTCGGCCATCGGGGACCTGCCTCTGGAGGACCGTACGAGGCAGGCACTGCAGCGGCACAACGCACCCCGGGAGGTCATCGTGGGACTACGGCCCGAGGCGTTCGAGGACGCGGCCCTGGCGCATGACGGGCGCGGACCGGTCGTCACCGCCACCGTGGACGTGCTGGAGTCCCTGGGGTCCGACGTGTACGTGTACTTCACCGAGGAGGGCGGGCCCGCGCAGGCCGCCGAACTCGAGGAGCTCGCCACGGACTCGGGCCTGCGAGACACCGGCGCCGCGTCCGTCCAGCAGATCGTGGCACGCCTGGACGCCGCCACACGCGCTCGCGAAGGCCAACCGCTCGAACTGCGCGTCGACATGCGCAAAGCGCATGTGTTCGCCCCGGCCACCGGCGTCAACCTCTCGCATCCGGACAACGCCGACTGACGAAACACCCCTGCGGCTCTGCGGGGCTGCCGGTGAGCCCCTCGCAGGCTTCGGACGCAGAGGCGTAAAAAGCCTGGTGGTTCCCGTGGAATCCCTGTGCGCGGATTTTCCGCTAACGCGCCTGCCACGAGGCGGGGATCAAGCGTTGAGTGAGGCTGATCCTTGGGAGTGCACACCCTGACAATGGATCTTGATGGTCCAGGGAGGGATGTCCAGGTGGGACGCAAGTCTCCGTATCCGGAGGAGTTCAGGAAGGACGCTGTCGCGCTCTACCGCGCCGCGGCGGGGAAGCGGACGTACGCGGCGGTGGCTGCGGATCTCGGTATCACCGCGGAGTCGCTTCGGACGTGGGTCCGTAAGGACGAGGCCCAAGCCGTGCCCGAGGACCGCGAGGGCAGTGTCAGTGCGGCGGAGGAACTGGCCCGGCTGCGAGCGGAGAATGCCCGGCTGCTCAAGGCCGTGCAGGAGTGGCGGCTGGAGCGCGAGATCCTGCGCCGGGCAGCCGCCTATTTCGCACGGGAGGTGAAGTGAGCCCCGCCGCTGGGCCTTCATCTCCGACAACCGCGCCGATTTCGGCGTCAAGCGGATCTGCCGGGTGCTCGGGGCGTCCCGCGCCGGCTACTACCGGCACCTGGCCACCGAGCAGGCCCGCGCCGAGCGCCAGGCGGAGGAGAAGCGGACTGTGAGCGAGATCCGCGCCATCCACGCCGAGCACCATGCTACGGCGCCCCACGTGTCCATGCCGAGCTGCGGGCGAGAGGGCGCAGGATCAACCGCAAGCGCGTGACCCGGCTGATGCGGATCAACCACATCGCCGGCCGGCACCTGCGGAAGAAGAAGCGGCGACGATCGCGGACAGGGCCACGCCGCCCGCGCCGGACGTGGTGATGCGCGACTTCACCGCGGACGCCCTGAACACCAGGTGGTGCGGCGACATCACCTACATAGCCGTCGGCCCGACCTGGCTCTATCTCGCCACGGTGATCGACCTCTGCTCGAGGAAGGTGGTGGGCTGGTCGATCGCGGACCACATGCGCACCTCGCTGGTCACCGACGCGATCGAGATGGCCGTGGCCGACCGCGGCGGCCGGGTTCACGGCGTCGTCTTCCACACCGACAGGGGCGCCCAGTACAGCGCGGCCGCCTTCGCCGACGTCTGCCGCCGACACGGCATCCGCCGCAGCATGGGCCGAGTCGGCTCGAGCTACGACAACGCCCTCGCCGAGTCGTTCTTCCAGGGCCTCAAGCGCGAGTTGCTCCACGGCCGTCGCTGGACCTCGAAGGCACAGACCGGGCTCGAGCTGTTCCGCTGGCTGTCGTACTACAACCGGCGCCGTCGCCACTCCGCGCTCGGCAACCTCACACCAGCCGAGATCGAACAACAACTGATCACAACCCGTACGCTGTCACTCGTCGCATGAAACCCGGTGTCCACTCCCCGGGAGCAACCTCATCCCTGCTCGCCGACGAGCTGGGTGAACTTGGTGCGGGCGATCGGCTGGCTGTTCCACCAGCTGTGCATGACGACTCGCCCGTTCGCTGTCATGGCGAGGTGATAGCGGCCAGGGCGCGGCTTCACGGCCGCGGCGTCCATCTGTGGCTCGTCCACGGCCTTTCCCTCCTGGCCGGTCGTTGGACTGTAACCAACCGTCGGCCATGGCCGCGCACCGGCTCGTCCCACCGCGGCGCGTCCGGTGTCGGGGGTCCCCCAGCTGTAGATCGTGACCTTGGAGGGCTCTCTCACGAGCCGTCCCACAGCCCCAGCCGTCGCAGACGACGCTGCCGCCGCCTCTCGTACAACGCCGTGAGCCCGAGGATCCCGCCGAGCAGAAGGCTCCCGATTGGTGCGACGACATAGTCCGACGGCTGCACGTCTGGGAGCAACAGGAAGTAGCTAGTCCACACTGCTCCGGTCAGAAGTGACATGAAGACCGGGTGCCGGGCCGCGAACTTCTGTGTGCGTGTTGGTGGGCGCTCGCCGCCAAGGAGGCGGTCCACGGCCCAAAAGGCCCGCACCAGTCTCCGCCTGGTCTCTGACATGGCCCAGAGGGTAGCGCGGGCCGATCAGTCCTCGACCGGCGCGATGCCAGTTGGGCACGACGCTCGCAACCGTCGCCCCGACCGTCACCTCGCAGCCCAGCGCGGAGTGCCGTGAGCAGCACACCAGTGAACGGTGCCGGTCATGAGAGGGTCGACGGCGCGCCTACACCGTGATCAAGTCAGCCAGAGGCGGCGGTGATCAGCTCCGTGACGGCGTCCGTGCGGGCGGAGAAGGCGATCAGGGCTCGCTGGGGCAGGCCGTAGCCCGAGCGCGGCCGCGGAGGCCGGGCCGATGTCTCGCGTGCGAGACGTCTCGGCGCCGGCGGAGAGAGCCAGTGCCCTGGCGCGGCTTATGCCGAACTCCGCGCCCGTCGGAGCCCTACGATCCGTGCCATGAGTAGCAAGACCGACGCCGCCCGGGGTGGAAGCTCAGGACGGTGAGGGCTTCTTGGCGAGGATGCCGTCGGTGAAGAAGTTCAGTAGGGCGGCGGCGAGATTCACTGCGGCCCGCGCTTCGGCGACGGTCTCATCGCGTGTGGGGTGCGCGCCGCCGTGTCGGCTGGTCTGCCCGGTCCACAGCAGACGCATCATCCGCTCGACCGTCTCTGCTCCGACGCTGCTGGGCTCGTGGCCGATCCCGACCACCCACCGGGCCCGGGTGTTCTCCATGACCTTGATCATGGAGCCTAGGGTGGCTTTGCGGTTGTTCGGCTCGACCGTCGCGTGCGCTGCGGCTTCGACGGCCTTGATCGCTTCGCTGTACGCCTTCACGGGATCTGGATGCAGGGCGTACGCGGCCGCCCAGGCCCGGCTCAGGTGGGCGCCGGCCGACCCTCGTGCCGGGTCCCGGCCCGCGCTGGCCACGGCAGCCTCGGCGAGCGCTTCCGCCGTCGGGTCTACGCGCTGACAAAGGCCCGCCTGATCGGGGCGCAGGGTGTACGCCGACCTGCCGTCGTCCAGGAGCTGTTGCAGCTCACGGCGCAGCAGGGAACGGGGCTGCATTGCGCTCAACCCACCCACGGCGGCCGCAAAGATCTCCAGTTTGGTCGCGGGCTGGTTCGGAACCGCTGGCAGCACCTTGGCGGGGGCGGAGGGCGCGGTCAGGTGCAGCCAGGCGTCGACGACATCCGGCAGTGACGCGGCAGACGTGCAGTAGGCAAGGTGATCCAGCCGCGGATCGTAATCGTCGGGTGGTTCCTCCCCCTCCACCACGCGGTGTCGCCGGCATCCCTGGTACTCGCGCAGGTCACAGCGCAGCACGATGCGGTCCACGAGGGTGGAGTCCTGGCTGATCGCGCGGTAGGTCCAGTGCCGGAGCTGGTTCTCCAGCGCCCCGGAGACTGAAGTTCGCAGGGCAGGCGCGGGTGAGCCAGCCCGCTCGGACAGAGGCCGCCACAGGTCGTTCGTCGTCACAGGCCCACGGTAGAGGTCCATTTGGGGAGTCGGAACGCGTTTTATGCGGAGCAGCGACGCCAGGAAACGCTTGGGATCGGTCGACCAGCGCCTCGCGCGGTCCAGCCGTCATCCTTCGGGCGCAGGCTGTTGGTGAGCAGGCGCCGTACCGCCGTACTCCTGGACCTAGTGTGCTGCGCCAGAAATCCTGAGGGTTAGTAAGTACCCTGTTGTCATGTCGCATTCGGGACCGTCTGCTGTGGCGATCACGTTGTCCGAGGCCGAGCGTGTCGAGTTGGTGCGCCGGACGGAGCTGCCGCACCGGCGCTCGGCCGAGAAGGCCCGCATCATCCTGGCGTGTGCTGACGGCATGTCGAACGCGGGTGTCGCGCGGCTCGTCGGTGTCCAGGCCAAGACGGTCGGCAAGTGGCGTCGGGCGTTCGCCGCAGAGCGGATGGCCGGGCTTGAGGACGCCGGCTGGATCGGTCGACCGAAGGCCGACCTCATCCTCGGCGATGCTGAGCGCAGGCAGCTGCAGCAGTGGGCGCGGCAGGCCAAGACCGCCCAGTTCCTCGCTTTGCGGGCCAAGATCGTGCTGCGCTGCGCGGAGGGCGGGACGAACCAGCAGGCCGCGGCCGACCTCGGTATCGACCGGTCGACCGTGGACCGCTGGCGGGCCCGGTTCATCGCAAAACGCCTCGATGGTCTGCAGGACGAGCCGCGCTCGGGCCGGCCGCCTTCGATCCTCCTCGACCGGGTCGAGGAGGTCGTCGTGGCCACGCTGGAGTCGCTCCCGGGCCAGGACGCCCACTGGTCACGGGCTTCGATGGCCCAGCGCACCGGCCTGTCGAAGTCGACGATCGGGCGCATCTGGAAGCGGTTCGATCTCAAGCCCCACCTGCAGGACTCCTTCAAGCTGTCCACCGATCCGCAGTTCGTCGCCAAGGTCGTCGACGTTGTCGGCCTGTACCACCACCCGCCCGAGAAGGCGGTCGTGCTCTGCGTAGACGAGAAGTCCCAGATCCAGGCGCTGGACCGGTCCCAGCCCGTGCTGCCGATGATGCCGGGCATGCCCGAACGCCGCACCCACGACTATCTGAGGCACGGCATCACCAGCCTGTTCGCCGCCTTCAACATCGCCGACGGCACCGTCATATCGGCACTGCACCGCCGCCACCGGGCGATCGAGTTCAAGAAGTTCCTGATCCGGATCGACAAAGCGGTGCCGGCCGGGCTCGACGTGCACCTCGTCTGCGACAACTACGCCACCCACAACACCGCCGAGATCAGGACCTGGCTCGGCAAACACCCCCGCTTCCACGTCCACTTCACCCCCACCGGCTCCTCCTGGATGAACCAGGTCGAGCGGTGGTTCGGCCTGCTCACCGACAAGCTCATCCGCCGCGGCGTCCACACCTCCGTGAAGGCCCTGGAGGACGACATCACCGCATGGGTCAACACCTGGAACGACAACCCGCGACCCTTCACCTGGACCAAGACAGCCGACGAGATCCTCAACTCCCTTGCCGACTACCTCACCAAGGTCGGAACCACCGACCAGAAAACAGAGAAGAACTAACCCTCAGGATTTCTGGCGCAGCACACTAGTGCTCTGACCGCATAGGTTCGCCGGGTCGGTGGTCGTGGCGGTTGGATGTGCGGTGACGTCCGATCCGACGCTGGAGGTGCGGTGGCCGAGCCTGTCCGTGTGCGCAGACTGACCGACCAGGAGGGGCAGAAGCTGCAGCAGATCGTGCGCCGGGGCAGCACCAACTCGGTGCGCTACCGGCGCGCGATGATGCTGCTGGCCTCGGCCGGCGGGAACCGGGTGCCGGTGATCGCCCAGCTGGTCCAGGCCGACGAGGACACCGTGCGCGATGTGATCCACCGGTTCAACGAGATCGGCCTGGCCTGTCTGGACCCTCGGTGGGCGGGAGGCCGTCCCCGCCTACTCAGCCCTGACGAGGAAGACTTCGTCGTCCAGACGGCCACCACCCGCCCCACCAAACTCGGCCAGCCCTTCACCCGCTGGTCGTTGCGCAAGCTCGTCGCCTACCTGCGGAAGGTTCACGGCCGGATGATCCTCATCGGCCGTGAGGCGTTACGCGGCCTGCTCGCCCGCCGTGGCATCACCTTCCAGCGAACCAAGACGTGGAAGGAGTCGCCGGACCCCGACCGCGAGGCGAAGCTGGACCGGATCGAGGAGGTCCTTCACCGCTTCCCCGACCGGATCTGCGCCTCGAGTGGAAGAGGACGGGCTCGGGTGCGTACAACAACGACAAAAGGGCCTCCGGGAACCTCTCGGAACGGGTCGCACCCCCGAGCTACCAGGAGGCCCTGTCTCCATGCAGGTCGGTTGACACGGCTTCTGACAACCACCCAGGGGGTTTGAAATGGCTGTTCCATGGGAGCTCTTGATATCCACCGCAGGTGGTGTCACCGCCACCATCGTGGGCGTCGTTGCAGGCGGGGTCGTGGGGCGGCGCAGCGAGAATCGAAAGTGGCTTCAGGAGACACAGACGTCCGCGTACGAGAGGTTCCTGCAAGCTTTCGGCGCCGTCGAGATGGAGCTGCGTGAGGCGTTCCTCGAACGGCGCAGACCTGAAGTCGCATGGGGACCGTTCAATGCCTCGATCCAGTCGCTGAGCTTGGTGGCGAATCCCGAGGCGGCCGCAGCAGCTATCCAGCTCTGCGATGTCATCGAGGATTTCACCATTCTCTTCCACGATCGTCAGCCAGCGGATCTTGAGGAGCTCCGACCGATCCACGCCGCCTTGGAGCAGGGGCACTTGAAGTTCGTCAATGCGGCCCGACGCTCACTGCATCCCTCGCAGGAACGTCTCACCCAGACACTCGGCGGTCCGTCGCCCTGGCGTGGTGTCGCCTTCGTGGACCAACTCCGACGACAGTGAGGCTGAGTAGCACACCAAGTCTCTCCGTCGGTGCTTCTCCAGAGTGAGGACGGCCTTGCTCACCACCGGCAGGTCACTCAACCAGCACCCCTGCTCGACCTACACGTTCCAAGATCGGTTGAGATACGGCTTCTCACGACGTCCGTCGGGTCTATGGCGATACTGGCGTGATGATGATGGATGCTACGAACGCGTTGGTTGTGATCAGGACCCTTCAGGCGCAGGGTGTGGCGGTGTGGCTCGGGGACGGCGGCTGGGGAGTCGATGCTCTCCTCGGCGAGCAGACCAGGCCGCACAAGGATGTCGACCTGATCTTGCGGGTCGACCAGGTTGAGGAGGCGGTCGAGGCCTTGCGGGGCCTGGGCTTCGCCGTTGTGGAGGGTCGCCTTTCCTCATGCTTCGTCCTGCGCGATCAGGAGGGCAGGAGCGTTGATGTCCACCCTGTGGTGTTCGACGGGGAGGGCAACGGCAATTACACGATGGAGAACGGCGAGGTGTGGGTGTACGAGGCCGCCTGGTTCAGCGGGAACGGAACCCTTCAGGGCGAGCCGGTGCGGTGCCTCACAGCGCAGGGCCAGGTGGCATGTCACACGGGGTACGAGCTCGATGACGAGGACCGCCGAGACATGACTGCCCTGCAGGAGCGGTTCGGTGTGAACCTCCTGCCCGAGCAGCGGTTTCCGATGCGATGAAGGGAGATCACGCCGCCGTGGGGTACTCGGTCCATTCTCGGATGGGCGAGTCGGGAGCGAACCGGGCCTTGCCTGGCCGAGAGGTACGCCGTCGAGGCTGTCTGCGTGCCCGCCGGCGTCGGCCGTCTTCGCGGTGGGGCTCCGGCAGAATGGGGCGAGCGCAGCACCACGACGTCGTCCTCCCGGTGTCGTTGGACCGGCCGTGATGATCACTGCTGTGACCGAAGCTCCTGCGCGATGCGCCGGACGACGTCAGGAAGGTGCCGAGGCCCGCCTGCTGGAGTTGGCTAGGTCCTGTCCAATGGGTCACGTGACTCGTATGGTGGCTCTTTTCGGTCGGCGTGGGGCGGGGTGATCTCACTGATGAGGAATGGGCTCGGCTGGAGCCGCATCTGCCGAGGACGGTGAGCCGGGGTGGGCGGTGGGAGTCACCGCCGAGTGATCAACGGGATTCTGTTCCGGCAGCGGACTGGCTTGCCGTGGCGGGATTTGCCGACCCGCTTCAGGAAGTGGAAAACGGTTTGTGACCGGCACCGCAGGTGGTCAGCGGACGGCACGTGGGAGAGGATCCTGCGGGCCGTCCAGGCCGACGCCGATGCCGAGGGCCGGATCGACTGGAGCATGGTCAGCGTGGACTCCACCTCCTGTCGGGCTCATCAGCACGCAGCAGGTGCTCACTCCCGCTCGCCGAACGTCCTCAACAGTCGGAGCTCGCCCGTCCGGCACCGTTCTGACGAGGCCTTGGGCCCGCTCACGGGGCGGGCTGACCTGCAAGGTCCACCTGGCGGGTGAGGGCGGACGGCACCCGCTCGCCTTCGTCATCACGCCCGGCCAGTGGGGGGACGCCCCGCAGTTGATCCCTGTGCTGGAACAGATCCGGGTGCCGCGGCCGGGCCGGCGGTCCTGCCCCGGCGTCGGAACCTTCCCACCCGTGCGGTTGCCGGGGCGTTCAGCTGAGGTAGTTCACCCACCCTGGTACGGACGGGTCGTAGCTGGCGATCGACTCAAGAACCAGGGCGGTGAACGCCACCCACTCGTCCTCGGGGGCCCACGCCTCCCCATCGTTGGCCTGGGCGTAGAACGGACTGGGTGCCCGGGCCAACAGAATGCGATCCTCCGTCACCTCATGGATCCAGCCGAGGAACTCCCTGCCGTCAACGAGGGCGAAGCCCACCTTGTCAGCGCGTTCAAAGCAGCCGGAGAAGTAGTCGTAGAGCGACTGCACGCGGGTGGGGCCGGCTCGGTCGGTCTGGTCACGCAAGACGGCCCGGCACTACGCCAGCTGTGCTCTGCTTGCCGAACTGGTCGGCCTGCCCGAGCCCGAGCCGCAGGCCGAGGACAAGCGCGTCGAACCCGTCTGTTTCGAACTCCTCTCGTGAGTCGTCGTTCAGCACGTGTGCGTATCAGGTGACGGATGCAGCGATGGCTGGACACGCCGGTCAGTCGATGCCTTCGATGATGCGGAAGTCGCGCTCGTAGCCGTCGGGGAGGGCCACCAGCGCCTTCCGGTATGCCTCGCTCTCGTATGCCGCGACGGCCTGTTCAAAGCTGTCGAACTCGATCAGAACGACGCGTTGCGTGATTCCGGCCTCGTGGGCGACG
>NZ_JBFAMH010000053.1:0-19631 GCF_040656475.1 Streptomyces sp. NPDC049915
CAGCCGCTCGGTGAGGACGTCCTCCGACTGCCAGGGGTAGTGGGAGTCGCAGGCGTGGTGCAGGTCCGGCACGGTGGCCGCGACATGGGATACCACATCGCTGCGCGATGTGTAAGCGAACACCCGCGCTGCGCGCGGGTGTTGCGCTCCCGCTCCGCGGGAGCGCTGGCTGACCGCTGCGCGGTCAGCACAGCCGGGTTGCTGCGCAACCCGGGTGACGCTCCGTCCGCTGCGCTCCCGGAGCGGGGTGGGGGCTACGCCCTCACCCGCGGTGCCTCCGCTGCGCTCCGGTCACCGGGTGGCGCTTCGCGCCACGAAGGCCGGCCCCGCTGCGCGGGGCTGGCCAACGGGCCTGCGGCCCGAGCGGCAATAGGGGTGGGGTGGCTGTCTGGCCCCTGCGAGTTCTGGGGCTTGACGCTGGGTCAGCGTCTACGGGACCAAGTGCTACCGATTCCCGCAACATGCAGGGCCAGTGCGGTCAGCCCCAGGAGCATGACGTTGACTGACGAGAACGTGTGATTGGTGCTGATCTCGGCCGAGTTGATGAGGAACGCGATGAAGAACAGCACTGCCCCGACTATGCCGAGCATGACGAGCCCCTCTCATAGGAAGTGAAGCCCGTATGCCCGGCCACCGCCCCCACAGACATGGGCGGCGCCTCCGAAGTGGCCTGGCCGGCCCGTGCGGGCAGGCTGACGGGTTCTCAGGCGTGGGCGTGGCGGGTACTTGCCGCCTTGCGCGAGGCGGCGTGATGCGCGGGCCGGCCTGTCGGGGGGACTGCGAGGCGCCGCAGGGACAGGCCGGCGGTGGCGAGGAGACCGGTGAAGACGGCCAGGAGGAGGACGGACACCCACATCTGCCGGCTCCCGGGTGCCTGCCAGCCGGTCCAGGCCGCGGAGTCCGCCCACAGCAGGACGCCCACAGCGTAGAAGGAGCGGACGCGGTGCAGCTGCCGCACGGCCCGCAGGAACTGGATGCGTTCGGTCTTCGGTGCCATGCGGGGCCGTGTACCCCGATGTGCCACGACCATCAGGGCGGAAGGAATCTTGGGGAGGGGCTTTCCGGGGAGTCTCGCACGTCTGCGTCTCGATGTGATGCAGCATGTAGCATTGGCGTAATTCAGGGACACCCGGTGGGGAGCGGTTTGCGTGTTGATCTACGAGTATCTGCCGCATGAGCTTGCCCGGCTCGGGGTGGTCGCGAAAGCTGCCGGACTCGATCACCGTCGGATAGCCGCTCAGGTATGCCTGGCTCGGGAACGCGCCGGGAGGGCGAGGACGGCCCCGCCCGAACCGCACCGCTTGAGCGAGGTGTTCATCGCGGAGTTGCGGCGCCTTCAGTGGGAGCGGATCGCCGGTCTCATGGAGAAGGAGCGGATGGCCGCGTACGCGCCCGCCCGCGACTCGCGTGCCATCCGTTATGAAGAGCGGCGTCTGCAGCGGTTGATGACAGACGTGGCCGAGGCCGAGCGGTCAGGTGTCGCGGCTGTGGAAATCTGGCGGCACCGCGTCTACCGGATCGACGCTGCGCCCGCCGCCGGCAGTTCCAGCCCGGACATGCCTGCCCCCGCCGTCCACCTGATGGCGGCATCACCCGATGAAGCGGCCGCGAGAGCCTGGGCCATCCACGGAGGAGACGGCGGCCTCTACCAACGCGGCGGATACCGGATCGCTTCCGTCACACAAATCCTGCCCGAGCCTGGAGAACTCTTTTGATCCAGCTCCGAGAACACCAGGCGGAACAAAAATCACGGTTCCGGAAATGGGTTGGATTCCCTGCAAGATCATCCGTGTCGGCGGAGGGTGCGAGAGGCACGATCGTATCCGCGACCGGATCGGGCAAGACCATCACCGCCGCCGCGTGCGCGCTGGAGTGCTTCCCCAACGGCCGGATCCTCGTCACCGTGCCGACCCTGGACCTTCTCGTGCAGACCGCCCAAGCTTGGCGCTTGGTGGGGCACCGGGCCCCGATGGTCGCGGTGTGCTCGCTGGAGAACGACCCGGTGCTCAACTCGCTGGGGGTGCGCACTACTACGAACCCGATCCAGCTCGCCCTGTGGGCCAGGTCCGGGCCGGTGGTCGTGTTCGCCACGTACGCCTCCCTCGTGGACCGCGAGGACCCGGAGGACCCGTTCGGTCAGGGGAACGTCCGTGGGCCGCTGGAGGCCTCTCTGGCGGGCGGGGAGCAGCTCTACGGCCAGCAGATGGCAGGCTTCGACCTCGCGATCGTGGACGAGGCGCACTCAACCGCAGGTGATCTTGGCAGGCCGTGGGCGGCGATCCACGACAATCAGCGGATCCCGGCGGACTTCCGGCTGTACCTGACCGCGACGCCGCGCATCCTGGCCTCGCCCCGGCCGCAGAAGGGCGCGGGCCAGGAGCTGGAGATTGCGTCGATGGACCAGGACTCTGAGACCTACGGGCCGTGGCTGGCCGAGCTGGGGCTCTCGGAGGCGATCGAGCGGGGCATCCTCGCCGGGTTCGAGATCGACGTCCTGGAGATCCACGACCCCTCCCCCGTCACCGGGGAGTCGGAGGAGGCGCAGCGGGGGCGGCGCCTGGCGCTCCTGCAGACCGCGCTGCTGGAGCACGCCGCGGCGTACAACTTGCGTACGGTCATGACGTTCCACCAAAGGGTGGAGGAGGCCATGGCGTTCGCGGAGAAGATGCCGGAGACGGCCGCAGAGCTGTACGCAGGCGACGCCTCCGACGACGACCTGGCGGCCGCGGAGGAGCTGCCGAAGTCATCGATCGGCGCGGAGTTCTACGAGCTGGAGGCCGGCCGGCATGTCCCGCCGGACCGGGTGTGGTCGGCGTGGCTGTGCGGCGACCACCTCGTCGCCGAGCGGCGCGAGGTGCTGCGCCAGTTCGCCAACGGCATCGACGCCGCCGGGCGCCGGGTCCACCGCGCCTTCCTCGCCAGCTGCCGCGTCCTCGGGGAAGGCGTCGACATCGTCGGCACCCGCGGAGTGGAGGCCGTGTGCTTCGCCGACACCCGCGGCTCCCAGGTGGAAATCGTGCAGAACATCGGCCGCGCGCTCAGGCCCAACCGGGACGGCACCACGAAGGTCGCGCGGATCATCGTGCCCGTGTTCCTGGAGCCCGGCGAGGACCCGACCGACATGGTCGCCTCCGCCAGCTTCCGCCCCCTTGTAGCCGTCCTCCAGGGCCTGCGCTCTCATGATGAACGACTCGTCGAGCAGCTCGCCTCCCGCGCGCTCACCAGCGGGAAGCGCAAGGTGCACGTCCGGCGCGATGAGGAAGGGCGGATCCTCGGGGCCGGCGGCGACGGCGAGGACCAGGAGCAAGACGACACCGACGCCGCCGCCGAGTCCGCGCTGCTCCACTTCTCCAGTCCGCGCAACGCCGCCACGATCGCCGCATTCCTGCGCACCCGCGTCTACCGGCCCGAGTCCCTGGTCTGGCTTGAGGGCTACCAGGCCCTGCTCCGCTGGCGGGCGGAGAACGAAATCACCGGCCTGTATGCCGTGCCCTACGACGTCGAGGTCGAAGTGGGCGTGACGAAGGGTTTTCCGCTGGGGAGGTGGGTGCACCAGCAGCGGAAGGCACTCAGGGCCGGGGAGCTCGATCCCCACCGCAAGGAACTGCTGGACGCACCAGAAGCCGGGATGGTCTGGGAACCCGGCGAAGAAGCCTGGGAGAAGAAACTCGCCGCGCTCCGCTCGTACCGGAGGACCACCGGGCACCTCGCCCCGCGTCAGAACGCGGTCTGGGGCGAGGACGAGGCGATGCTGCCCATCGGGCAGCACATGGCCAACCTCCGCCGCAAAGGCGGCCTCGGGAAAGACCCGGAGCGGGCCGCCACGCGTGCGCAGCAGCTGGCCGCGATCGACCCGGACTGGAACTGCCCGTGGCCACTGGACTGGCAACGCCACTACCGCATCCTCGCCGACCTCGCCGCCGACGAACCCCACGGCCGCCTCCCCCACATCGCACCCGGCGTGCAGTTCGAAGGCGACGACATCGGACGATGGCTGGTGAGGCAACGAGACGCGAGCACCTGGGCCCAGCTGTCCACCGAGCAGCAGAAGCGGCTCGCCAAGTTGGGCGTGACGCCCACCGAGGCACCGTCTCCCGCCCCGGCAGCAACGCGTGCGACCAAGGGCCCGAGCAAGGCACAGCAAGCCTTCCAGCGCGGCCTCGCGGCCCTCGCCCAGTGGGTGGAACGGGAAGGCCCGGACCGGCCTGTACCGCGGAAGGCAGTGGAGACCTTGCCCGACGGGACCGAAACCAAACTCGGCATCTGGTACAGCAACACCAAGGCCAGGCGCGACAGTCTCACTGCGGAGCAGTTGGACGCACTGCGGAAGCTGGGCGTCGAATGGGCGTAATCGGTGCGCCAGCACTACCTCATGGCCACCAGGGCGCACAAAGGTCGGCATGTCCGGTCGAGGGTCTCTGCCGCATAACCAGTGCCAAGCTCGATGCGACACCGGTGTGCCTTCGGATCGATGGGCGTGCAGTCTACGGACAGCTGCGGTCTGCGTCGCAGGCTTCGGCCGGCAGGAAGGTCCGTGTCCTGTGGAAGGGCGATGACCGCTGCTTCAGCATTCCTGATGACTGCCGCGCGCAGTCGGTCGACCTCTCTACGGGCCAAAATGCGATGGACGATCTTTCGCGGCTGCAGGTTCTGGCTAAGCACGAGCAGGCGGGAAGGACTGAGGGGCCACCAAAGGTATTGGCTCGTCAGTGTCGAAGGAGAGCGGCCGGAGGCGTCGGTCGACAGGATGACTGGCTGGTCGCTCGTGATCAACCGCGCTTGAGGGTCGTCCCACAACTCAAGTTGTCGCGTGGAGTGCTCGTCGGCTGCCCCGTACGCGCTGTGGAAGAGACTCCCTACGAATCCCGTCGTCGTCAGGGTCGGGGTATCCTGCAGTGCGCGCTTTCTCATCCAGGTGTCCTGCGCCTCCATCAGGCGCTTGCGCTGTGGAGTGCGGTTGCGCTGGAAGGCGAGAACCACGGCGAGCGACATGAAGTCATCGAAGTCCATGTCGTCGTCTGGCTCCCATCCACGCAGCAGGCGCA
Source organism: Streptomyces sp. NPDC049915 (assembly GCF_040656475.1). Classification (NCBI taxonomy): domain Bacteria; kingdom Bacillati; phylum Actinomycetota; class Actinomycetes; order Kitasatosporales; family Streptomycetaceae; genus Streptomyces; species Streptomyces sp. NPDC049915. The sequence continues at coordinate 5,046 of NZ_JBFAMH010000053.1, forward strand.
AAAGCCTTGCGGCCTCGTCATCTATGACGGAGAGCATCGCTTCAGCCTGATTGTGCGGCGCGCCCAGAGGGTCTGTAACGCGGTAGAAGTTTTCCCGAACGCAGGTGTCTCGGAGGCCCCTGAGGCGGTCAAAGCCGTTGATCGTGTCCAAGACCCGTACTCGCTTGCCATCGGGGCTCCAAGCCTTCATGTAGGCCTGGGGAACGTAGTGGTGCCTGCGCGAGACACAGTCGCGTCGTGCCGCTGCCGCCGCCACGTTCGCCATGTACTCCTGCACGCGTGGGTTCACCGCCTGGCCGCCGCCCGACACCGGGACCTGGCCCCACGGATTGGCCACTCGGCTGACCAGCTCCCACTCCATGCCGCTCCCCTACCTCCCGCTCGATGGCCGCGCTGCAGCGGTGTACGCGGTAGGCACGGCCGGTGCGGGTGTTGACAGCCCGATTCTCTCAATGCCCGTCTACCGACCGCCCCGAATTATTGCGACCGCGTGGAAACGGCTGATTAGCCCCGCCCGGCCAGGGCTGCCCGACGGGTCCGGCTCACCAATGCCGCCTTCTAGTCCGGGGCGTTCCGTGGACGTCCGACCCAGGCTTGGTGGTGAGACGCGACGCGCAGCCCCTCGCGCAGGCGTCCACGCAGGACGCCGACACGTGTTCTGCCCTCCAGGACCTGAAGGCCGCTGTTTGATGGGGCTAGGAGCCGTCTGTCGATCAGGACAGGTGGACGCATCCACGTCCCGTGCTCTTCCCAGTGATGCCCTACCTTGTGAGGGCGAAGTTCGACCCAGTACACCGGGTTCTTTGCGTAGCTCTCGATACAGTCGGCATCGGACGCTCCGGTCGGCATCTCATTGAAGTCAGCGGCCGGGATCGTCTCAAGCTGCCATCTGACCTCGCGCAGGTCGATGCCGCCGTAGTCATGCACGAAGGCGCCGTTGTCACCGTGATCGAAGAGAAACTGCTCGAGGACGTCGTCCGGCCAGTGCAGCGATGCCAGTGCAGGGTGGGCTCGGAAATGGTCATAGCTGAAGCCGCTGCCTTCGCGGCGGCGGGTCATCAGTGGGCTGAGGTCGCCTAGCTTCACGCCGCCATGTGTACCGGAGATTCCGGGCAGTGTTCCCTCCGGCTCAACCCCCAGCCGCTCGTGACCTGGTCAGCGCAGGCCGCTATGCCGGAAGATGTTCCAACGCACAAGGGAGGGGTCTGGGTGACGAACGGCTTCGATGCACGGCTGGCCTCGGACGGCTTCAACCGGCACGCCACCGCCCACGCTACCGGCACCGTCCAGTGCACCGCTGCCAACGCCATGATCGCCCTCATGCTCGCTGTCGGCGTTCTGCGGGAGATCGATGACCAGGGCTATCCCGTTCAGCTGCACGCCTGACAGGAATACCGCGATGACCGAGCCCATGGACGCCGTCCCCACGACCTGAAGCGCTCCGGGTCTGATGGAGGCTCGATTCCCTGAGAGGATCGAGTCATGGCCCGTCCGTCCCCTTACCCCGCCGAGCTTCGTGAGCGTGCGGTGCGCATGGTCGCGGAGGTCCGCCCCAACTACCCAACTGAGTGGGCCGCGATGAAGGCGGTTGCCGCGAAGCTGGGCATCGGTTCCGCCGAGACCGTGCGGACGTGGGTCCGCAAGAGTGAGGTCGACGCCGGCCAGCGTCCCGGGGTGACTTCGCAGGAGGTTGCGGAGATCAAGCGGCTGCGGGCCGAGAACGCCGAGCTGCGCCGGGCGAATGAGATCCTCAAGGCGGCCTCGGCTTTCTTCGCGGCCGAGCTCGACCGGCCGTCGAAGCGCTCGTAGCGTTCATCGACGCCCACCGGGCAGGTGTTCGGAGTCGAGCCGATCTGCAAAGTCCTGACCAGCCACGGACTGGAGATCGCGACGAGCACCTACTACGCCGCCAAGAACCGCACCCCCAGTGCACGGTCGGTCCGCGACGCGGAGCTGAAGACGCAGATCAGCCGTGTCCACGCCGACAACTTCGGCGTCTACGGAGTGCGGAAGGTCTGGCGGCAACTGCACCGCGAGGGCATACCCGTGGCCCGCTGCACGGTCGCCCGGCTGATGCATGACCTCGGTCTTGAGGGCGCCCGACGCGGGAAGAAGATCCACACCACCATCCGCGACGACGGCCATGAGCGGGCCCGTGACTTGCTCAGACGCGACTTCACCGCATCCCGTCCGAACGAGCGGTGGGTCGCCGACTTCACCTATGTCGCCACCTGGTCCGGCATCGTCTACGTCGCCTTCGTCGTGGACGTGTTCTCCCGGGCGATCGTCGGCTGGTCGGCCGCCACCAGCAAACGGGCCAAGCTCGTCCTCGACGCCCTCGACATGGCCCTGTGGCGCCGCGATCGGGCCGGCATCCCCGCAGGTCCCGGGCTCGTTCATCACTCGGACGCGGGCAGTCAATACACCTCTTTCGCGTTCACCGCCCACCTGCTCGAGGCCGGCATCGACGCCTCGATCGGCACCGTCGGCGACGCCCTGGACAACGCCCTCATGGAGTCCCAGATCGGCCTCTACAAAACGGAGCTGATCAAGCCCCGCAGGCCCTGGCACGGCCAGGCCGACGTCGAACTCCGCACCGCGGAATGGATCGACTGGTTCAACAACCAGCGCCTCCATACCGCCATCGGAGACATCCCGCCCCACGAGCACGAGACCAACCACTACGCTCAACACCAGCCCCAACCGGCGGCTGGAGTCAACCCATAGAGTCTCCACCGATCCCGGAGCGCTTCAATGTGGTAAAAAAGCCGCGTGCGATTCCGGGTTCGGCCGCCTCCTCATGCAGGCCTGAGCTGATGTCTCCAGGCCGCACTTGAGCGGAGCTCCTCGATTGCGGCCTCGAAGTCATCGAGGGAGTCGAAGGCCCTGTAGACCGACGCGTATCGCAGGTATGCGACGTGGTCCAGTTCCTGCAGCGGACCGAGCACAGCCAGTCCGACGTCGTGTGTGGTGAGTTCCGCTGCCCCCGTGGCGCGAACCGCTTCCTCGACTCGATGGCCCAGCTGGGCCATCATGTCCTCGGTGACTGGGCGACCTTGGCACGCCTTCCGGACGCTGTTGATGACCTTGGTGCGGTTGAAGGGCTCTGCAACTCCACTGCGTTTGATCACCATGAGGGAGTAGGTCTCCATTGTGGTGAAGCGACGGGAGCAGTCGGGGCACTGACGGCGCCTGCGGATCGACGTGCCGTCATCGGTGGTACGACTGTCGACGACGCGACTGTCCGGATGCCGACAGAAGGGGCAGTGCATCGTCTCCACCCTCCAAAAGGTGATCGAGGGAGCAGGTCGCCTGTCGGCTGCTCCGCGAAGGGGATTGGTCCCATGTCTCGGACCGTCATCTTGGCTACCTCGTAAGCAGCGAGGTGCCAGCGCAGGCGTCGGTGGCCCACCCGAAGAACGGGGCGGGCCACCGGTGTTGTCCTACGAGCGGCCGTACTGGTGGCGGATGTGGACCACGGTGCCCGGGCTGTAGATCGCGATCGCCATGGTCGTCAGAGCTGTCGCCAGCTCCCACTGTCCAGCGGACGTGCAGACCGTGATCAGGATGATGATGACCAGCAGGGTTCCTGCTGGGGGGTGGTGACCGGTACCCCGTTCACGCGGGTTTGGAGTACGGTGAGGGAAGGACGTCATGCGCTTTTCTCTCTGTTAGTCGATAGCGGAGTGCCGCGCGGCGTCAAACGGAGAGGGCCTCAGCCGACAGCTTCCTAGGGCACGCGGCTGGGGAACCTCTTCCGGCATCTGACTGACCGTAAGGCTGTGCTGAGCATAGCTGAGGCAGCCTCAGCCGCGGTAGCCGAAACCACAATATCTAGTGCCCCAGGCCCTACATGTTGTGTCCACCGTGGCTTATGTGCCGAATTGAGCGGGCGGCAGATCAACCCTTGCATCAGAAGGACAGGCTCTTCCAGGCCGGGGTTGCCGATGGAGAGGGGGAACTGCATCTGCTCGGCTCGGGCACGTTGGCTTCGCCTCCGTCGTCGTGCGAGCGCCGGCGACTCACGAACCGGCAGGCGCAGGCGACGGTGCGTGCCCTCGCCCGCGGAGGCTTCTTCACCGTTGCTGTGGGTGAGGACGATGTTGTGCCGCGGGGTGTGGCCTTGCGCGGCCCGTACATAGGAACTGTCCAGCGCCCGCCGCATAAGAAGGTTCAAGTCGCTGCTCAGCCATCCGTCTCGCATCTCATGGCGCCAGGCACGGGTCCAGGCGGCTTCCCAATCCGGCCAATCCGCCTCGGGTACTTCGCAGGTACGCCTAGAACTGCTGAGGCTGTGCATCGCCTGCTTGGTCACGATGCGATGGGCGGTGCTGCGCGAGAGGTGTCCGAAACCGCCCGCGCGCTGTTCCATGGTGCGCAGCGGTGGTGAGCCTGCCTTCTCGTAGAGGTCCTGGACGGCTGCGCTCAGATCGACGAAGTCGTAGACGTACTCCGGGCGCGGGGCGGGTCGGCCGCGGCCCGGCCGTGTCTGGCGGGTCTGTCCGTAGCGGGCGTTGCGCCACAGGCGGAGCGGGCTTCCTCCGGAGAGGCGTCGCAAGCCCCGGCGTAGCTGAGGACGGTCTGGAGTTTGGGCACGGTCTCTCCGGAGGCGGCCCGCTGGAGGGTGGTGGTGTGGCAGCCTGCCCGCACCGCCAGGGCGCGGTAGCCCTGGCGGTGCGGGCGCGCTGGTCGCGCAGCCACTCCTGGAGTTCACGCAGTGCCTTGTTGGCCTGGGCCCCGCACCCTCCCCCGGTCCGTGGCCCACGCGCTGCGCCACGTGGAGCCGGACTCGTGACGCGACTACTCCCCGGGCGCCCCCGCCCGGCGGATGCCGGTGTTGGTCAGGGCGAGTGAAGGGGATCCATGGTGCGGTGCCGGTAAGCGGATAAAGCGAGTCCTCACGAAGGCGGTCCCCCAACCGCAAGCATCGAGCGTCACTCTCAAAAGGCGGGCATCCGGCGTGTTACGAATACGCCACGAATTGTGCATGTTCTGTACATGCACTTCACGTGGCCTTCAAAATTACAGGCATTGACACTGTCCTGGGGGGACCATGCACGTCAGAACAGCCCGGCTCGCTACCATCGCCGTCCTCGCCGCCGCGCTCACCGCGTGCAGCAGCGACAAGCCCGCCAGCGATGCCAACCACACTGCCGGTGGCAGCGCGGTCGTCCCCGACCAGACCAGCAGCGCCCGCATCGCCGTCCGTCTCGTCTGGAGCCACACCGGCAAGGACGTCACAGGCGACAAGACCGTGACGTACGTCGCCCGGGTCTCGAACCCAAGCAGCTCCGTGGCGTCTGCCGCCCTTGACGTGCGCGCCTTGGACGAGACCGACGCCATCATCGGCTCGAGTCAAGACACTCTGCCGAACATCCCCGCCCACACCACGTTCGACTTCCTCGGCAGCCTCGGCGGCAGCTTCTCTCCCCTCACCGGAAACCCCGCCAAGATCGACGTCACAGAGGCGAAGGATGCCTTCGGCAGGGCCGGATCCGTTGAACAGCCCATGCTCGGCACCAGTGAGTTGACGCTGACCCAGGGCAGCCGCGACGACCTGACCACCGAGGACCCGTACTCGTACAACCTGACTGCGAAGGTGACCAACAGCACCCACGGCGACCTCAAGGGCATGGTCACGCAACAGGTCATCCTCTACAACGCGGCCAGCCAGGTGGTCGGCGGAGACACCGGCACGTCGGACAACGCACCCAGCACCCTTCCCGCAGGTATGAGCTACCGCGAGCAGTGGACCGGCATCCCCGCTCTCGAAAAGGCGACGCGCGCCGTCTACACCGTGTGGGCCGGATAGCACCCAGCACGCGAACGTGGCAGACGAAAGGGGCCACCGGTCACGTCGGAATGGGCCGGCCGCACGGACGTAGCATCCTCAATGCTCACGGGATCATGAACACCACTGCATCGGGCATGACGGCCGGCCCCGTCACCGCCCCGCAACCCGCGTACAACCAGCCATGCGCCCTCGAGGATTTCCCCGACTGGGCGCGCCGCCGCAGCAGCACTCCGGCACCGCACGCCTCCATGGGGGGGGACCATGACGAGCAGCATTCCCGAGCAACCCACCACGCCGCCCACCAGCGAGCAGGCCCCGACGCCGCCGCCCCCATCCGAGCCACCCGCCATCGCCCCGGCCGCGCCACCGCGCAGCCGCCCGAGCTGGCTCGCCGCAGGACTCCTCGGCCTCCTCGTCGGTGCAGGCATCGTCGGCGCAACCTGGGCCATCACCGCCAATAGCACAGCCGGCAAACCCGCCACGTTCACGCTCAAAGGCACCTTCACCCTCACCGAAGACGCCACCGACAACGACGCCGGCGGCTGCCAGGGCACCGGCGGCTACGACGACATCAGCGAAGGTGCGTCCGTCACTGTGTACGGGGCGGACGGCAGCGTGATCGCCACCGGATACCTCGGCGACAGCACGTCAACCAGCTACGGAACCTGCGCGTACGACGTCGCCGTCCAAGACGTGCCGAAGGGCGAAAACTTCTACAAGGTCGAGGTCAGCCACCGGGGCACCGTCCAGATGACCGCCGAACAAGCCGAGAACGGAGAATTCGCCGCCACCCTCGGCTAACCAGACAGCGCACTGCCCCGGCCCCCGGCCGCCACCCGTGATCGGGGGCCGCGGGGCGGTACGGAGGCCTGGTCAGTTCCGCCCGTGCCGGCAATCCTGGCCTGGAGGCGCCTTTGTGTGGCCGATGACGGAGGCGACTGCCCGCGGGTGAACGAGACCTGCGCGAACGAGGCGGGCCTGTTCGCCGGCGCAATCGATGATGGTGAGGTGGTTGGCTGCCGGGCAGACGCCCCCGTCCATGACCACCGCGTCGAGGCCGGCGCCTGTGAGGAACTCGTCGACTTCGGCGAGGGTGATGGCCAGCCCGCGATCGTAAGGGCCGGCGTCGCCGGACACGTTGACGGTGGTGGCCGCCAGCAGTCCGGGAACCGCAGCGGCAAGGGCACCTAGGGGGCCGGGTGCGTGGGTGGTCAGGGCGGGTGAGCCGACGACGGTGTAGCGGGCGGCGTCGGCCGGCTCGCGCCACGGCAAAAAGAGGGCGAGGTCGCGAGCACTTCCTGGCCTTCAGCAGCATCGCGATACAGAACGCGCTGTCGTGGGCGCTTGCGGCCAGCACGGTCAAGGCGATGACCAGGCCGAGGACATCGACCGCCAGTCCGCGCTCGCGCGTGGACGCTCTGGGTGTCCACCACGACCAGACTCGGGTCCTCCGACCACCCGGCCTTCTCGCGGACCTGCCAGCGAAGCAGATCATTGATCTTCACGTCCGTGCCGCGTCGCGCCAGGCCGCGTAGTAGCAGCAGTCGTAGACGGCCACGTCGCCATGAACTGTCCGATGCCGAGTGGTATCTCGTGCAGCCGCTGCTGCCGCGCGCTGGCGCGGCCCCGGATGGACGACCGGAAGGTGCTGAACTGGATCGTGGGGAAGTTCTGCACCGGGTCGCGGCAGAATGTGCCCCAAAGGTACGGCCCGTGGACCACGCTCCACACCCGTTTCCGCCGGTGGGCCGCTGACGGGGCGTTCGGCCCGGATACTCCGGGCGCCCAGGCGAAGGCCGACGCGACAGACGACATTTCGATCCAGCGGGTGGCCCTGTACTGCAGCCCGGGCGACGGTGAGCGCCAGCGCTACAGGGATCACGGTCAGTCGCGATCAGGCGCGGACCTCAGGAGAGACAGCTCAACTACCCATCAGACCAACGAAATCCCTGGCATGATCATATCTCCAGCACACAACCTTCACAAGATCGGCCAAGTAGCGTGACCGACTCCCCCGATGGTCCTGCCATCCCGCCAGTGCCAGAGCACCCGCCTACCGTGCCGCACCCCAAGAAGCGAACGTGGCCACTTCTCGGAGTTGCCGCCCTCGTTGTCCTCGGCGCCGGTATCTGGATCGGGACGCTTGCTGACCAGCGGCCCGCGGACGACAGCGAGGCAACAGCGTCAGCATCGAAGACATCAGATACACAGAATTCCACCGCACCCCTTCGCTCGCCGACAGAAACCTGCTCCCTGGTCGTGATGGACGCCCTTAAGCAGACCGTGGACGCGCTCAACGCTGGGCAGAGCGGCCTTGATCTCAAACCGCTCCTGTTCCAATACGGAAGCCAATCGGATATCTACCGGATCGCTGTCCAGGCTCAAGGCATGCTGCTCAGCAACTCAATCCAGCAGGGACATCCGAACGAACAGATGGAGAAGCTGCGTTCCTATGTCAACAAACAGTGCGGTCAGGGCTCGGCCTCGGCTACGGTGCCGCCCGGGAACGACCTCGGCACTTCGGCACCCACCTCCACGGCAGACTTCCCCTGGGTCGAGCCGCCTACAGTGACGGAGACGCGTCACCTCGGCGCAACAGACTATGCCCGGTACCCGTCGTCAAGTGACTGCGAAGCCGGCGCCGCCTCCGTGTCAACGTTGAAGTCGGCCGCTGACGAGTCGGATACCGCCTTCGCATCTGATCAGAAAGGCAACAGCGACGCAGAGATCACCATGATGGCCTACGCGCGAAAGTACGTGAAGGCGCTGCGGCAGATGGGCTATCCGCGACCTGAGGATGCAGTGAACTCGCACTGGGCGGATCTTTGCTCCACCCTCTCAAACAGCGATCCGGGGCAATAAAGAACGGCCTTGCAGTTAAGGCTTGTCCCGCAATACTCGGCCCGTCCCTAGCGCCTGCTGTGCTGCCGACTCGCGCCTCTTCAGGCTGGCGCCTACAGGATGGTCGGTGGCACGGCGGCATGGGAGGCGTTCAGTCCAGAGCAACGGTCACGGCCTCCCACACCATCAGCCCGGCCTCCTGGATCCGCTGACGCATGTCGCCTTCGTACAGCCAGGCGCAAGCCGCGATCGCTGGGAAGAGTTCGGCGAGGATCAATGCGGCGCGCTTCGGTACCTTGGTTGCTCCCCGCCACGCCGTGCCGCACCGCTCGATCTCCTCCCGCAACTGAACGAGCGTCTGCTCGTCGAACCCCTCGTTCAGACGCAGGGGGATCACGAAACGCTCCGCCGCTCCTTCCAGACGACTGAACCAAGTCTGTGTCCATGTGTGCCTCCGTCACGGGCAGTTCGCAACGCGGTGGGACGATCTCCTCGTGTCTGGTGTGATCACGGCGTCACAGCCGTCCTGGATAGGCCCGTTCACCGGGCTGAGGCCGCGCTGCTTCAGCAAACTGGTGACCGCCCTGCGTCGCGAGGGAGCGGACACGGTCCGACGAGGCCGGCCGTGGAGCCTGCCCCTGGAGGACCACGTCCTACTTGGCCTTCCAGGACACCTGGGACACCGCGGTCGAGGACTTGGAGGCGCTGCAGGAGTCCTGGGAGGCCCGGGTCCACGCCTACGCGGAGGACGGCGAGGGGCTTGATCCTGGGGCGGTGGCCGACCATCTGTGCAAGGACTCCTGGCGTGCGGTGAGGAAGGACCTTGAGCGGGTGGAGTTCCTCGGCCCGCAGAGCGTCGACGTCTGCATGCGGGAGCTGAGGGAGACGTTCCGGGCGATGGTGGATGTGATCGGCGGGCAGTCGCAGGCTGGCGCCAGTTGCCCTCATTGGGATGAGTGGCATCCGGTGCTGGCCAGGGCGCAAGTGGCGCGGTTCGAGTTCCAGGTGGCGGCGATGGATGCGCTGCGGCGGCCGCCGAGCCCGGAGGGGGTGGGCTGAGGGCCTGGAGGCCGCCATCGCTTGCGGTGGGGTCTCCGCCGTGGCGGAGGGTTCTGCGTGCCAGGGGCTGTTTTCCCAACCCTTGGCACGCAGGGAGCGCGTGATGGTGCGTGGGGGGGGGTACGCGCGAGGTGTTACCGGGCGGCGGACTGCAGGCACCGGACTCGGCCGGTCCTGCGAGGCCCTTCGGCCGCGAGATTGCGGCCGGCGCTGAGCAGTAAGTCTGCGGCGTCGCGCAGTGCCCAGCGAGCCTCGAACTGCCCACCGTGACCAAGCTGCTTGGCGAGGTGGCGAAGGCCTTCCTCGTACCGCATGACCTGGTCCCGCACCTCTTCAGGGGCGAGCTCTGCCAAGTGCTCCGTTTCCATTGAGTCACGCTAAGCGACCCGTGAGTCACTCGTGGAACCCCTTGCATAGATCCACTTGTAGTGGTTTTGAGAATGTCAGAGTCATATGCCGGAGGCTGAACAGCTTTACACGCATGTTGGTTCGTGTTTGATCGAGGAGGTTCGAGGATGACGGGAAATGACCGGTGGCGGCAGTTGTATGAGCAGCGGCCCGAACCGGCCGCGCGCCGGTTCACGCTCATCCGTACGGACGGCGATGATGTGGCTGGGTGGCTCGTCGGCGGCCGCTGCGAAGTCGACGAACCGGCCCCGGACAGTGCCACGGTGAGCGGCTGAGGGCCTTCTACGGCGGGGAACGCTGGACCCGGATGGTGTGGGAGGACGAGACTGGTGGGCTCACATGTTGATGTGGCGCGTATTCGCCAGTGGGGCGCGAAGTCCGTAACTCTGAGTGCTGTCCGTCCCGCGCCTGAACCTGGAGGCAAGAGCTGACGTGCTGGCTGAGGCTATAGCACTCTCAGCGAATGGTCAGAGCCACATGCGCGTGTCGTTTGCGTTTGTGGCCTCAGCGCTGGCGAAATGCAGTCATGACGAACAGTGCCAGCCCGTCGGAACGGTGGCTGATTGGGACGAACTTCGCTGTGGCTGGCGGCACTCTCGTTGTGGCAATCGTCGCTGCATGGGTTGCCATCCGTGATGGCCGCCAGCGGGACGCCGAGCTACGCGATCGGCAGGCAGCACAGGCGCGACTGGTGGCTGTTTCGGTCATCACTGTGGACGATCAATGTGCAGAGTATCTACGCCTGCACCCTGGGGAGAAGGCTCCGCCCTCGTTGAGCAGGCTGTACAACGACTACTGGTCGATCGTCAACCACAGCAGTGGTCCAGTTTTTGATCTAGAGATCCTCGGTGGCGAACAGGGGGCGGTGCCCTACCGGGCGCCACTGGCCCCCGGTAAGAGCGCCGGGAGGCTCCCGAGCTTCGTTCAGGAGCGAGAGGGACTCAACGTGACCTTCAGGTTCGTCGACGAGGTCGGCTTGAGGTGGCAGCGTAAGAACAATGGTCAGCCTCAGCGCCTAATCGGCGATTGACCGCCGATCCGACCTGACGTTGCCGGTACTGCGCGGCCATGACTCTCCCCAGCGACGAGATGCCGGGCGCGCGTTCCACGGCGGGACGAGAACCGGGTGTGAGCGGCGCCCGGGGAGGTCAACCCGCTGCCGTAGGACGAGGGCCCGGCATCCGGTGGGAGGGAAAGCCGGGCCCTCGCCGCACCAGCGTCTACGCCTGGGGAGCCGGTCACTCCAACGGGGGAAGACAAACTGTCTCCCAGCTCTGACACGGTCCGACGCCAGCGGCCGCCGCGCACGTCCACCAGGGCCCGAACTGCTGCGGCTCCGGCTGCCGGAGGCGATGCCCGGCGTTAGCGTCGCCTGCATGAACGGCTATGCAGCGGTCTACGAACCGGTCGTACAGCCCGTCCGGACCTTCGGAGGGCTGTCCGGCGGAGAAGCAATCGGCACGGTGCACGCAACCGACGCTGACGCGAGTGGCCAGCCGGGGCCGTACACCTTGTGCGACATGGACGCGCACGACATACGGCCCGTCCCCGGCGATATCCCGGCGGATACCTTCCCCACCTGGTACCCGCCGGGCGGACACGTCCGCAGCATCTGCCGGGCATGCGACCGCCTCGCCGGCGCCTAGAATCGAACGCATGGCGGATGAGCGGGCAGAGCCGGTCCCGGCACGGCCCTGGCGCCCGGAGGACGGGCCCGAACCGGTCGTGACGCCGTATTCGAGCACGGACCCGCCGGCACTGCTGGTGTGGTCCCGCCGGCGCTGGCGGCAAGCGACCGTCGTCGCCCGGCAGGACTGGGCCGACGGCCGTGTCGCAGACCAAGGCTCCGTGGATCTCGACGGCTCCACGACCATCACCCACCGGACGTACTTCTGGCCGCAGGAGGGAATGAAGGCCGTCAAGCGGCCGGACGCCGCAGCGCCACGGGCGCGTGGTGAAGGCGGCGGGATGCCACGATCGCCTGAGCGGTCCAGGCCGTGCCCTCCGTCCGCCTGATCAGCGGCGAGGCGGCAGCGGCCAGCGCATAGGTCGGTACAGCGCCAGAGTGTTACGCGTCGGCGGGTTTCAGCGTGCGGACCATCCGGCAGTCGGGCGTCAGCGTGAGCGTGACCTTGTTTCCCGTGACCGTGATCGCCTTCTCGCCGACGCTGACCCTGCCCTTGGACGGCTTACGCAACAGCAGGTCGACGACCCTGACGATCGCAGCGAAGCGTTTGTCCAGCGGCACGTCCTGAAAGAACGGGCTGTTCAGAGCGTCCGCGTGGAAGACCATCCCCGGGCCGCGCCCGATCCGGCGGATGGCCGCCTCGTCGTGACCGCTTCCCGAGGGCGCGGCGGGTTCGTCGGCCGGCCGTCCCGGTCGTACTACGGGCCACTGGGTGACGATTCGCTTCCAGGTGCTCAGGCCTCCGCCGTGGCGCTCGGCGAGGGTGGCGGCGATGTCCCCCGGCTTCCGGCCGGGCTCGGCGGCCAGGGCTTCGACCGCCAGGGCGAGCCGGGGGTCCGGCCCTTTCGCCGGCCGACGGCCGGCCGTTCCGGCCCGCGGGCTGGAGTCGGCGTACTCCCACAGCTGACGCCGGGTGCGGTACTCGCGCACCTGGCCGCTCTCCAGCTCCTCGGTGCGCACGGCAGCGGGCCACCCAGGCGGTCGACGTTGGCCGCGCAGAGGCGGGGGTCGGTGAGGGTCTTGGTCCAGCCGGAGAGGCATCACTGCAGTGATCCCGGAACCCGCTGATTGCCGTGCACTACCTCGCGGCACTTCATGTCGCAGCGATCTTCCTCTGGACGCGAGCCTGAGAGGAAGACCAGTCACCTCTGCCAAGGGAGCGCGTCAACCGATGCGGTGTCACCCACTGCCAGCAGCCCAAAGAGCCGGAGAATCTCCTCGCGAGCGACATCGCGCATCTCGCCCGGGGCCACCGAGTCGTCGTCCGGGTTCTCCCAGACCAGCAGGCCGCCGCGGAACGCGCTGAGGCACCACCCGCTCTCATGGGTCAGCGACACGTCGGGGTGCTCGTCATCGGCCTGCGCTAGGCCGCCGAGCACTTGCTTCATCGTCTCCGGATCGGGTTCGTCGACCGTCCCGCCCATGACGTCGTACATGAAGTAACTCATTGACCAATTACCTCACGCAGTGATCCACGGGACACTGCCTAATGCTGGATTCCTCAAACGGAGTACACGTATCGGCGGCGTAGGACGCGGGTTGAGGGTACCGGTCTTCCCCATATCCAGGGTCGGGCTCGTGCGTTGAGCTGGGCTGTTGCCAGGCGGGTGGCCTGGTTAATCTCGGGTGGTCCGGCGAAGGACTGGCCGGCGAGGGCAGCTTTGCGGAAGATGCGCCACCAGCCTTCTTGGAGGTTGAGCCAGCAGGCGCCGACGGGGATGAAGATGTGCCGGATTCTCGGATGGTCCTCCAGCCAGGTGCGGGTGGACAGGCTGTTGTGCGAGGACAGGTTGTCGGTGACGACGTAGATGTCTCCGGAGGGATTGGCCGTCTCAACCTTGTGGAGAAACTGCTGGTAGAAGGCACTGTTGCGGGAGGAGGCGGTCATGGTGATTTCCTGCCCGTCTCGTACTCGCAGGGCGCCGTAGACCCAGGTCTTCTCCGGCCCGCGACCGTAGTCGACCTCGGACTTGATGCGGTGACCGTCCGGCGACCAGCCCGGCGCCGGCGGGAAGGTACGGGGGATCACCGGTCCGAGCTCGTCGGCGCAGACGAGCGTCGCGCCTTCGGGCGGGCAGGTGTAGAGCTCGATGATCCTGGTCCTTTTCCCTCGAAGTCTGCGTCCTTCGACCGGGTCCAGGACCGGGCGCGGCGCCAGCGCACGCCCTCAGTCAACAGGATCCGACGGACCTGGCTGCGACCGACCTCGATGCCCATCCGTCCGGCCTCGGCGGCCAGCGCGTCGAGGGTCCACTCCGGCGACCCCGACTCATCCACCGCGGCAAGCTCGCCGTCGGCCTGCACGGTCAGCCGACCTGGAGGCGGCTGTCTGACCAGGCCGATGATTCTTGAGCGTTCCGTTTCGGTGATCCGCCGCTTCCGGCCCTGTCCACCGAGGTCCTCCAGCCCGTCCAGGCCGAAGCGGTTGAAGCGGTGCAGCCACCGGCGAACCGTCTTGGGATTGCACCTCAACTCGTCCGCGATGGCAGGCACTCGCTGTCCGGACCAGCTCAGCTCGACCATCCGTGTCCGCACCACCAGATCACGAGGCGCCTTGCGCGCCCGCGCCAGCCGATGCACGAGCCGTTCCTCGATCTCGTCACGGCTCGGCCGTGCCCGTAACACCACCGTCCAGCACCCGCCCCCGAACAGCCCAACCACCCCGCCACCAGGACTCATACCCAGTGAAAGAGGAACCCAGCACTAGTAGTGCTTGGTCAGGTTCATTCGCCGGTGGCGTGTCCGTTTGATCGGTTCGGTCGTTGAGCGGGTGTGCTGGGTGGGGAGTTGGCCGCGG
>NZ_JBFAMH010000054.1:0-13951 GCF_040656475.1 Streptomyces sp. NPDC049915
CCTGGTGCTGGCGCAGGAGTTGAACTTCACCCGCGCGGCCGCACGGATCGGTATCGCACAGCCCGCACTCAGCGCCCGGATGCGCCGATTGGAGGCGGAACTCGGCACGGCCCTGCTGGTCCGCAACACGCGTAGCGTCGTATTGACCACGGCCGGTGCGGCTTTGGCGGAGTCCGCGCCGCCCGCGCTGGCGGCGCTGGACCGGGCATGGGACACCGCCCGGAGCGCGGCGGCCGGTGAACTGGGCACGCTGCGCATCGGATACAGCCTCAGCGCCGGGGCCGAGACGGCACCGGCCCTGGTGGACAGGCTGATTCGCGGCAACAGCGGACTCGAGGTCGGCGCGGTCCCGATGGCGACACCGGAGATCTCCCCCGCGGTCGCCGACGGCCGCATCGATGCCGGGATCACCCGCGGTGAACAGCCGGGCCGTGGCGTGCGCCGGTTCCTGCTGCGGCGTATGCGCATCGGGGTCCAGCTGGCGCAGCACCATCCGCTGGCCGAACACCCGGAGATCGAGATCGCCGACGCGGCCGCGTATCCGCTGCGACTCCCGGACCGTGCGACCAACCCCGTGATCCACGATCAGCTGTCCGCACTGTTCCAAGACACCCGACCACACCCCCGATTCCACACGCCCGCAGTCTCTTTCGACATGTCTCAGCGCGACCTGCGCGACGGGGTCACCCTCGCCCCGGCCGGAGAAGCCGCGGTCACGGCACAACCGGCCGGTCTCACCTGGCGACCGCTACGGGGCGCGCCCAGCCTGACGATCCACCTGGTCCTCCCACGCGAGCAGTCGCCACTACACCGCCGCATCCGTGCCGTCGCCAAAACCCTGGCGCACGAACTGCACTGGCTGCCGGACTGACACGCAAGAGGTCAAGCGAGACGGACCATCGGGCAACGTCAATGACTCCACCATGTTCGATACGGTGCTCCAGGCGGTGCGAGTGCCCCCTTGACCGTGGGCCAGCCGCGGAGCCGACCCGAGACGGTCATCACGGACAAGGCGTATTCCTCGCGGGCCATCCGTTCCGACTTACTGATCATTTGAGGATGAGGTTCGGAGTCGTCTCAAGCAGATGATGCTGCACGAGCGTTGGAGCAGTCCGAGGTAGAGGTCGGCTCGTATCTCGTAGCGGATCCGCAGGCGCTTGAACTGGCGGAGCCAGGCGAAGGTTCGCTCGACGACCCACCTGGTCCTGCCCAGTCCGGATCCGTGGACGGTGCCCTTGCGGGCGATCTTCGGCGCGATGCCGCGAGCGCGCAGGAGTCGCCGGTACTTGTCGTAGTCGTAGCCGCGGTCGGCGAACAGCCGCCGTGGTCGGTGACGTGGCCTGCCCACCAGGCCGCGGATGCGGGGTATCGCGTCCAGCAAGGGCATGAGCTGCAAGCACTCGGCACACCAACAAACCCCCCTCCGAGCGTTACCAGCGCACCCCGGCCGCATCCAGGCTGTACACAGCCGGTCACCGGGCCCGTCCGGCTCTGGAACTGCTACTGACCGTGACGTCTGACAGGGGCGGGGCTGATGTCCGAGGGATTCCGGTTGGATGAGCCCGTGACTGTCTATGACGTAGCCCGCCAGCTTCCCACCATCGCTGACCTGCGGGACCTGTGCCGCTCGCTTGCGATGCTCGACGCGATCCTGAGCCCGGACTGGGAAAGCCGGTACTACTCCTTCAACGCCGCTTGGGCTGAAGGCGAGGAGATGGCCTCGATGCGCAACGGGTCAGGAGACGAGTACTCCATAGTGTTCTCGGCGGCCGGGGTCTATGTCCGCGGCTTCAGCCACGAATCGCCGATGAGCCCATATGGCAACGACGGCGAGCCTTGGCCGGGAGTGATTGACGAGGTCCCTGAGGTCTTTCGGCCCTTCGTGGAGGAGCCGGCCTTCACCGACGAGGACGGCGTGCCCGTCGTAACAGCCTGCTTGTGGCGGGGGAAGACCGACGATCAGTGGCGCCACGGGACGATCCACTTTCCCGCGGGCAGTGCCGATCCTGATGGGACGACTGGACTGTTCAATCTCCTGATCGACCGTTCTCCGGAAGCGTTCCAGTGCTTCGCCGAGGACTACTACGAGGTCCCCGTGGACCTGGCAGCGGTGAGCAATGTGTATGCCCTGCGACCGCTGGACCAGGAACTCGTTTCGTCGCTGAATGCAGAGGTCACCCTGGCGGACCTCGCCCAGGACATCTCGGAAATCGGCTATCCGCGGCCGGACCGAGAGTCGCTCTGACTGCTGCGCGTCTCGGTGGGATCGCCTGCTCACCCGTGCTCAGCCCGCCGTCGATGACGCCGAAGATCCGGTCGCAGGTGTCCAGTGACCGTTCCTCGACCTCCGTCACGTCCACTGGCGCCGGTTTCGTGCCGGCGGCCGCCTTGCGGGCGGCCGCGGCAGCGGTCGCGTGGTCCGGGTCGGTGATGGTCTGGTAGCGGGCCCAGCTGCGGGCATGGCGGGCGACCTCGACGCCGTTGCAGGTCACCAGGACCTGGTCCAGGTCGGCGGCGACCTCGATGCGGCGGCCGACGGCCAGCGGGTGCACCGAGTAGTCGCAGGTGTCCAGGCGGACGTAGTGGTCCCGGGGCAGCCGCAGTGATGCCTTCCACCAGCCCGGCGGGGCGATCGGGGGCAGGGCCAGCATCCGGGAGCGGTCCGCTTCCAGCCGGTCCGCCGGGCGAGCCTGCAAGGTGCGGTGGATGCGCCGGTTCGCCCTGGTCAGCCAGTCGGCGAGCTGGATGTTGAAGTCCGCCGGCGAGGTGAATACCCGGCCGGGCAGGAACGACGTCTCGAGGTATCCGTTGGCCCGTTCGACCAGGCCCCTGGACTCGGGATCCCGGGGCTTGCAGAGCAGGAACTTGACGCCCAGCAGTCCGGCGAACGCGGCGAAGTCGTCGGTGAGTTGAGGACCGCCGGACCGCCAGGAGCCGACGGCTCCCTCGTTGTCCCAGACCAGCACCCGTGGGACGGCACCCAGCTCGGTCAGCAGCCGCCAGTGCCCGGCGATCAGATCGGCCGCAGACCTGGAGGGCAGCATCCGGGCGGTGATCCACCGCGAGTAGCCGGCGACCATGACCAGCACCGGCGGCCGCCCGACCTGGCCCAAGCCGAGCGGGATGTCGGCGGGCGGGAACCACAGGTCGCACTGGCCGATCTCGCCCGGCTCATAGACTGTCCCGGCGGGAGTGCCGAGACAGGGACGGCCGACGCGCGGGAGGCAGGGACAGGATGAGCGATCGCAGGGCAGGGAGGGGCGGCCTCCCCGCGAGAGAGTGCGCGCTCGCGTGCGCTTACTCGCCGAACACCAGTCCACCTCTGTTGAACCCCTGAGGCTGAGGATTTTCCATCCCGGAGAAGAACTGGAGATGGTTCGGTGGGGTCGGCCGGGCAAGGAGGCTGACGGAAACCCTTGGTGGACCAGCCAGGACATGCAGGAAGCCCACCTCGTGCCCGCGACGAAGATCAAGGTCCTCGAAGTGCTCGAAGAGCAGCAGCCAGACGTGGGATAGGCCGACGCGCGTGTCACTGGCCGTGAAGGGATCTCAGCCGTTGTCACAATGCCCTCGTGCAGCCGCTCCCGGTTCCCTGCCCCGCCCACCTCATCCCCGACGCCACCGGTACCGGCGCTTTCCACAACGCGTACCGGACAGCCATGGCGCACGGAGCCGTGTTCGTGGCCATCGAGCTCGAAGGGCCCGACCGCTGGACCGTGAAGGCGGACACGCTCACCGCGGGCTCTGGCCACACAGTCGCCGACGCAGTCAACGAGGAAGTACAGACCACGATCACGCGCTTGGTTCAAAGGCGTGAGGTCGACTGGGGCGCTTACACGGGACCGATCTACTTCATGATGCACGGGGTGGGGAGCGAGGAACGAGCCCGCGAACTCGCCGCAGCACTCCACGCCGCCCTGTACGGAGACCTGGAACCCTTGGCCCGTGCCGTTCCTCCGGCAGCCTGACCGTACGCCATAAGCGGGGACTGTGACCCCCTGAACCCTGTGGGGATCGCGGGCCCCCATACTCACCCGGCGGGTTCACCTCGTGAGTGCGGAGGCCACAACGCCCGTTGCTCACCGGAAGAAGCGGCTCCAAGCGTCGGACAGCATGGCTGCTCTGTTATGCCAAGGGCTACGGCAGCTCGTGGCGCACCAATGCACGCGCGAACGGTTCACCGGTCCTTCGCGCGTATGCCATCCGCTCGCGCACCTCGCTGAGCGTGCGCGGACGATAGCCAGGGCCGCCACAGCAACTCTTGTGGAAGCGGACACCGGCATTCAAAAGTACCGACAGGGTCCGCCAGGCAGCAGTGTCGCGCCGCCGCGGCGTTGCGAAGGCGGAACCCACATGGATCAACGGCTCGGCACAGCGTGGGCAGAGCCGGTCGTGGTCACCGAGGTAAGGCTGCTTGTAGGAGGCCCGACAGGGCAGGCAGACGTAGGAGGTCTTCGCGTGGGCCATGCTGGCCAGAGTACGGCCCGTCCGGAATGAACTCGACCAGGTTTTCCATGACATTCAGCAAGATCGAAGGGACAGACCCTAATTGAGCTGTAAAGGACGCCGCCGGCGGGTGAGCCGCCAGGATTGGTGTCCACAGGGCGCGCGCAGACAGGCCAGGTGCCGGGCGTTACCGAGACGACCTGCATAGCGAAGACTCGTTTCCGTGCCGAGCTTCCAGCGGGCCGCGACCTGGTGCGCATGGCGTGAGCCCCGGCAGCCGTGGGCGCGGCCGGGCCGGCGGCAGGCCGCCAAGCCTTCGACCGCGAGCTCTACAAAGCCCGCAACGTCGTCGAACGCTGCTTCAGCCGGCTCAAGCAGTTCCGCGCCATCGCGACGCGATTCGACAAACTCGCCTCCCGGTACCGGGCCGGACTCCACCTCGCAGCGCTCGTCCTCTGGCTCCGCGAACCTGCCCGGTGATCATTACCAGCGGACTGTACTCAGCCCGTTGCCGAGATCCGTCACCTCGGCTCCAGCAAGAACAGCCGGGACGGCGCTGAGCCGGTCCGTCCGGAACTGCACTCGGTCCGGGCGCGGGCCCATCGGCAGTCGGCCATACAGGACCAGCGCGTCATCGTCCTCGTCCGCTGTTTCGCCGCCCACGTCGACGAGCAGCGCAACAGTCCTGTCCAACTCCCGCTGGAGCAGGCGCTGAACCGCATCGGTGACCTGTTCACGCTCGTTCTCGGTCAACCCTCCGAGCACGAAGGTGAGGACCTGGGTGCCCGGCGCCACGTACCTGACATCGCACACCACGTCTGTGTCAGCCGACAACCAGAACTGCATGCAGAGCGGCCCGACCGACAGGCCAACAAGCTCGAGGATGCGCCCGACAGGCAGCCTCACCTGTCCCCCCACAACGTCCAAAAGCATCCCGCAGCCCAGCATCGGGTGCTCGACGGTCAGCCGAAACACATCGAACGGCCCGTGACGGCCGCAACCGCACCCTCGTCCCCCTTGGCCAATGACATAGGGGCCCCGAGTGCTTCGCCGCGCCTTGCTGCCGGCGCCTGCACCCTTCGAGTGCATTCGCCGCCACTGTATTCACGAAGGTAGTCATGAGTGCATACTGGGGTGTATGGCTGATACCACCGTGAAGATCGACACAGAGACGCGAGACCGGCTGGCCGCCATCGCTGCCGCCCGGAACACGAGCGTGCGAGCGCTGCTCGCAGACCTCGCCGTCCAGGAGGAGAACCAGATCAAGCTGGGCGCGGCCACCGCAGCCTTCCGGGCGGCCATCTCGCAGCCGGGCATCGCCGAGGCCTTCGACCGTGACTTCGGCGGCCTGCCGCAGGACGCGGACAGCATGCACCGGGCGGCCTGACCTTGGACCTGCACATCGACATCCGGTGGCTCCTGGATCGGCAAGAGGAAATGCTGGGAAAGGACCTGGCTGTCCGGGACTACTCGGCGCTCGTGGCCGCCGTCGCCCGGCACCGGGTGAACACGCCGCACATCGAGGTCGGAACACCGGACGCCTACTGGCGGGCGGCCGCCTTGCTGGAGCAGATCGTCCTCCTGCGGCCGCTGCCGGCGCGCAACGAGTTCTTCGCGTACGGCGTGGCCGTCGCCTACATCCAGGCGTCCGGCGAGACCGTGGACACCATCTACGAGCCGTGGCGCGACCTGATCACCGACATCCGCGCGCTGCGCCTGTCGGTCTACGACATCGCTGACCGGCTGCGCTCGATGAGACCTCAGTGAGCGGCGGCCCCCGGCCCCTCAAGCTCCGAGGCCGCCGAGGTAGCACAACCGATGTTGTCGATCGCGACGGGCCCGCTCTTGACGATCAAGGTATCTGAAACCGTCGATCAAGCAGGACCGCGGTACGCAGCGAAGAGGTCAAAGACGCTGACACCAAAGTTGAGGGATGCTGCGACGCATCAGGCTGACCGCCCGGTGACTGCTCCCGCCCAACACACCACGGTAGGACCGGGCCCCGAGCTCGCGGCTGCTCGTCGTCCTCGTCCCGTTCGTCGGTGGCCGGACCTCGACGTTCGCCTCAAGACCGCGACGAGCGATGCGGCTCTCACGGGGATGCCGGCCCCCGGATAACCACAGCGGCGGCCGCCATGTCGGCCAGCACCCAGCCCTCGCCCTCCACCGATCGGATCTGCTCGGACATGCTGAGCATCGGCGCGGTCGACTTGCTGTTGCTGTCGGCCTCGATGGCGGTCTGGCAGACACCGGTTCGGTGGGGCGACGGCTGGCCTCTGCACGGCGTCCGTACTGCCAGACCCCTACCGAGGGCCGGGACGCCTGGCCGCAATGTGTGCTTGAGCTCCTTGGCGTCCGGCCCGTGGCTCACCGTGCCCTGCTCGCTGGCCAGGGCGGTGGCTCGTTGAGGGTTCACGCAGATGTATAGCCCTTGATCAAAGCGGCGGCTACTGCCCCGTGCAGCACTTCTTCGCGTGGAAGGGTGAGCTGGAACTGTTTCTCCACGATCGCCAGGGACTTGGCATGTGCCACGTCTCGTTCGGTTTCACCGGGGATGCCTGCGCCGAGGACGGCCTCGCTGACGAGGCCGGGCTGGGAGCCAGTGATCTCCGAGGACCACGTGTGCATATACATGTCGAACCCGCACATGTAGCGACCGTCGTGGAAGTAGCTGAATGTGGGCGGGGGGAGCTTGGGGTTCTGCTTCTCGTAGTACAGCCGGAAGATGTGGGCACCGTCCTGGGACAGGCCGTCGGGGATCCCCAGGTCCATCTCTCCCGGCCAGTGGCCATCCGCCACGGCAAAGGCCAGGTCTGCAGTGGCTCCGTACCGCACCGCGATGGTGTCGCACTGTGCCCTTTCCTGGTCCCGCTGGCTGACATACCTCTCGAGTTCCTCCGCCGTGCGCTGCCCGAGCAGGGTAGGAGTGGTCTCTGCTGCGAGGCGGCGGACGAGTTCCTCGGGGTCTATGCCGCGCGCCAGCGTGATGCAGTACCCGAGCCAGGAGATGTTGCTGCGGGCGATCCAGGTTATTCCGTCGTGCATCTCGTGCCTCCTGTGAGGGAAGCGGGGGGCGGCCGCGCTGGGCGCCGCCCCCCGCAGGTACCCGCTTGCCGGCCCTGGGCGGGGTGTGTCTTACAGAGTTACCTGATGTCGCACTTGACGACTGCCTTGCTCGCGTCGCACTTGTCGAAGCCGGGTGTCCTGACGAAGTACAGGTCCTGGTCGAGGAGGCGGTACTGCTTGGCGAAGGTGGGGAAGCGGCTCATGGAGGTGGAGTTGATCCACCCGGACATGGCCGACCGGCCGCAGACTTCCTTCCAGGTGGGGCCGGCCTTGCGCTCGTCGTCGTACAGCTTCCAGGTGCCGTCCGCCAGCTTGGTGGCGTAGGACTGCACGCACTGGTCGCCGGAGGTGACGGGGTTGGTGCCTTCCATGTCCTTGGGCATGCCACCGCTGTTGTAGCTGGCGGCGAAGGTGAACTCGTCGCAGCTGGCCTTGTCGGTGGCGCTGATGTCGGTGACCGGAGTGGTGTCGGGGTGTCCCTTGGCGGCCGCCCAGCCGTCCGGGCAGATCACCTTGCGGTTGGCGTCCGGGTCGCGGCCGTAGGTGTTGCGCTCGCCGTGCGCTCCGGTGTCTCCCCTGCGGTCCGGGAGGTAGTTCAGCGGCGCGCCCTTGCGGATCTTGCTTTGGATCAGCCAGGCGTGTGCGGCTGCTGCCGGCGTCTTGGCGGTGTTGAACACGTAGCCGGGCATGTAGTCGCGCAGCACGCAGCCCGCCGGGGAGTACACCATGTCACAGCGTGTGTAGACGGGGTTGCCGATGAATCCCTGGCTCTTGTCGGTGGGGAAGGTCTCCGGGACGCTGGTGGAGAAGGTTGCGTACGGCGCGAAGGCCATGTCCTGCGAGAGGTCCTTGTCCTTCGTCCCCGACTCGTCCGGAACGCCACCGGACCACTTCACCGTGGCCGTTCCCGTCTCCTCATGCGGGTCGATGCCGTACGAGCCGCCCCACATCAGGTTGCCGTCCCACGCGTAGGCGGGCTTGTCGGCGCATCCTGCGCTGCACTGCGGCGAGATCGTCAGCTTGATCGCGCCGGGCTGCGCCGGGAAGGGGATCTTCCCTGCGGGCATGGGCAGGGGGGTGACACGAGCCCACAGCTTCAGCTCGGTACCGACCATGTCGGTCTTCATGTGGTAGGACATCAGGAATTCCTGATAGCCCTTGGACTCCGTCTGCTGTTCGTCGGTCACCTCGACGGACGTCTTGTTGTACATGCACGCCGAGTCACGGGTGAAGATCGACAGGTAGCTGCCCTGTGACGCTCCGGCCTCACAGGTGTCGTTCAGCGGTGGCGCCGCAGTGCGGATCCCCTTCAGACGCGCGCGGCTCTCCTTCGCCTTGGAGAGGTCTGCGAGGGTCGCCGGTGAGGAGGTGATGCACAGCAGGTTGCCGCTCTTGGCAGGCGTGCAGTGCCGCTCGGTGGTGGCGGCGAATGGCTTTGTGTTGACTGTCCCCCAGCCGGGCACCGGCTGCCAGGTGTTGTCGAACGCGGGGTCCGCAGCGCTCTTGTTCGGTGCCGGCAGGGTGATGTCCACCGCGCGGTCGCGGATGCGGAATTTGGCCCAGGGGGACCAGGACGTCTCGTACAGGCTGCCGTCGTAGGCGGAGGTGTGGAAGGCGTACGTGGTGCCCGGCTTCAGCTTCCCGGAGGGCACCGTGACCTCGGCGGTCTTGCCGGACGCCACGAACGGTGACACCAGGACGCCGTACGGGTTGTCGTCCGTGATCTTGACCTGTGTCTTCGGGTTGCCGCTGGCGTCGGTCGAGTAGACCTCGAAGGTCAGGTTGGCCTTGTCGCCGTCAGCGTCCGTGACGGTGTTGCGCAGGACGGCCATGGAGGTGTTGACGTTCCACACGCCATTCGCCTGTGTGAACGTGGGACCGGCCTGCGGGGTCTTGCCGGACACGGGGCGGTTCGCCGCCGTCAGGGAGGGCCGCTCGGGTCCGGCCGCCGGGCGCGACGACGGTGCGCCGTTGGGGTCCGGATTAGGGATGAAGCGTTCAGCTGCGGCAGTGGGGCTTGCCCCCTGGGCAGCGGCGCCGCTCGTAACGGCGAGTGGGACCGCGGTGAGCAGCGCCGTGCCGATCGCAACTCGGGATAACGCGCGTCGTAACTTTGCCTTCGCAGACAACTGGTTGATCCTCTCGTGCCGCCCGCGCCCACCGGCGGCGTCTGGTTGGTCGAGTGGGAGTCGGCGGCCCCGGATGTGTGGTCGCCGACTCCCTTCCTACGTGGGCCAGTGGGCCGACAGCTACCGGACGGACACGGCCAATCGGACAATCATTCGATTGGCGACGTGACGATCAACACGGTTTGCCGAGGGTTGTACGAGAGGCGGTGACGGTTCGACAAAACTCACCGCGTTTGCGGGCACGGGATTCGCTGCACAACGGATCGATGCAACGGGTGCACCTGTCGAGGTCGTCGGACACGGTGAGGAGCCACCACACCCGGTCAGACAGCGAACCCGATGTTCGTCCCCAATCCGAATCGCCCCTACTCGGATCCCAGGCCCATTACGGCGTCGTCAACCCGTGCGGCACATCCAGGGCCTTGTCGTCGGCGGCCGCCCAGGCGGTGACGATGCGGTCCCAGTGACGGACGTTGAGGGTGCGGTAGCTCAGCTCACGCTGGCGAGGTCGGGAAACCTGAGATTGGTTGAGCGTGTGGAACTCCAGGCGAGTTCCGCGGCCGTCGCGGTTGAGGCGGGCGAGCAAGGTAACGGGCGAGTTCTCGCGCCGCACCACGCGGACGCCTCCTCAATGCGCTGCAAGGTCCGCCTTTGACGGCGCGCGAGTGCCCTCCAACCAGCGCGGATGGTGTGTGGCGTGGCCGTGAGGCCGGCTTCGAGGGCGCGGTCGCTGCAGGTGAGGTAGTGCAGGCGGGCGAGCAGGCCTCGCCGGGCGATGACCGGGGTGGCGACGAAGCCGGCCAGTGCGTCGAGTTGGCGCGCGCCGGCTTCATGACCCTTGATGCCGCGGCCGCCGTACAGGCCGAGTTGCCTCGTCCCCTGGGGCATGGGTCTTCGTCAGTG
Source organism: Streptomyces sp. NPDC049915 (assembly GCF_040656475.1). NCBI lineage: Bacteria > Bacillati > Actinomycetota > Actinomycetes > Kitasatosporales > Streptomycetaceae > Streptomyces > Streptomyces sp. NPDC049915. The sequence continues at coordinate 10,545 of NZ_JBFAMH010000054.1, forward strand.
TGCGGATCGCTGTGACGCTCTCCCGAGGGCCCGTCGGGCGCCATGAGGGAAGCGACGCACGAAGCGGGTGCGGACCGCTCTCCGGGGCTCCCAGACGTCTACTGCGTTCCCCGGAACATGGCAGAGGTGCTGCACCACCTGGGGCTCCCGAAGAGGCTGCTCGCGTCCCACCGGGAACTAGAGATCGGCCCCGATATACCAATTGCCTAGCCCTAGAAAAGCTACCACTGTCGCGATCCGCCGGACTGGGCCCGAGTGTTAACTATTTCGCCAGAATTCGCACTCTGCTAGCTTTCCGAAGCGAACCTCGCCAGTAGACATGTTCACCAGAATAGGCCAACAGTCGAGAAGCTGGTCCACGGGATCACGAGTCTGCAGGAATCGCGTGGCGTTGTACGGGGCAATTAGTATCCCCTCCTTAACCCGCACACGAGCCCAGTCAATCGAGAGTTCCGGCTCAGTGGGCTTCCGGGATGCCTTGCGATGATTCAAGGCGACATCCCTTGCTTCGTTTTCTGAGAGCATCAGTTCGTCCTCATGAACCTGTAGCTGTCCCAATCAGGGGCGTCGCTTGCTTCTCCCGACTGACCGTCAAGAAACGTGACCCGACCCCGGTTGTTCACCACGTTGAACACGTGACCACCGCCTGCAAGACCAGCGTCGGCGACACCGGCGGGTGGGCCGAATGCACCGGAGCCGGCACGTGGCGCGTGGTCTTGCAACGCCGAGCGTGACAAGTACACGACCTGGGCCACACAGAATGGGGGCACCACCCGTCGATACGCGGTGGACTGCTCTTGGGATATTGACCGGGTTCAGGTGGAGATGAAGTAACGGAGCATCGGTCAGGGCCTCCAGTGGATCCTATTTTTCGGCCAGCAATTGTGACACGCGCTGCCGGGAAACGTCGAGGATCAGGGCAATCTCAGCCCCGGAAACTCCGGATTCCTGGAGGCTCCTGGCCACGTCCCGATAGGCTCTGGCCGCTTGCTCCTGAGCGCGGCGGGCCTGAAGAATCGCCTGCACGGCTTCCCTCTTCCTGCTTTGCAGGGGCTCATCAAGTTGGATGTCAACCTGAATATTGATCTCGCCCGGCGGGATGTTTGTGCCCTCGGAGATCCGGCTCCGCGCCGCGGCGACCGCCTCTGTGAGCCGGCGGATCCATACCTCATCCGTGTCGGCGATTTGCAGAACCCATCCGCCCCGCTGACGTTTCGCCCGGACACGATACATCTCTGCGTTGGAGCGCTCATCCGTCATGAGCTGAGTCAGTCCCCCCTAGATGTAAATGTCAAGGCCCACTTGCTACTGGAACGCTCCCGCGCGCGACTTCGATCGCCGCGACGGCGTCCTCACGTACTCCTGCCGAGCGACGCCGTGTGCGGGACTGCGGGGGTCAGACATCTTCCCGTAACTGGCCTGCGAAAGTGAGGGGCAGTCGGAGTCGGTAGCGTCCGGAGGGAACGCACCGCCAGCCGACGGCGCCTCCCCACGCAAACTGACACCCCACAACGAAGCGGCGCCGGACTCCACGGAGTCCGGCGCCGCTTCGGGCGTCTACACCGTGCAGGTCAACTACTGCTTGTCGTGGCGATTACCGACCACCACGTGAACGAGCGGCAGGACCGCGACCACCACGACCAGCGCCGCCAGCCCGTACCAGGGCAGAAACACGCCCCCGGCGAAGTTGAGAACCACGCCAGCGCCGACGACCGAGCCGACAAGCCCGAGAAGGCGGGTCGCGGCGTTGATCATCTGCCCAGCGTTGGGACCGGGACCGACGGCGTCCTGTACACCGCAGAACAGACCGGCACCCTGTCGGCCCTGGACGCCGCCACCGGTACCCGACTGTGGTCCGTGGAGACACATGCCACGGTGAAAAACCAACCCGTGGTGACCAAGGGCGTGATCCCGTCTCGTCAGACCAAGTGGGTGGTGGAGACACCGCTGCTGCTGCAGGCATGAGGCAGCACGGCAGCGGCTTCCGTCTGGCCCTCCCCCACGTCCACCCGGTCGAAGAGCCCACCTCCGGTCCACCTCGACCACGAGAGAAGCCGGCGCACAGCCCCGGGCTCCGGAGCGGCGACGCAAGCCGAGCTAACGGAAGAAGTTGCCTTGGCCCTTCTAGCGGTCCGTGGCCGTGTGAAGCGCTGAGGGCCTCGTGGCGATGTGTAGATACGGATAGTCGGGCTCCTGCTGCAGGTTGACCGCCTACAGCACGCCGAGCAGGGCGTTGTCCTCCCACTGGTCGACGACTTCGTGGTAGATGGCGAGGACCTTGGAGTGGGGGCCCACCCGCCCTGCTTGGCGATGACGATCTGGTCGTGGCCCTTCAGGCGGGAGGACGTGGCGAGGCCGCGGCGGGGGCTGTGGCCGGTGAAGCGGATCTCGATCCCGGCACGCTGGCCAGCGCGGGTGACGACGTCGCCGATGGACTCGTGCTGCAGCCCGCCCTCCAGCACGGTGTTCCACCGGTTGTGCAGGCGGGGCCAGGCGTACCCGCCCGGGTCGGTCGAGGCCGGCGGCCTCCTTCCACGCCTGCCACGCGCGCACTGGGCAGATCGAGGGCCTGGAGCCGTAAGGGACCGAGGCCCGGACGCGACGGCCCCGGTGCGTCCCTGGGCGAGCTCGGGTCCGTGGCCAGATGGCGCAACCGATAGGCGCAACCCTTGTCGCAACCTCGTGCTTCTGGTCGACCGAGGCGTGGCGGTCAAGCGGCCTTGACAGCTCGCCGGGCGCGGGCCATCTGCCTCAGCTCGGCGCGCGCCGCCGGCACCGAGGGGACGGTCTCCCCGTAGGAGTGCCACCAGAGCCGTACGGACAGGCGCAGTGCGCGTCGCGCAGCATCCCGCTGGGCGACGCGCACTGGCCCGTGCCGTCTTCGGATCCCGCGTCCGTTGATGACGTCAGGTTGAACACCCGCTCAGGGGAGCCGTCGCCCCATCTTCGCTGACTGGCGGTTGTGCTCCTTCGTGTCCCACCACTCCTCCAGATGGGCCTGGATGAGGTGCACGAGCTGCTGCAGTCGCTCCGGCTCGGGAGAGGGCGAGGTGAGTACGTCCAGCCAGGACTTGTCGTCCCAGGGCAGAGATACCTCCCATCGCTCGGCTGGGCGGCCCTGGCGGCCCACAGTCAGCCGGTACGTCAGGGTCACGCTTCGGTCGGGGCGGTGCTCGATCGACAACCTGTCGACATCGAAATGGACCCCGTCTGTGGTGACGTACGAGCAGCTCAGGGCCCGCTCGGCCGGCAGTGGTTCTTCCACGGGGGCACCGTCCTTTCCTCACCTGATCCGACGCCGGGCTAGGCGGTTACTGAGGTTGAACTCGTGGTGTCGTGCTGTTGTCAGGCGGGTCTGATGGTCAGTCCGGTCTCGGCGAGGCAGCCGTCTATGAGGTGGCTGCGGT
>NZ_JBFAMH010000055.1:0-12350 GCF_040656475.1 Streptomyces sp. NPDC049915
AGCGGATCGTCAAGACCCACACCACCTACGAGCCGACCTACGGCCTGCCCATCCAGGTGGAGTCGCTGGGTGACACCGGCAAGACCGGCGACGAGTCCTGCACCAAGTCCGAGTACATCCACAACACGGCCAAGAACCTGATCGGTCTGTCGAAGCAGGTCCTGGTCTCCCCGACCACCTGTGCCGCGGCTGACTTCAGCAACCTGGCTTCACTGAGCGGCGGAAACCGGACCGCGTACGACGGGCAGGGCTACGGGGTCGCGCTCGCCGACACCACCAAGGGCGAGGCCTCCGAGACCTGGTCGATCAACGGTGACGGCAACGGTTGGCAGTCCGACGGCACGACGGAGTTCGACGCCATCGGCCGCGTCACCCGCACCACGGACCAGGACCACAAGACCTCGGGCCTGATCACCTATGAGCCGGCCACCGGCCAGGTCTTCAAGGTCACCGAGACCAACGCCGTCGGTCACTCCGAGACACGTGAGCTCGAGCCGGGCCGTGGCACCACGACGAAGACCACGGACGCCAATGGTCACGTCACGCAGGCCGAGTTCGACCCGCTGGGCCGACTGGAGAAGGCCTGGGCGGCGGACCGCGCCCCGTCCGACACCGCGGTGCCGGACTTCCGCGCCGTTTATACGGTTCCGCCGTACGTGGAGGGCGAGGACCGCAAGCCGTCCTACGTCACCACCTACTCCCGCGGCTACAACGACAAGATCGACACCTCTGTCACGATCTACGACGGTCTCGGCCGTGAGCGCCAGCAGCAGGAGCAGGCGGACGGCGGCGGCTGGCTGATCACCGACACGCTGTACAACAGCTCCGGTGAGGTCTGGCAGACCAACAACGCCTACCTGACTTACGAGTCCAAGCCCGGCGAGCTGTTCTCCCCGGAAGCCGACACGCAGGTCCCGAACATCACCCGTTACACCTACGACGGCTCCGGCCGCGTGCTCCAGGAGACCCCGGTCCTCAAGGTCGCGGACCCGCTGACCAAGGAGACCGTCTCCAAGGAGGTCCCGGAGCGGGCCACCAAGTACGAGTACGGCCTGGACTGGTCCAAGGTCGACAACCCGCAGGGGACGTCCGACTACCGCGTCTACACCGACGCGCTCGGCCGCACCCAGCGGGTCGACACCTTCAACCCGGACGCGCCCGGCGGCTTCACGTCGATGAAGTACGACTACGACGCGCGCGGTCAGCTGGTGAAGGCGACGAACTCCGTCGACGCCGCGCACCCGTGGACGTGGACGTACGACCACCGCGGCCGTCAGGACTCCGCCACCGACCCGGACTCCGGCACCATTTCGACGTGGTACGACAGCCATGACCGAGTGCTGCACAGCAAGAACGCCCGTGGCAATGACGTCTGGTACAGCTACGACCAGCTGTCGCGGCCCACGGAGCAGCACCTGGGAGCCGCGGACGGCACGCTCCTGGCCAACTTCACCTACGACCTGGCGCCGGGCGGCAAGGGCATGCCCTACACCGCCACCCGCTACACCGACGGTGAGGCCTACACCCAGCAGGTCAACGGCTACACGAAGGACTACCAGCCGACTTCGACCACGCTGACCCTTCCCACGACCCTGGCCTCCACCTGGGGCCTGGACTCGTCGTACACGTACTCGTTCAAGTACAGCGACAAGGGCATGCTGGACGAGTCGACGTTGCCGAAGATCGGCAAGTTCGACTCCGAGAAGCTGGTGGTGCGCTACAACGAGGACGGCAAGCCGCTCTCGATCTCGGGCAAGGATTGGTACGGCGCCGAGACGGTCTACGACCCCTACGGCCAGGTGCTGCGCTCCACGCTCGGCGCGCAGCCCTACCGGGTCTGGACGCAGAACACGTTCGACGAGTCCAGCGGTGAGCTCAAGGACCAGCAGGTCTACCGCGAGCAGAGCGGTGACCAGTCCCTGGTCAGTGGCAACCTTGTCTCCAAGCGGTCGTACACCTACGACCCGTCCGGCAACGTCACCTCCATCCAGGAGGCGGCCACCGGCATCGACGAGCGCCAGTGCTTCGCCTACAACCCGCTGGGCGAGCTGAAGACGGCCTGGACCTCAAAGGACCAGTCGACCTGCACCGCTCCGAAGAACACCGACGGCTCGCTCAACGTCACGGCCGGGACGGACAAGTCCGGTTACTGGCAGGAGTACGAGTACGACCTGCTCGGCAACCGCACCAAGCTGACCGAGAAGGACCTCACCGGCAACACCGCCAAGGACGCCACGACCACCTACGCCTACGGCAAGGCCGACGGCACCCAGCCGCACACGCTGACCAAGGTGTCCAAGACGTACACCACGCCGGCCGGCGCGCAGGTCAAGGCCGAGGCGGAGCGTCTGTACGAGCTCACCGGTGAGACCAAGACCGTCACCTCGCTCCAGAACGGCGACAAGCAGTCCCTGTCCTGGACCTATGACGGTCAGGTCGACCGGATCACGGGTGCGGGCACGGGTGGGAAGACCCCGTATGTGGGTCTCGCCGACAAGTGCCTGGACCTCAAGGGCGGCCTGGCTGTGGGGGGTACGGCGATCCAGCTGTACGGCTGCAACGCTTCCCCGGCGCAGAACTGGCGCTTCAGCCAGACCCCGGGTGGGACCAACCCCGACCAGGGCACGCTGAACGTCTACGACAACTGGTGCGTCCAGCCCACCGGCAACACCGCCGGGTCGGCTGTTCAGATCCAGAAGTGCGACGGCTCGGCCGGACAGGAGCTCAAGCGCAACGCGTCGGGCCAGCTCACCCACGTCGCCTCCGGGCTCTGCCTGTCGGTCCAGGCTGCTAACTCGGCGAACTCGACCCCGATCGTGTTGGCCACCTGCGACAGCACCAAGGCCGAGCAGCTGTGGGCGCCGCAGAACGACACCCGCTACATCTACGGCCCCGACGGCCAGCGTCTGCTGACCATCAAGGGCAAGCAGGCCACGCTGAGCCTGGGCGACGCCGAGGTGACCGTCCAGAAGGGCGGCGTGCTGGTCAACACCCAGCGCACCTACGACGCGCCCGGCGGCTCCGTCATGCGCTACGCCTACGGCACCGGCGCCGACAAGCTGGTCGCCATCACAGGTGATCACCAGGGCAGCCCGTACGCCGAGGTCGCTCTCGACGGTGGCATGTCGGTGCGCATCCGCAAGCAGGACGCGTTCGGCAACCAGCGCGGTGCGGACACGGCAGGCGTCAACCGTCAGTCGCACACCGGCTTCCTCGGTTCGCCGCTCGATGACAGCTCGGGGTTCGTGCCTCTCGGTGCGCGTCTGTACGACCCTGTCGTGGGACGCTTCCTGTCCGCCGACCCGGTCCTGGATCTCAACGACGTCCTGCAGTCCAACGGGTACGCCTACGCGCACAACAACCCGGTGACGTTCTCCGACCCGTCGGGTCTGTCCATCGTGCTGACCGCTTCCGAGCGGGCCGCGGCCCTCGCGGGCGCGGGTCTGTCCGCGGCGCAGGTCGCGCAGGCGCAGGCGATGCAGGGCAAGTCCCTCACCTCGGTGATCCTGGCCGTGGCGTGGGAGACGCTGAAGGACTTCATCGGCATCAACGACGCCATGGCGTGCTTCGGCGGCGACATGTGGTCTTGCATCAGCATCGCGGTCGACGCCATCCCGTGGTCCAAGCTGGGCAAGATCCCGTCCGTCATCAAGGCCGTCAAGCGCACCATCAAGGCCGTCGAGTCCTTCAAGGCGGCCAAGAAGGCAGCCGAGATCGTCCTCAAGGCGGCCAAGGCAGCTGAACGGGCGGCACTGAGAGCCAAGAAACTCGCCATCGAACGCGCCAAGAAACTTGCGGCGCAGAGAGCGAAGAAGAGAGCGGCCGAAGCAGCCAAGAGAGCCAGCGACAGAGCGTTGGCGGCCGCCAAGAAGACGGGTAACCCTCGCCATAAGGCGGCCCAGGCGCAGGCAGCCCCGAAGGTGTCGTCGCACAGCTCCGGCGGTGGTGGTGGCAAGGGCGGCGGCGGCAGCGGCTCCAAGCCCGGCGGCAAGTCCGGCGGCTCCTCCAAGAGCAACGGCGGATCCAGCGGCAGCGGCGGCTCCGGCAAGGCCGACGGTGACGGGGGGACGTGCAACAGTTTCGTCCCGGGCACCATGGTCCTGATGGCCGACGGCACCACCAAGCCGATCGAGCAGGTCAAGACCGGCGACAAGGTCGTCACGACCGACCCGAAGACCGGTGAACGCCGGATCGAGACGGTCACGGCCGAGATCAAGGGCCACGGCCTGAAGCACCTGGTCAAGGTCACGATCGACACCGACGGCAAGAAGGGCGCCAAGACGGCCCAGGTCACCGCGACCGACGGCCACCCCTTCTGGGTCCCCGAGCTCCACACCTGGATCAAGGCCACCGACCTGCACGCCGGCCAGTGGCTGCGGACCAGCGCGGGCACCTACGTCCAGATCACGGCGATCGACCGCTGGACGGCCCAGACGGCCACCGTCCACAACCTGACGGTGTCCGACGTCCACACGTACTACGTCGTGGCCGGTGGCACCTCGGTGCTCGTCCACAACTGCAACCACGGTGGCGCGGAGATCGACTACGGAACCGTGGACGCCGATGAGCGTCGCTCCGGTGCCGTCGCGATCGTCACTCCCGAGCTGGTCGATGCCAAGGTGGGCACCAAGGCGTCGCGGCGCATCAAGCCCCCAGGCTTCGTGAGCGGCGACAACGGTGACGCCCGCGGCCACCTGATCCCCAGGGCGGCCGGTGGTTCCGGAAGCGTGGAGGCGAACATCGTCAGGACGACCGCGTCGATCGACAACGGCGTCATGGCCGACTTCGAGGAGGAGATCCTCGACCACGTCCGCGCGGGGAACACGATCCTGTACTCGGCGACACCGCATTACCGACCAGGGGACAACGTGGCCTACGCCATCACGATCGAAGCGTTCGACGACAACGGGTGGCGCATGGCGCGGAAGTTCATGCAATAGCCGCTACCGGCAGTGAATGACTGAGGGTGGAGCTCCGACCGGGGCTCCACCCTCAGTGTTTCTTCACCGGTGGCGCCACTCGTACGCACCGGGCGACGTCTCCCGCACTTCGCTCGGCCAGGCCTGCCGCACGCCGGCCAACAACGCGTCTTGTTCGTCGAGCCAGCCTTCCTCCACCGCGAGGGGGACGTCGACCGTGGCGCCGGAACCAGTCGCGTCCTCGACCCGCACGAGGATGATCTCGTCGTTGTCCTCGGGCCATTCGACTCTCACCGTGGGACCGTTTCCCTGGTCCAGCCATCCGATGTCCTGCCCAGCTCGTAGCGCGACAAGACACTGAGCCCATCGCTCCAGGTGCCTGGGGGAGAAGCCGATCCGCAGATGTCCGTGAACGAAGCTGGTCTCGACGAGGATCTCCGCGTCCAGCGAGTCGTGCAGAGGCAGCACCCCAGGCGCTTGTCGGCCCAGGACGCGGATGCGGAAGCTGGATTCCTGATCCACCACTCTGACCAGGTCTACGGTGCCGTGCTCGTCCTCGCTGCTCATCGCTCCATCCAACAACAAGCCCCGCCGGGTATCACCCGGCGGGGCTTTGCGACGGCCGGTCCGCGTCAGAGCCGCTCAGGCGTCCGGATCCCCAGCAGCGCCATCCCCTGGTGCAGCGTCTTCGCCGTGACGTCGCACAGGAACAGGCGGTTCTCCACCTGCTCCGGCGTCTCCGCCTTCAGCACCGGGCACTTGTCGTAGAACGTCGTGTACAGCGACGCCAGCTGGTACAGGTACGCCGTCATCTTGTGCGGGGCGTACTCGCTCGCCGCCTCCGCGACGATCTCGGCGAACGCGTCCACGTGCAGGCCCAGCGCGCGCTCCGCCTCATGCAGGCCCAGCTCCGGGTGGGCCGCCGGGCGGACCTCGCCGGCCTTGCGGAGGATGGACTGGATGCGGGCGTAGGCGTACTGGAGGTAGACGCTCGTGTCGCCGTTCAGCGAGACCATCTGGTCCAGGTCGAACTTGTAGTCACGGTTCGCCGACGTCGACAGGTCCGCGTACTTCACCGCGCCGATGCCCACCTGGGCACCCCGCTCGGCGATCTCCTCCTCCGACAGGTCCTGCGCCTTCTCCCGTACGACGGCCGACGCGCGGTCGATCGCCTCGTCGAGCAGGTCGACCAGGCGGACCGTCTCGCCCTCACGCGTCTTGAACGGCTTGCCGTCCTTGCCGAGCACCGTGCCGAAGGCCAGCTGGTGCGCCTTCACGTCGTCGTTCAGCCAGCCGGCCTTGCGCGCGGTTTCGAAGACCATCTTGAAGTGCAGGGACTGGCGGGCGTCGACGACGTAAAGGAGCGTGTTCGCCTTCAGGTTGAACACGCGGTCGCGGATCGCGGAGAGGTCGGTGGCCGCGTAGCCGTAGCCGCCGTCCGACTTCTGCACGATCAGCGGGACCGGGTTGCCGTCCGGGCCCTTGATGTCGTCGAAGAAGACGCACAGGGCGCCCTCGCTGCGGACCGCCACGCCGGACTCCTCCAGGAGGCGGCAGGTCTCGGCGAGCATGTCGTTGTAGCCGGACTCGCCGACGATGTCGGGGTCGCGGACCTCCATGTCCAGCTTCTCGAAGACGGAGAAGAAGTAGATCTTCGACTCGTCGACGAACTTCTGCCACATGGCGAGGGTGTGCGGTTCACCGGCCTGCAGGTCCACCACCCGGCGGCGGGCGCGCGTCTTGAACTCCTCGTCGGAGTCGAACTTGCGGCGCGCGGCCTTGTACAGGCGGTCCAGGTTGGACATCGCCTCCTCGCCGGACACCTCGGCGCCGCTGTGGTCCAGCTCGTGCGGGTGCTCGTCCAGGTACTGGATGAGCATGCCGAACTGGGTGCCCCAGTCGCCGATGTGGTGCCGGCGCACCACGTTCTCGCCGGTGAACTCGAGCAGCTGCACCACCGAGTCGCCGATCACCGCGGAGCGCAGGTGACCGACGTGCATCTCCTTCGCCACGTTCGGCTGCGCGTAGTCGACGACCGTCGTGCCCGGCTGCTCCGCCCGCGGCACGCCCAAGCGGCCGTCGGTGTCCGCGGCGCGCGCGGCGAGGTTCTCGGTGATCGCCCGGTCGGTGATCGTCACGTTGAGGAATCCGGGGCCGGAGACCTCGATGTCCTGGATCAGGTCACCGGTGGTCACCTGCGCGACGACCTGCGTGGCCAGCTCCCGCGGGTTGGCCTTGGCCTTCTTCGCCAGCGCGAGGATGCCGTTGGCCTGGTAGTCCGCCCGGTCGCTTCGTCGCAGCAGCGGGTCCGCGCCGGCGGCCTCGGGAAGGGCGGCCGACAGCGCGGACGCGAGGCGCTGGTGGACGGAAGCGGTGAGGGACGTGACCGAGGCCATAGGAATGGGTGCCGTTCTCCTCGTGGGGTGTGTGGACACGGCCAGTATCCCATGGGGGTAAAGCCGTTTTCCGGGCTCGCGCGGGCGCGACGTCAGCGGGAGCGGCGGGCCCGCCTGCGCAGCAGCAGGACTGCGCCGGCGGCGACCGCGGCCGCAGCCCCCGTCGCCGCGCCGGTGATGAGGAACGCCGGCCGGTGGGCGGCCGGGAGCGGCTCGGCGATGGTGAAGTGGAGGGTCTCCGCGTTGTTCCCCCTGTCCGGGTCGGCCGGGATGCTCTTGACGGATGCGGGAGCCTCGTAGATGGTGCCGATCGCCTTCCGGGGGAAGTACCACGACAGGGGAAGGGTGACGCTCTCGCCCGGGGCGAGGTCGGACAGCAGGCACATCAGCACTCCCGGGTCAGTCCAGCACTGGTCGACATCCCCGTATCCGCTGGGCCAGTAGTCCCCCATGACGGTCAGACCGAGTTCGACCTGCGTGGCTGTCGCCGGACCGTGGTTGGTCACCACCAGCGGCGTCTTCACCCCCTCACCGGGAGCGACCGGCCCGGAGGGCTTCCGCCACGCGAGGGTGACGTCGGCGGCCGGATGGAGGGTGGTCTCGTCCTGGTCGGCGTTGTCCGTGGGCCAGGTGTCGACCACGTCACCGATGTCGGCTCTGGCCGTGAACGACAGAACGGTGTCCACGGGCACGGCGGGATCGACCGTGAGGTACACCACCACTGAGACGCGGTCGGTCTGCCCCGTCCGCGACACACAGCTGACGGTCCGGCTGTCGGCGGACGGGGTGCACACGTCGTCGTTGCCGCCGCTGTTCGGGACGATCCCGTCGAAAGTCACGCCCGGGGGAAGAGCGAGTTCCGCGGCCAGGTGGGAGACCCGCCCCGAGTCCATCTCGGCGATCAGCTCCGCCACGATCCGCCTCGGCGGCGGGCCGTCGGGGACGCTCAGGTGCAGTCGCGCCACCGCATCGATCGGGCCGGAGCCCGCGCCCCCTGTGCCGGGCTCCCGGACGCGGCCAGCAGCGCCAGCGCCGCCGCGCCCACGCCCCATCTGTGACGCACCGGCTCAGTGCTCCCGGCGACGGGTCCGCCGTGCCAGGGCGAGTGCGCCGCCCGCGACGGTGAGCGCCGCCGCTGTCGTCCCGACGGCGGTGAGGGTGCCGGCGCCGGTCGCGGCGAGCTCTCCGCCGCCGCCCTGCGGGGTGAGGTCGGTGCCCGTGCCGGTGGCGGGGGCCGTTGTGGAGGCGGTCGGCGTCGGCTCCGGGGCCGGCTTCGCCGTGGGCTTGGGCTTGGGTGCGGGCGTGGCGGTCGGCTTCGGCGTCGGTGTCGGCTTGGGCGACGGGCCGATCGCGATGACGAGGTCGGCCCTGTCGTTCGCCGGGTCCGGGTCGAGAACGTCCGGGAAGGCGAGCGAGCCCGCCATCGTGTAGGTGGTGCCGGCCGCCTTCTGCGGGAACGTCCACGCGAAGTCGTACGAGATGCTCTCGCCGGGATCCAGCTTCCGCCAGACGTCGCAGATCATCTCGCCCGGGTCGGCCCAGCAGCCCGGGTCGTCGGGCGTCGAGGTGCCGTCCCAGTAGTCGAAGCCCAGCCAGAACCGCACCGCGTTGACCTGCGCGGGCTGCGAGCCGTGGTTGGTCACGACGAACCGGGCTGCCACCCGTTCACCGGGTTTCACCGACGCCTTCGCCGGCTTCCAGGCGACGCCGATGTCCTCGCTCACCGCCACCCGCACGGACGCCGTCGCCGTGTTGTCCTCCGGCTCGGTGTCGACCGCGTCGCCGATGACCGCCTTCGCCGTGATCGGCAGGGTGGTGCCCGGGGCCACGTCCCGGTCGACCTGGACGGTCAGACTCTCCCACACGTGTTCGTGCGGGGCGTCCAGCGAGCGGCAGGTGATCGTGTGTCCGTCCGCGGACGGGGTGCAGCGCGTGTACTCGAGGTCGTCGTGCGACGAGGGACGGTCGTACGTCAGGCCGGCCGGGAGCGTGATCACCGTCGCCAGCTCCGGGACCGTGCCCGTGACCACGTCCGTCGTCAGGTTCAGCTGGAAGGAGCGGCCGGGGGCCAGGGTCGCCGGCTCCGGCCGCAGGGACGTCCGTACGTCCGCCTCCGCCGGTGCCGCCGGTGCCGCTGGTGCGGCCGGTGCCGCCGGTTGCGTCGACGCCGCGTGTGCCGCCGGTGCCGCCAGGGCGCCGAGCAGCAGCGCGGCCGCCGCCGCACCGGTGATCCGTGCCCGTCTGCCGCCACTCCGCATGGTCCCCACCCCTTCGCCGCCCGTCCGTCGAGCAGTTGGACCAGCGGGTGCCGGGAACGGTTGTGCCAAGGATGGGAGAAGTCGTTTTCCGGGTTGGGCCGCGGCCTGGGACAATGGGGGCGCGCGGCCGTGCGACCGTACCGGCCGCCGGCCGAGAACTCCGTCCGAGAACTTCAGAGAAGTCTGAGAACTCCAGAAAAAGAGGACGTGCCGATCGTGGCTCAGAGCACCGAGACCACCGACTGGGTCTCCCGTTTCGCGGATGAGGTCATCGAGGAGTCGGAGCGTCGGGCCCCGGGCAAACCGGTCGTCGTCGCCTCCGGCCTCTCTCCCTCCGGACCCATCCACCTGGGCAACCTGCGCGAGGTCATGACGCCGCACCTGGTCGCCGACGAGATCCGCCGCCGCGGGTACCAGGTGCGCCACCTGATCTCCTGGGACGACTACGACCGCTACCGCAAGGTGCCGGCCGGTATCGACGGGATCGACGAGTCGTGGGCCGAGCACATCGGCAAGCCCCTCACCTCCGTGCCCGCCCCCAAGGGCTCGCCCCACCCGAACTGGGCCGAGCACTTCAAGGCGGCCATGATCGAGTCGCTCGCCCAGCTCGGCGTCGAGTTCGACGGGATCAGCCAGACCGAGCAGTACACCTCCGGCGTGTACCGCGAGCAGATCCTGCACGCCATGAAGCACCGGCAGGACATCGACGCGATCCTCGACCAGTACCGCACCAAGCCCAAGCCGGCCGACCAGAAGAAGCAGCAGGCGAGGCAGAAGCCGGTCGACGAGGCCGAGCTGGAGGCCGCCGAGGGCTCCGGCGCCGCCGAGGAGGACGACGGCTCGTCCGGCTCCGCCGGGTACTTCCCGTACAAGCCGTACTGCGGCAACTGCGAGAAGGACCTCACCACCGTCACCGCCTACGACGACGACTCCACGGAGCTGACGTACTCCTGCACGGCGTGCGGCTTCTCCGAGACCGTCCGGCTCAGCGAGTTCAACCGCGGCAAGCTGGTCTGGAAGGTCGACTGGCCGATGCGCTGGGCCTACGAAGGCGTGATCTTCGAGCCGAGCGGCGTCGACCACTCCTCCCCGGGCTCGTCCTTCCAGGTCGGCGGGCAGATCGTCGGCATCTTCGGCGGCAAGCAGCCCATCGGCCCCATGTACGCCTTCGTCGGCATCTCCGGCATGGCGAAGATGTCGTCCTCGCGCGGTGGCGTGCCCACCCCGGCCGACGCGCTGAAGATCATGGAGCCGCAGCTGCTGCGCTGGCTGTACGCCCGCCGCAGGCCCAACCAGTCCTTCAAGATCGCCTTCGACCAGGAGATCCAGCGGCTCTACGACGAGTGGGACCGCCTCGACGCCAAGGTCGCCGACGGCTCGGCCCTGCCCGCCGACGTCGCCGCGCACTCCCGCGCCGTGCGCACCGCCGCCGGTGAGCTGCCGAAGACGGCCCGCCCGCTGCCGTACCGCACGCTGGCCTCCGTCGCCGACATCACCGCCGGCCACGAGGACCAGGCGCTGCGCATCCTCAGCGAGCTGGACCCCTCCAGCCCGCTGGCCTCCCTGGACGAGGCACGGCCCCGGTACGACAAGGCCGAGGCGTGGATCAACACCCACGTCCCCGCCGACCAGCGCACCATCGTGCGCGAGGAGCCCGACGCCGAGCTGCTGAAGTCCCTCGACGACGCCGGCCGCGCGTCCCTGCGGCTGCTGCTCGACGGGCTCGCCGAGCACTGGTCGCTCGACGGGCTGACCCACCTCGTCTACGGCGTGCCCAAGGTCCAGGCCGGGTTCCCCGCCGACGCCACGCCCAAGGAGCTGCCGCCGGAGATCAAGACCGCCCAGCGGTCGTTCTTCGCGCTGCTCTACCACCTGCTCGTCGGGCGTGACACGGGCCCGCGTCTGCCCACGCTGCTGCTCGCGGTGGGGCAGGAGCGGGTGCGGCGGCTGCTCGGCGCGTAAGCGGTCAGCGGTATGACAGAAGGGGCCCTCTTCACGGAGGGCCCCTTCCGCTGTCGCCGTGGCTACGCGATGTGGTCGTCCTGCAGTTCCGCGGTGTAGCGGTTGGAGAAGCGGTTCACCATCCGCTCGGCCTCGCCCTTGGTGAGCGTCCTGCCGAACGTCGCCTCCACGTCCTCCCGGAACTGGGCGGCGGTGGGGTAACTGCCGTCGATCGACTTGCGGAAGACCAGGTAGAAGTCCTCCTCCGTCGGCTCCGGCTCCGGGATGCCGCCGCCGTCGCCCAGTTCGCGCGTGCGGTTCGGGCCGACCGGGATGGGGAAGCTGCCGGTCTCCTCCGAAGAGGGTTCGTCGGCGGGGGGCTCCTCCTGGTACTGGTCCTCGTACTGCTCGGCTTCCTGCTGCTCGGCGTACCACTGGGCGTACTGCTCGGCCGGGTCGTAGTTGGGGTCGTAGCCGCCGTGGTACTCGATCTCGCGGGGGATCTGGAACCAGGGACTCTGGTCGCCGGCGGCTTCGTCGGCCGGCTGCCCGGCGTCCTCGCCGGCCGGCCCGGGGCGCTGCCCGCCCTGAGGTGCCGCCTGCTGCGGGACGGGCGCCGCGCCGGCGGCACGACCGCCCGCAGTGACCGACGTGGGACCAGCGGCAGGCGCCGCGTCGAGCTCCGGCCTCGGTGCCGCCGGGATCAACGCCGGCTCGATCCCGGCCGCGGCGAGGCCTGCTGGGGCGGTCTCCGACAGCGGTACGCCGTAGCGGGCGAGGCGCAGCGGCATCAGGGATTCCACCGGGGCCTTGCGGCGCCAGGCCCGGCCGAAGCG
>NZ_JBFAMH010000056.1:0-12318 GCF_040656475.1 Streptomyces sp. NPDC049915
AGGATCAGACGAAGGCCGCCCCCACGTCCGGCGAATCCCCAGGTGAGCGACTCAGTTCGAGACGCCGTTCGAAGCCGATAGATAAAGAACAAGCTTAGACGGTGTCTTGATTGATGTCAGCTCATGATCGGAGGCCGGCCGCGTTATAGCTGATACCAGTCGTCGCCACCGGCTCGGAGCGAACGGCCGAGGTAGTCCTGCAGGTTGTTGGCGACCCATCGACGGCTGTCGCTCTCGTGCTCCCAGACGAAGATGTCGGGGCGCTCGGGCTTCTGCACGAAGGCGAACTGGTCGCCGCCTCCGTTGTCCCCGAAGAAGAGGAAGGCGTCGAACGTCATGTAGAGCTGCGCGAACGTCTGGTCGGCCCCGAAGAGCAGGTTCCTCTCGACGATCTGATCGATGGGCCAGACGGTGTCCACGTGAGTGTGCCCGATTATCCCGTTGCTTTCGAGGAGCAATTGCCGAAGCTCTGCGGGCAGCGTTCGCCTGAGTCGCGTCTCCGCCGCGACGAGATCGGATGCCTGGGCCGGTTCCCGGAAGCCCGCGCCGGGAAAGACCGCTGTCGCTGCCTGTCTCCACATGATCCGGAGCCTAGCCAACCACCTCCAGGGCGCCTGTACTGCATCGGCGGTAGCAGATGAGCATGCTGGCGATGCCGACGAAGGCCAGGAAGTGTTCGGCCTTGCGCTCGTAGCGTCGGTGCAGGCGACGGCACCCGTTCAGCCAGGACATTGTGCGCTCAACCACCCAGCGGTGCCGGCCCAGGCGGCCGGATGGCTCGATGCCTCGCCGGGCGATGCGCGGCACGATCTGCGCGTCGGCCCCGCTGGCCGGCGCCGTAGCCATCCGCGCAGGTGGTCGAAGTCGTAACCCTTGTCCGCGTGCAGCTTGGCCGGGCGGCGACGCCGAGGGCCGAAACGGGACCGGATCGGCGGGATGCCACGCATCAACGGAATCAGCACCTGACTGTCATGGAGGTTGGCGCCCGAGATGCCCACTGAGATCGGCAGACCGTTGCGGTCACAGATGACATGGATCTTCGACCCGAGCTTGCCGCGATCGGTCGGATTCGGTCCAGTCAAGGGCCCCCTTTGACCGCCCGGACACTCGCCGAGTCGATCGCGCATCGTGACCAGTCCAGCTCGCCATCCGCGCCGAGTCGGTCCAGCACTATGCGGTGAATCTTCGCCCACACCCGGGCCTTGGACCAATCGGTGAAGCGCCGATGCACCGTCTGCCAGGAAGCACCGAAGACTGGCGGCAACTGCCGCCACGTACAGCCCGTGGTCGCCGCGAAGGTGATCGCCGCCAGTACAGCGCGGTCATCACAGCGTCGCCGACCGCCGCCCTGGCTTCGCACCGGCGGCTCAGGCGCCACACCTCGGAAGATCTCCCACAGTCCGTGAGGCACCAACCGCTCAACTATGCCCACGTCCTGGCAACGAGCTACCGCCAATCAAGACATCGTCTTAACCCCGCGGGTCGTCAGAGAGCTGGTCACCAACGCCCGAAAGTATGCCCCGCGCCGACCAAGCTTGACCTGCGCATCCTCGGTGACACGGTCCGATCGCGCTCTGGGACTCCGAACCCGTTCCTCTGGTGGCCCGCGACACGGACGCACGGACGCAGCCCGCATAGGGGAGCACGGTCTTGAAATCGTCCCGGCCGTGGCCGCGCCCTCCAAGCGCACCGCGAGCCGGTAGATCGCGGTCGCCCGGTCCGTCGTTACTCACTTTCGGGTGATCGCATTCCGGCCGGTGCGTGGCGCGAACTGGCGGCCCGTCACCTCAACCCAGGTGCCCCAACGCCTGCGGCCGGAACCGGGCGTTAATCTGGCGCTTTCGCTGCATTGATGGTTATTACAGGCGAGAGTCACAGAAGTCTGTTGAAGTCGTAACGAGCCTCCGCATTTCCCACGCATGCCGGGGGGCGGGCTGGAAGGTGTGCGTGTGCGGCCGACCGGCCTCACACCAGCACAACGCACCCGCCGGACCTGCGGTTTCGACCCGGTTAGTGTGCGCAGCCTGAAGGGGGACCTTGGTGTCCGTTTCTTCTTCCACCCGTCGTCTGACCGCCGCCACTGCTGTGGCCGCCGCCCTGATCGGCGCCGCCGCGCTGCCGGCGATGGCCGCCGACCACCACGACTCCTCGCGTGAGCGTGCGTCGGTGACGATCAGCGCGGTGCAGTACGACTCTCCCGGGCGGGACGACCGCTCCAACCGCTCGCTGAACGCCGAGTGGGTGGAGATCACGAACAGCACACGCCGTGCGGTGAACCTGGACGGCTGGACCCTCAGCGACGAGGACGGCCACACCTACACCTTCCACCAGTACCGCCTGGACGGCCGTTCCACTGTCCGCGTCCACACTGGCGTAGGCCGCGACGCCAGCCACGACCTGTTCCAGGACCGCCGCAACTACGTCTGGAACAACGACCGCGACACCGCGACCCTGCGCAACGACCGCGGCCGCTTCATCGACGACCTCTCCTGGCGCCCCATCACCGCGGTGGACACCACTAGCCGCACCAGCGGCGTGAGCTGACGCACAGTTGGCATAAGCGTCAGGAGAGCGGGGCCACCCCTCGTCGGCGGGGTTGGCCCCACCTTGCGCGGCGTCTCCTATCACGGGCGCAGGGCCGTCGCGGGGCCATTCGCCCACCACCGGGTCCAGGCTCTACCGTCTGCTGCGGCATCGGGTGAGGGTGAGGGTGAGCATGAACGCGCGGCAGTCACGGCTGGACGCCCTACGCTCCCTGCGCGAGCGGGAGACGGGATCTGGTTACGGCTGGGTGCTGTCCACCGATGTCCCACCCGGCCTCCAGCAGTCCCTGCAGACCGCGGCCGCCCAAGGCCTGGTCGAGCTGGCTGACCGGGAGGTCCGCGCGGAACTGTCCGCCTATGAAGGGCGCCCCGTGCTGTGGGCCGCCCGCCTCAGCGCCCAGGGCCACGACGTCCTGACCTACCTAAACGCCTCTCCCGCCCCCACCCCGCACAGCACACCACCCGCAGCCTCAGAGCAGGTGATCGAGCTGCGGCCCGCGCAGATGGATGCCCTGCGCGTCTACACGAACCTGGCCCCCGTCCTGCGCGTGGCGCCGGCCGACGGCCTCGTCGAGCGGGTACGCACCGCCCACTTCGACCGGCCCAACAACCGCTGGCGCATGACACTCACCCCCGGGCAGATCGACTCGGTCGCCTACGCCTTCCACCTGCGCGCGCTCAGCGGCTCGGTGGCGGAGGCCAACTGGTTCGCCCGCGAATACGGGATCACCTACCGGGTCGACGGGCCGACCAGCCGCCCGCGCGCCGTGCGCCCGTCATCACCTACCGTCTCCCCTTGAGGCGGTCCGAGCTTGACCCTTGAGCTCATCTCATGGTGCAGGGCGTGCCGTCGGCTGGCCGGCGTTGCCACGGCGACCCCCGGCCGCCTACCGAAGACACTGCCCGGTGCTGGAGTTCGCATCACCGTCGCAACTCGTCGGCACCGTGAACGCCGCCTTCGTCGGCATTTTCAACGCTGGGCCTTGCTGCGGCGCTCGGGAAGATGCCGTTGATCACCATACGGTGGCTCTTCCACCGTCTGCCCCGGCCTGCGTTCCTCGGCAGTGCGGTTCCAGGCGGCCCCACTCCGCATATGTCAGAGCACCCGCCCCAACACGGGACGGAGCGATTCACCGCCTGTCACGCGACCCCTCGGGCAGGCCCTGGGGCGGCCGTGGCGCCGAACTCACGGGTCATCGAGAACAGCTTCCTGCCGGCGGCGAAGGCCAGACCGGCGAGGACGGCCTTGGGCAGGCGAGCAGTGAGGTGGCCTTGCAGGTCGTTTTGCTGGAGCGCCGCGGTTCCCAGAATCCTGAGCGCTGGTATGCCGGAAACGGCTCCCCGAGCGTCCGCCGTGCCGTCTCCAACTGGCTAGCCAGCGGACCAGTGTGGGGTCGGCGTGCCGTCATCGCTCATGTGCGCCCGCTGCCAGATCTCGTTCCGTCGGTACGGGTTTCGGGTACGAGCCGGTGCCGCTGCCCGCACAGGCATGGCACCGGCGCCCACGCGCACCCACGGCCCAGCGGTACCCGGTCAAGTTCAGTACCAGCGATTGCTCGTCCCAGCAGGCCGAGCAGCCGGGGAGAGCGTCGCAGTCTAGGATCGTGTTCTGTCGCCGGACATATTCGGCAGTCGCAGCGACGTCTACGGGGGCGCGTCGGGCAGCTGTCGCGACCATACCCCGAAACCCCTTGTGTACTTAGTACTGTACTGAGTACCATGGCGCTCGCGCCGGCCTCGATGCCGGACAGCGCGGGCGTGGCCGCAAGCTGGTGATCACTCGCCGGTCGACCGCCGTGCTCAAGTTAATCAGCGCGTGGCCGCCCGGTTCGCATATGAGAGACACCCGTCCAGCCGCGCGGGCTCCCGATCCCAGATGAGGCACCCCAGATGAGTACGCAGGAACCCCCGATCTTCTCGGCGGGTGAATTGGCCGAGAAGATCGCCGCACTGGTGAACCGCTACGAGGCGGGCCAAGCACAGCAGTTGGAGCATGCAGCATCCCTTGAGTTCCGCATGCGGCACGCGGTCATCGCGCGAAAGCAGTGGAAGGAGGTAGAGCAGGACTTGCCTGCCCTGCTGGTCGAAGTGCGCGACGCAGGCTGGGAGCCGAAGCAGATCGCCAGGCTCTTCGACCTCACTGAGTCTTACGTATACCGCAAGCTACGCGAGCACGACGCACAGCAGTAGCCGACACACAGGTGGGGCCTGGCCAAGGTGACCTGACCTCACCACCCCTGCTCGCCGGGGCTGGGTTGCGGCATCCGGCGATGGGCTGCCCACCGACGTGTGAACTGCCGGAATCCAGCCGCGCCTTCTTGCGTCTTTGGACGATGCCGACCGCCACCGGGCACTCGCCTCCCTCACCGACCGCTTCGGGTAAGCCCGCAAGGAGCCTTAGGGCGGTCTGGCTCCCCATAGGCGCCGAGCCGCCCTTCTGCCCCGGCCCGCCGTTGTCCGTCCGTGCCACGCCTGCCCCCACCGGTGCGGCTGCCGAATTGGCTGTGTCGTCCATCCCGGCGGTTACGAGGGCGGGTGCAGGCCCTCGAAGGAATCGAACCCGCGCTGCTCGATCACCCGCTGACGGCTGGCTTGCTTGTGCCGCCGCTGCTGGTCGACCGGGTAGATGTCTCAGTCGCCGGAGGCGCGAGTAGATAATCGGCGCTGGGACAGCCCGTCATGTGCGGGCACTCCTCCAGGACCCGGTTGCAGAAGGCGCAGAGCACTCCGTAAGGGCGCCGCATGTGGGCCGCGGAGGACTTGAGTGATTGGGAGAAACGTCGTCGTCCGCATGAACCGGCCGAGCGACGCCGCGGACGACGAGGAGTGCCGGAACGCGGAGGCCGGCGGCCGATCCTATCCGGGCCAGTGGCCCAGAGGTGGGCCGTAACGGGCACTCACAGTCGCGTGCCGACGGTGATGCGGTTGTTGCCGGACAGGATGACGATCGCGCGGAGTAGGATCTGCAGGCGCCGCTCGTCGAGGTCTTGGACGGCGGAGAGGGTGAACAGCCCGATGGGTAGCAGCGACAGCACCAGGCCCAGGAAGGTCCGGTCGTCCTCGTCGAGGCCGAGGGTGAACAGGCGGCCCATCATGTTGTCCCACCGGCACACCGGCAGCCCGTCGGCGTTCTCCACGAGGAGCGCCTGGCGGACGCTCTGGCGGCCAAGGATGGTTCCCTCTTCGACGAGGGCCTGGGCCGCGGCCCGCTCTCGCCTGCTCTTCGCCGACCGCAGCAGCAGCTTGCCCAGATCGACCTCTGTCCCGTCGCCTGTGTATACGAGGGCCTCGGGTTTGGTCATCGTTGTGCCTCTCGCACGAGCTGGTGCAGGGTGCGGCCGACGATGCACAGAGCCCCGCCATCCACGCACCGCTCGCATGTGTGGCCGTGGTCGAGCAGCGCCTGGTGCGCGCGGTCGCCGATGCACGATGCGCAGCCGCGGGGAAACGTCGAGTAGTGCCCGTCTAGCCGGCGGTGTCGGCGCTCGCCGAGTTCCACCGCGGTCTCGGCCGTGAGTGGCGTGCCGTCCCACACGCAGGCGGCGCCGCGCAGTTGTGCCTCCGTCTGGTCACCCAGTGAGGGCACGGCCAGCAGCTTGATCACCTTGGCCGGGATCTCGCGGGTCGGTGCGGGGCCGCTCATCTGTCCGCTCCCCGCTGCGACGGCATGCCTGCACCGTTTCGCATGTTGACGCTCCTCAGCAGCGTTGGCCACTCCTGGGAGGCGCGCCACCTCGCCGGGAGTCTTCGTCCGCAGGTGACGCTACGAGTGTGCTGTGCAGCGCGGCCAGCAATGTTCACGGATGTTCGCAGTAACAGCGCGCCGCAGGCCACCGATTCCTTGCGGCCTTGACCGCGTGGCCAGGTCGGGTGAGCGTGTGTACATCCATGCACACGCAGAGCGTTGGAGGCAGCGGTGTCATTACGGTTCATCGGCATCGATCCGAACACCGGGCAGGGTGAAAGCCCGACCGTCTGGGTCGACGAGAACAGCGGCGAACTGGTCATCCAGGGATGGAAGCCGGACGCGGCGACGGAGGCGGAGTGCGCCGCCTACGAGGTGCATGGCCACGCAGCCGGCATCCCAGAGCACGAGCAGGTGGTGAGGGTGCCGGCCCGCATGGTGTCGATCCTGAGGGAGGCGTGCGATGTGGCAGAGCGTGCCCAGCTTCACTGAACTCCTGGACAGCGCGCGCGAGTCCGCTGTTCACCTGGAGATGCGGGACTCCTATGGGGTGGCCGCGGAGGCTGACGCCGTCGCCCGCTGGAAGGAGACGGGTGAGGTCGACACCGATCCCGAGTCGCCCTACTGGGCGCCGTGGACCGCGCTGATCCGTCGCCTCGTCGCGCGCGGCGTGACCGTGCGGCGGGCGCGGATCGTGTCGGAGCCGGTCAGCGACTACATCCGGTACGAGCACGCCGGAACCGCCGCCAACGTGGCGGCGGGGGAGCAGGTGCGCTGGCTGCCTCGCCGTCAGGCCTCAGACATCGCCTTGCCCGGCAACGACTTCTGGCTGATCGACGGGTGGCTCATCCGCTGGAACCACTTCACCGGTGAGGGCGCGTCGGCCCCCGGAGAGATGAGCGAAGACCCGGCAGCGGCCCGCCTGTGCGCCGAGGCCTTCGAGGCCGTGTGGGTGCGAGCGATCTCACACGACGAGTACAAAATCAGCTAGCGAGACACGAAGGGTCCACCGCACCACATGGCCACCTCTCCGTCCTCCTCGGCCCAGGCCGCGCGTGAGCGCGTCGCGCGGCGCCTGCGAGACCTCCGGGCCGACGCGGGCCTGACCGGAACCGAACTGGCCACGCGATGCGGATGGACCCACCCCAAGACCAGCCGCCTGGAGAACGCGCGCACTCCACCCACCCCCGACGACATACGCCGATGGTGCGCAGCGTGCGGTGCCGACGACCAGGCCGACGACATCATCGCCCAGTCACGCGACGCCGAGTCCGCCTACATGGAGTGGCGACGCCAGCTACGCGCCGGCCTGAAGCGCCTGCAAGACAGCTACGCCGACCTCTACCAGGCGACCGACCTGTTCCGGGTCTATTCGCCCACCCTCGTGCCCGGCCTCCTGCAGACCGAGGGTTACGCCCGCGCCCTCCTCACCAGCGTCGCCGAGCTGTACGAGGCGCCCAACGACGCCGACCAAGCCGCGGCCGCGCGAGTGCAGCGCAACCAGATCATCCACCAAGCAGGGCACCGCTTCGTCACGGTGATCGAGGAGAGCGTGCTCTACCATCAGCTCGGCGACGCCGACGCCATGGCCGCCCAACTCGGCTACCTCCTCACCGCCGGCGCCCTGCCGTCCGTATCCCTCGGCATCATCCCCAATTCAACGCGCAGGACGCTGTGGCCGCAGGAACTGTTCCACGTCTACGACGACCAGCTCGTGTCAGTCGAACTGATGACCGCGCGGATCCGCGTCACCCAGCCCTCCGAGGTGCAGCTGTACCTCACGGCCTTCGAGCAACTGCGCACGATGGCCGTGTACGGAGCCGACGCCCGCGCCATGGTCCTCCGCGCGATCGAGGCGCTGCACTGAGCACACCACAGGAAACGCTCCCCGAACCGGGTCTTACGGCTAGGGTCAGTACACCTAGGGCCCTTTATCGGAAGTGGATCAAGGTACTCGTTCAGGTCTTACGGCGTCGTGTGATGCTGATGTCATGACCGATCAACGCGGGGTTGCCGTCGTCCGCTGGCCGGATCAGGCCCCTTCCGCCCAGGATGGGCTGGCCGAGCTGCTGACGGCTTACCACTTGCAGACGCAGGCCGAGAAAGGTGAGGTCGTCGCCGGTGTGGATGGGTTGCCGGACCGCTACCGGGCAGAGGTCATGGATCCGCGGGCCGCGTTTGTTGACGATGTTGTGCTGCTGGCGTTGAGCAGGCACACCGCGGTGGGCTGCCTGGTGGTGACCGCCCCCATCGACGGACGCTCTGAGGCCAAGAGGCTTTGGACGGACCCGGCTTTCCGAGGGCGGGGCGTCGCGTCCAGCCTGGTCAGAGCCGCGCTCGCATACGCTGCGCAAAGCGGCGTCAGCACGGTGCGGCTCTCGGTGTGGCAGTGGCGGTCAGGCGCGATAGCCCTGTACGAGCGGCTCGGCTTCACGGTCACCGAGTCGTGGGATGAGCGGGACCAACTGGTCTGCAGGGAACGCGCCGTGTGAGTGGTCACAGCCACTCATTGATGGCCGCGACGAGGACGGTCGCCTCGTAGGTACAGGCCCTAGCCCCATACCTCCGGGCCGCCGCCGCGCCACTCGATGTCGTCGGAGCGGATCACGTCGAGGTCGTCGATACCTTCCATGCCGGCGTCCTGGAGGAAGGCGACGACGTCGCGGAGCCGGTAGGCGCGGCCGAGGATGGTGCCGTCCGCTCGCACGCGCCGGCCGCCCTGGTTGTCGGGTGGATACACGATCACCGTGACCATGCCTTAAGCGTCCCGCCATGCCCCGAGGGGCGCACGGTGTGGTGCGCCGGCGGCGGGGGATTCGTAAGGTGGGTGGTGCTCGGGGCTAGCACGGAAGGACACGTATGCCCCGGACGATCTGGAGCGGCGCCATCAGCTTTGGCCTGGTCACGGTGCCGATCAATGTGGTCGGCGCTACCGAGGACCACAGCATCCGCTTCCACCAGTACCACCGTGAGGACGGCGGCCGCGTCCGTGTGAAAAAGTTCTGCGATCTCGAGGACCGCGAGGTGTCCAGCTCCGAGATCGGCAAGGGCTACGAGGTCACCCGCGAGACGAAGCACCAGCCGGCACAGATCGTGCCGATCTCGGATGAGGAACTGCGCGACCTCCCCCTGCCGACGGCGAAAGCGATCGAGATCGTCGCGTTCGTACCCGCCGGGGACATCGACCCGATCCAGATCAGCGACGGCTACTACCTGCAGGCCAACGGCCAGGTCGCCGCCAAACCGTACAAACTCCTCGTCCAGGCCCTGGGACGGTCCGAGAAGGTCGCCATCGCCAAGTACGCCTGGTCCGGCCGGGAACGCCTGGGCATGCTGCGGGTCCGTGACGACGCCCTGGTGCTCCACGCGATGCGCTGGCCCGACGAAATCCGCAGCCCGGCCGAGCTGCTCCCGCCGCCCGCAGAGGTCTCGGACGAGGAGGTCGAGCGGGCACTCGCCCTGATGGACACCATGACCGTCGAGGACCTCGACGAGCTCGACGCGCACGACGAGTACACCGAGGCCATCGCGCAGATCATCGAAGCGAAACGGGAGGACAAGCCGCTCCCGCAGGCGCCGGAACCGGAGGAGCCGGCGCAGGTCCTGGACCTGATGGCCGCACTGAACGCCTCGGTGGACAAGGCCCGCGAGGCTCGCGGCGAACACGGGAACGAGGCCGAGGTGCACGAGCTGCCGAAGCCGAAGAAGAAGGCCGCCGCCAAGAAGCCGCCAGCCAAGAAGACCGCAGCGAAAAAGACGGCGACGAAGAAGGCAAGCAGCCGCAAGCCGCGCACCGCCTAACCGCCGGCCTGCTCGACGGCGCGGCAGGCCGCACAGACGACCAGGGCGTGCGGCCCATATCGCACCGTGAGTCCCTGGCAGCGCGCGCAGTATCCGACCTGGCTCGGCCGGCATCCCAGGAGCAGCGCCGCGGTGGCCCGGTCCGTCGCGGGGTCGATACGTCTGGGCGCATCGTTCATGCTCACGACGGTATGGCGCCACCGCTCCCACTGCCCGAGGGCACCGGCCGGACAGGGCGCCGCGCCCGCCTGGCGGGCGGGCGGGGCAGTCCGCCTCCTTGCTGCGCGTCGCGGGAGGGAGCCAGCGGGCTGCGGTGTGCGAGCCGCAGACCTTCCTGCGGCCACTGATACGCGCGGGTGCCCTTCGAGCCGGATCCCTCCGCATCCACAAGCACCTGGTAGATGACGCGTCCGTCGGGCCAGTCCTGCCTGGCCCGCACCTCGGCGCGCCGCCAGCGGCCCGCGGACATGACCCAGAAGGCAGGCGGATCAGACGAAGGCCACGTCCACACGATGGGCTCTCGCCCATCCTCCGGGCGCCACGGCCGAGCCGTCACCACCTCCGGAACTGCACCGCTCATGAGTTTGATCCGAGCAGGATCAGGAGGCGGCCGAGACGTCGCGGGCGCGATAACCGCCTGCGTAAAGCGCTGACGCGGCCGGCGTGCGCCGGCCATGCCATCGGGGGTGGAAGAGCACCTCGCCCGACAGCTTCACGAGTCGTCTGCGCAGAACGGTGCGCGGCTGAGCCGCGAGCTGGCGGTAGGTGGCGTGCCACTCGTCAACCGCCCGGGCAAGGTCATCGGGAATCGGCCGCATGGCTGAATTCAATCATATGTTCGATTTTCTTCGCTCGTTGACACGCGCCCGCTGTGCCAGAGGGTGTGGTCGGGTAGCCGGATCACGTTGCCGTGACCCGGCCCCCTCAGAACCGGACGTGCACCTTTCAGCGCATCCGGCTCAAGCAAGCCCCGAGGGCTTCGCAGGTCAGCAGGGTTATGCGGTCCGTTTGCCGTCGCCTGCGTGGTGCTGGCGGTGGCATTCGGAGTGCACGAGGCGAAGGTTGTTCCGCTCGTCCGTGCCGCCGTCTCGCCGGTAGGTGAAGTGATGCTTGTGGAGCATCTTCTTCGAGGCCGCGAACCAGTTGATCCACTCGCGTGGGCTGTCCGGTTCGTACTCGGCTCCGACGATCAGCGCCTGCTTGCAGAGAGGGCAAAGCCCCTGCTGCCTGACCGCCAGGACAAGACTCGTCTTGTCCATGGGCGGCGGCGCTTTCCTGCGGCGGCGGTCCCGCCAGTACTCGGCCAGCGCGGGGTCGTCCGGGGACGCTCCGCCCTTGATGAGCCGGTGGCGGACGATGCCGGTCCAGGCGAACTTGATGAGGAAGGCGCCGCTGTCGCGGTCGCCGAACACCCACCGGTCTCGCCGGGACGGGTGGAACTGGCCGAAGTACCGGTCCACGACCCAGTACCTCGACTTGTTGCGGTGACGACGCCTGGCCCACTTGAAGGTCAGCCGCCACATGTAGTGATCCAGCGACGAGAACGTCGTCGAGGACGCCACCGCCCGGTAGTAGGCCGCCCAACCGCGAACGATCGGGATCAGCCTGCGCAACACGGCCTCGGCATTGGCCCCGTGCAGGGCCTTCACCTCGGTCCGTAAGCGCGCCCGGAGCCTCTTGCAGGCCGCTGTGCTCGGGGTGATGATCAGCTTCTTCTGGGCCTTCCGGCGGACATTGAAGCCGAGGAAGTCGAACCCCTCATCGAGGTGGACGACCTGGGTCTTCTCCTCGTTGAAGCGAAGACCTCTCGGCTCCAGCCAGTCCTCCAGCCGGGCCCTGACCTGATGCACCTGGGCTTCGTCATGACAGAGCACGACGAAGTCATCGGCATATCTCACCAGCACCGGAGTGCCCGGTGCGGCGCCGGGCTCGCGCCCGGCCCGCACCGTGTATTGGCACCCTGCGGCCTGTTCCAGTCCGTGCAGAGCAACGTTCAGCAACAGCGGGCTGATCACACCGCCTTGAGGAGTCCCCTCCTCGGTCGGTGCGAACCGGCCGCGGTCGACCACGCCCGCCTTCAGCCAGCCGCGGATCAGATCCCTGGCGGGGAACTGGCCGAGCATGGTCATGAGGTGGGTGTGGTCGATGCGGTCGAATGCCGCCGACAGGTCCGCGTCCAGGACCCACAGACGCTTTGTCAAGCCCCGGGTTTTGTGGAGGCTGAGTTAGCTGGTTTTCTGGAGTGACGCAGGGGGTTCGGCCGCGTAGTAGGCGGCTTCGTGCTCGGCG
>NZ_JBFAMH010000057.1:0-11780 GCF_040656475.1 Streptomyces sp. NPDC049915
CAGTCCGCCCCCTTGTGGATACCGCATGCCCCGGTGATACCGCACGACCGACGAGCCGTCAGCCCCTGCGACACCACGAGTTCAACCTCAGTAGTCCGGTGACACGCCCTGACGCCCGCCGGCACCGCTGCCTACGGCCTGCCCTCGGTCAGCTGGGCGACGGTGTTCTGCCGCCGAAGGTGATCCGATGCTGAGCGTGGATCAAGGACGAACCTGGCGTCGCGCGGTTGCCGACTACGGCTGTCGGGCGATCACGCGCTGAGGGCAGACGGAAAATGCGTCTCGCCTGTCGGACCTGGTTGCCACACTGGGCGGATGAACGAGGGATCATCCAATCCGTGGCTGGTGGCGGCGCAGCAGATCGATGCCCGGATCGAGGAACTCCGGCCCGAGGCCGATCGCCATGTGGTTGGTCAGCACGTGATCTCCAAAGTGCTACTCAAGCGCTTCGCCACTCCGTTCGGCAGTCATGGGCTCAAGCTCGTGCCCTTCAACCTTGACCACCCCGAGCGTTTGCATAAGATGGCGAGCCCGCGCGAGTGCGGCAAGGTCAAGTACTTCGCACGCTTCGCTTCCGCCTCCCTGGAACAGGTGTGGGGCAAGCTCGAGACACGGATACCCGACGCCGCGCGCGCGGTTGAACGGGGCGACGTCTTCCAGCATGAGCAGCATGTGCAGACCCTGAAGGACCTGATCGCCCTGCACCTGGTCCGCTCGCTGAACTACCGCAACGTCCATGAGCGCACCTTCGCCAAGGTCTACACCGAGCACCGCACCGCCCTGCTTACAGACAAGTCCGACCTTCTGCGCCTTGCGGTACTGCAACGCAGCGGACTTCACCTTTCCGGACCGCAGGGTTTGGCCGCGGCGGCAGACCACATCTTGAGCCCGCACCTGGAGAACTTCGAGAACGGTGCGGCCTTCCGGGCGCGGATCGAGGTCACCTTCGACAAGGCGAAGGAGATGATCAGCAGCGCAGGGTTGGAGATCCTGGTGCCCGCCGCCGGGGAGTTCCTCCTGGGTGACACCCCGGCCCTGGCCATTCAGCAGAGTGAAACCAGAACCACCTTTCACGTTGCGATTGGCGACTCCACCGCGATCGTGTTGCCTTTCGGCCCCAAGCATCTCTTGGTCGGCAGGACGCCCCGCAACGGTATAAGTATTGCCACCGAGGAGACGGTTGGCTTCCTCAACCGGCTTCAGATCGAGGCAGCGGAGCAGCGCGTCTACCTCCGACCCCGCAGCGGCCAGGAGGCCATCGTCCGCGGTTACCTCAAACAGGGCAGCCGGAGTGCCAGGAGATAGAAGTCCGCAAGCGGCTCCACTTCTTGCCGTGGGCTGTCACGGTTGGGGCGGGAGGCTCCTTGTCACTGCGGAAGTGCTGAGGAGCTGAACGAGGAGCACCGCGATGTGGACGGCGGCCCGGGCGGCTTCCAGGGTGATGGGTGCGCTGGTCTGTCCTCCGGGGTGTCGGTCGCGGTGCCCGTGCCAGAGAAGTTTCATGAGAGAGAGGATCGATTCGACCTTGGCGGGGACCGCATTGTTGTCGAGGATCACCATCGAGTAGGCCGTTCCGTTGCGATCCAGTTCACGGATGACGGAGCCGAGGGTCGCCCGGGGATCGGTGCCCGCGTACAGGGGAATCGCGACATCTTCCACTGCCCGCACCGCATCGACGTAAGCGCCACTTGCGTCTGGGTGCAGGGCGTACGCCTTGGTCCAGGAGCTGCGTAGATAGAAGCTGGCGTCGTCGCGGCCGGAGAATTCGGCCTGCTGCATGGACATGACCGCGGAGTCGGCGACGGTGGCGTCGACAACCCGCTCGAGGCCGGCGTGCGAGACGTCGTCGGCCTCGCGAACTTGGTAGGCGGAGGCGGCATCGCCGAGGAGCGCGTCCAGTGTCTTGACCGGATCCACGAACTTCGGGGGCTTAGAGAGTACGGCCGCCAAGGGAGAGGCTGCGTTCGGGTGCTTGACAAGGTACTCGTGACGGGCGACCTCGCCGACATCGAGGTAGAGCAGACAGTCGACGACATCAAGAAGCAGGCCGGCGGGCACCCTGGACAGATCACGTGCGCTCGACGGGAGACGGCCGTTGTCGAAGGCGTCGCTGTTCAACCTCAGCGCGGCTACGACGCGGTGGACAAGGGACTCCGTCACCACCGAATCCCGCACCCATGACCGCAGTCCCGGTTCCAGGTGCTCGGGAACTCCTTCATGGACTGTCCGGTCGACGGGAAGCCCGGCCTCGCGGTCGGAGAGCGGCTGCCAGGGTGTGGTCGTCATTCCTGGACCGTAGCGCCAGATACCGTCACCGCGCGGCTCGATTTCTCAGTCTGCGGCGACCCAGCTGGACCGCCTCACCGAACCTGCCGCAGCCGCCACGTAGTTCGCCGGGGGAGCACCCCGAAGACCCCAGGGCCTACACGCACACCAGTGCGATGCCGCAGCTCCTCAGCACCCCTAGAGGTTGTCCCGTATGGGGTGTGAGTCATCCGGTGAGGGCCATGTTGTGTAGTCGGGCGATCCCGAGCATGGCCTGGTGGACGCCGTTGCCCTTGAGCCGGCAGTCCCGCAGGATTTTCCAGTTCTTCAGTCGGGACAATGCGTGTTCCACCCGGGCTCGGGCCCTGCGGTGGACGGCGTGCTCCGCCTCCTGCTGCGGGCTGAGGTGAGTCTGACCGCGTTGTCTGCGGTGCGGGATGAGCAGGCCGGTTCCCTGGTAGCCGCCGTCGGCGATGGTCGGGGCTCCGCGGCAGGCCCGGTCGACGCCGGACTCGGTGAAGGCCCGGCAGTCGTTGCGGCTGCCGGGCAGCGGGATTCCGATCGCCACCACCAGGCGGCTGTTGGCGTCGATCACGACCTGGAGGTTGGTCGAGTACCGGTAGTTCTTGCTGGAGGCGGCCACGCTGCGGTCGCGGGTGGGCACCAGTGTCCCGTCGACGATGTAGACAGTGTCCTTGCGCGGTCGGCGGGCCGGCGAGATGGCCAGCAGCGGCGCGAGGTGATCGAGAATGCGGTCTGCCGCGGACTTCGAGACCCCGAACAACGGCGCCACCTGCCGCAGCGTGAGGTTCGTGCGCCAATACGTCGCCACCAGCAGCACCCGGTCCTCCAGCGGCAGCCGCCACGGACGGCCCCGCTGAACGTCCCCGCCACGGCGCCGTACCAGCGCCACCAGCCTGGCGAACTGCACCTCGGTCAGCCCGGAGAACGGCTCGATCCACTTCGGATCATCCGCTGAGATCACCCCACCCATGCCCACTCAACGCATCAACCCCCGCACCCGTTACGGGACAACCTCTAGGACACGTCGCCAATAGGCGGTGATGACGCAGGAGCACGACGGACCCCGTCCCCTGCCCCGTCGGTCACTCCACTGCGGGGATGAAGACCCAAACTCCCGGCGACAGACACACTGTAAAAGTAACGCAAAAACCGCTCGATATCCTCTCTCTGTGCGTTATGCCTTAAGTAACAACAAACCGAGGAGCGGCGATGCCGGCATGCTCGAAGAAGATGCTCCCACTCATCGCACTTCTTATGACAGCAGCGCTTCTCCTCTACCTTGCCATACGGCTGGTAGCGACAGCCGACGAGCCTCAAACCATCCGTGCGGAAGGCAAACAGATCGGGGAAGGCGTACGAGTCAGCGGCAGTCAGGTACCCCGCTCCATTACTGCACGGCAGGCCCGTGTGGTCCGCTCTTTTCACGGGCAATATATAACCTCTCTTTCGAGGCCTCTTGAGATTGGGCCTTCCGGACCGCTTGTGTCGCCGCTGACTGTAGTCATCCGACTTGACAACCGCCCAGCGCCGCATAGCGTCCTCTTGGTTGCCCACAACGCCACGCACACGGCTGAGGGGTGGCATCTGGTTCCAGCCGAACTTCTGGCAGACAGGCAACATGCGCGTCTTACCGTGACGCACCTGTCGTGGATCCAGGTACTCCAGCTCGATGCACAGGAAGCTGCACGCATCGTTCATGATGACTTTCTGGATGGATTGACAAACGGACTCACCAAGAGCGCACAGCCACCGCAGTGCTCGTACGACTCCGACTTCGAACGACTCGATGTGGCAGTGCGAGGTGCGGGTTCTGTTTATCACTGCCTTTCACACGAAAACGGTGAAGTCTATCTAAAGGTAACCAATCGGATGAGCTATCCCGTGGAGCTCAAGCTTTCTGGACTCACGCTGGCAACGCCGTACAGCGCAACGGGCCTGTCGCTCAGCGAACTGGCGCACCAGCATGGCCACGCGGTCTTAGATGCCGGCAGTCAAGTATCGCTGCGCATCGCGCCCATTAAAGCAGGGCAAAAGGCAACGCTTGACCTGGAGCTCTCCAAGTTCAGTCTCGGTCTGCACACCATCGATGTGATGGGCGATGCCCTCTTCACGCTGTTGGCGAAATTCCATATGGGTGCAGCACAAAAGAAGGTCGACTTGCTGAGCAAGGCACTGGAGGCAAAGAATTGCCTCGCTACGCTCGGTGATCTGAACCTGGGTCACATCCTGGCGAACTGCCTTACCGACGACGTTCTCAAGGAGTTCTTCGACTGGCGACACTTGGCGGTCGGCCCGGTAGTGGCATTTCTAGGACTCGTTGAGATGAGCCACGGCTTGGCGGCAGCCTACGGTGACAGCCAAGTAAACCGCACTCGTCTCCATCTGGAGATCAGCCCGAAGCCGGCCGAGCCGCCCGCTTGGCTGGAGCGTTACGTTGGCACTTGGGAGTCCATCCGGTTCTTCGCGACGGTCAACGGCGATGGTACTGGCTTCTTCACCTGGCTTGGCACGCACGGGGAAAGCTGGGCCGCACATTTCTCGGTCACTCAGTCCGAGGGGAGAGCAGTTGCGGCCGTCACCTCCAGTGACATCACCACGCCGAACGCAAGCTCGGCTTATGCCTTCGCTACCGGAAGCCAGTTCAGTATGGACCTTCAGCCCAACGGCATCCTGGCCTTCAATGCCATAAACGGCGACGGCGAGTTGCTGCTCTGCGGCAAGAGCGCTGATCCAACCTTGTGCGGTGGCGTCTTGCGTGACGGCATCACCTACTGGGACGGACGTTCCTAGGCGCTTCATGTGACCAGTGAATACGATGTCCATGTCATAGGGCAGGCACAAACGAAAGCTGTGCAGACCGCACGGAATGAGTTCTTACCTCTATTCAGACGTTACGCTACGCGCGGTCCAAGTACCTGGGCCGCTTTTCTGGCCAACTGCTGCAGGACAGCGTCATCCAAGCCGGCCGCGATGCCCTGAAACGTGATAAGTGCGTCCCCCTTGTGAATCACATAGATACCGCTACCCATATCGATGCCCTGCGTACCAGAACCGAACTCTCGGGTTACTTGATTGTGGTTGCGCCTGTAGGCCCTGTTCCACGCCGTGGTCGACTCGGGAGGATCGATAAGGCCGATAGCTACAAACCTTGGTAGGTTGCCTTCTTTCGGTATCTCGTAGGTGCAGAGAGATGGGTCTCGCTTGACAACAACACCTGGTGCGTGGACATCGAGCATGCGGTCAGTCGCCTTGATCGGCTTGTGCACGATCTTCTCGACCTCGGCTGCGGGCAGCTTGTCGCATACCTCGTCGTCGGCCGCATGGGTGGAATGACCGTTCGAATCTGAAGCCAGGGCTGTTGGCTGCGGCGAAACCTTACTCGGCACCGACCCCGCAGTGGCGTGAGTCCCTTGTTCGTCACCGGAAGGTGAGCCATAACCACCATCACAGGCAGACAGGAGAAGGGCTAGCATAACGGCTACCTCGCCAGCTGTCGCCAAGCGCAGTGATCGCATGAACTACTCCGCTTCTCGAAGAGGGGGAGTACATGTTCTACACCTAAAACGTGCATGACGTCATAGCATCGGAAAATATTGGAACGAATCACCTCGATGGCTACTGACCTTGAATGGGTGGTGTGGTCATCGTGGCTGGTGCCGGTGAGGCAGCGGTCGAGGACGTCGTGGGGGTACTGGAACTGGTGGAGGCATCTGTCCGTCCTACGACGCACCACCGTGGCCAACCATGCCTCGCCGCCTCGACGACCTGATCACGGCCGTCCGACGCGGCCCATGCCGGGCAGCTCTGGCGGCGCTTCTCTGTCTACCTGCGTCGTGAGATGGCCAAGCGGGCGGGCCTGTCACAGCGGCGATTCCGGGAGCACGCGCGCGTCTCCTTCGCCAAGGTCGCCGAGTACCAGAAGCGCGGAGCCGTCCACTTCGACGCGGTCATCCGCCTCGACGGCCCCAGCGGCGGAGACACCCCGCCCCCGCCATGGGCAACGGCCGAACTCCTCACCGACGCCATCGAGGCCGCTGCTGCGGCAGCTTCAGGAGAACGGAGTCCGCGGCTCGTACGCCCGGACGATCTACTCCAACGTGCGTGCCGCCCTCAGCGCGGCCGTGGACGATGGGCACCTTCCGCGGAATCCGTGCGCCGCCCGCTCGGTCCGTCCACCGACGGTGGACAACAAGCGCATCGTGCCCTGGACGCCGGAACGGGTCTTCGCCGTCCGGGCCGGCATGCCCGAGAGGTACCAAGCCATGGTCGACCTGGGCGGCGGCTGCGGCCTTCGGCAAGGCGAGATCCTGGGCGTGGCCGTCGACGCGATCGACTTCGAGTCGGACACCCTCCACGTGGTCCCGGACGAGTGCGTCCCACGCCGCAGCGGGTACGACCGGGGCGCCCGGCGTCGTGCTCGAGGCGCCGACCGCGGCGCACAGGCCGCTCGCCCGGTTCCGCATCTGGGCGAAGCTCGTGTCCGGGTTCCGGTCGAAGTACCAGGTCTGCTCCGCCCCCTTGTCGCAGCCGTACTGGATCAGCTGGACGCCGGCGTTTGGCGAACTCGCCGGATCGGCCAGGCAC
The DNA here is from genome assembly GCF_040656475.1 of Streptomyces sp. NPDC049915. Taxonomy (NCBI): domain Bacteria; kingdom Bacillati; phylum Actinomycetota; class Actinomycetes; order Kitasatosporales; family Streptomycetaceae; genus Streptomyces; species Streptomyces sp. NPDC049915. Next base: position 6,874 of record NZ_JBFAMH010000057.1, read on the forward strand.
TTGCCGCTGTTCTTGTTCACGATCTCGTAGCCGCCGCCGGAGTTCGGCATGGGGTAGAGGCCCCAGTACTGCTCGGCGCCGCCGTAACAGGACCACTGGATGATCCCGGCCCCGCCCGCCGTGCTCCCGGCGCCGACCGACAGGCAGTGCTGGCTGTTGTAGTTCCAGAGCTCCACGATCTCCCCGTCCCTGAGCGAGGGGGACGCGATCGCGGTCGGCGCCGATGCCGAGGCCGGCGTCATCCCCGCCGCGAACGCGATCGCGGCGGCGAGCCCCACGGCCCCCACGCTGAGCTTCCTCCGGGTACGTGCCGCTGCGTTCATGCGTGTTCCCTCCATGTCGAGACGTGCTGTTCACCGGGCACCGGCACCGGCACCGGGCACCGGCACCGGCACCGGCACCGGGCACCGGCACCGGGCACCGGCACCGGCACCGGCGCCGACGGCGCCGGAGGCGTCACGCGGTCCGGATGTCCCACCACTGCTGGGACTGGAAGTTCTTGCCCCACAGCTGGGCCTGGGCGCCGTTGCCGCGGACGTTGGTGTCGCGGTCCAGCACGGTGTTGTTGCCGTTGTTGAAGCGGACGTTGTAGATGGCCAGGTCCCCGGAGGGGTGGTACCACTGCTGCTGGGTGGTGCCGTTGCACTGCCACAGCTGCACCCGGGTGCCGTTGGCGCCGCCGCCGTTGGTGTCGGCGTCCAGGCACATGCCCGGGAACCGCACGCTCCGCAGGCTGCCGTCGGTGGACAGCATCCACTCCTGCTGGGTGGTGCCGTTGCACCCCCACACCTGGACCTTGGTGCCGTTGCTGCCGGCGGTGGCGTCGGCGTCCAGGCACTGGCCCGGGGTCGCCTGGTACAGGCTGTAGATCCGGACGTAGATGCCTGCGGTGAGGGAGCCCGCCCGGGCGCCGGGCGCCTGGCCCTGCTCCCAGGCCACGGGGTGGGCGGTGGGCTCGGCGGCCTGGGCGGATGCTGCGCCTGAGGCACCGACGGTGAGGGCTGCCACGGCGGTTGCGACGGCGGCCAGCTTCTTGTGAACGATCACGGGTCCTGGTTTCCTTTCGGGGCCGGTTTGTGCGGTGAATCCAGGAAACGCCACGCCGATTGACCGGTCGAATGATTCGATTTCTTTCGAAGGGACTGGCGAAAGGGGAACGCGTGTGATCCGGATCCGCCTGGGCGCTCGGGGGCTGGGGGGCGTGAGGTTCGCGGTCTCACCGATGGGCTCGGCCAAGGACCTGCTCCGCCTCGTCGGCTTCAGCCCAGGCACCCTGACCCCGCCCTGGCGGGCCAGGACCACGGACGCGCTGACCCGGCACCGGCTCGGGCTGCTGGCCGTCGTCGGCCGGGGAGGCCCCCTCGGTTACGCCCCGGACTTCCTGCGGCCGGAACCCCCGGCCTTCCTGACCGACATCGACACCGCGCTTCACCAGATCGCGGCGACCCCGCAGGAACGGATCCGCTACGAGCTGGCCGAGGCGGTCAACGGCCACTCCTGGGACCCCGGTTCCGGCCACCCGGCGCCGCGGCAACTCCTGCAGGCCCTCGACCGGGGGGAGGACCACTTCGCGCGCCGACTCGCCGACGAGATGGCGCGGTTTTGGCACGCGGCACTGAAGCCCTCGTGGCCGGCCATCCGGGCCCGACTGGAAGCCGACGTCACCGCCCGGGCCTCCGAGATCGCCCAGTACGGGCTCGCCGAGGCCCTCAACCGGCTGGCCCCGAACCTGGAATGGCGCGACGGCGAACTTCTCGTCCACCTCCGCACGGACAGCATCCACCGGCTGACGCTGGACGCGGAAGCGATGATCCTCACGCCGAGCGTCTTCGTCGACTGGGCCCTCTTCTGCGCCGGGGAACCGCCCGGGACGCCGGCGTCGCGCACTCCGCTCATCGTCTATCCCGCCGCGCAGGTCGACTGTCTTCCGCCCGCCCAGGACCACCAGCTGATCGGGGCGATGCGGCGAAAGCTCCTGGCCGAGCTGAGCCAACCGCGTTCCACGACGGAGATCGCTCAGCGGCTCTACCTGAGTCCGGCCACCGTCTCCTACCACCTGCAGATCCTCCACCGGGCCGGGCTCGTCACCCGTGCCCGACGGTCCAGGCACGTGCTCTACCAGCGGCTCGGGGGAGCGGTGTAGGCGTACCAGCCGCGCCCCTCGCCCGGGAGGGGCGGGGGGCGGGCCGCAGCGCCTGTTTGCCGACTGCGGCTACGACTCCGACAAGTACCGACGGCTGCTGCGAGACCGTGGCGTCACGCCACACATCGCCAGACGCGGCACCGCTCACGGCTCCGGCCTGGGACGTACGAGGTGGGTCGTTGAGCGAACCTTCGCTTGGCACCACCAGTTCAAGCGCCTGCAGATCCGCCACGAACACCGCGCTGATCTGCACCAGGGGCTTGTGCAACTCGCGTGCTGCATCATCTGCCTGCGCCGCCTGCCCAAGGGACACCACAGCACCTTGCCCACCGAAGGAGAACCCCCTCAATGACCTCTGCCGAGCCATTCACCCGTATCAAGATCCGCGTCGCCGCAGCCCTTTTCAACGGCGAAGAGATCGCCCTCATCCACCGCACCAAGGACGGCAGGGACCAGTACACCCTGCCAGGTGGCAACGTCGAACCCGGCGAACCCATCCATCAGGCCCTCGCGCGCGAACTCGACGAAGAACTGGGCTTGGACCTCACAGATGCGAGCGATGTCCCGCATCTGACTTGTATCCAGGACGCCATGGTCACCCGGCCAGGGCCCACCCCACCTCGCAAACGCCACCTCGTCTTCCGCGTCCACGTCGACGACTCCACGTTGCGCCCACGGTTCTCGACTACGACGAGCACGGAAACCCCCACACCGGCCAAAACGCCACCCGCTACGGATGGCTCGGCGGCGAACAGCGCTCCAGCGAGACCCCAACCGGCCTCACCCTCATGGGCGTGCGCCTCTACAATCCTGCCACCGGACGATTCCTGTCCGTCGACCCGGTTCCCGGCAGCAGCGCCAACGCCTACGACTACTGCAACGACGACCCGATCAACCACTACGACCTCGACGGCAAGTGGTGGCATTGGCACCGTTACTATCGGAAGGTTCACCGACGGATCAGCAACTGGGGGAGACGTCACCGCTTTGTGCGTGTCACCTATTACGCCTTCCGGAGATGGGGCGGCCGCGTGTCGTGCAATCACTATGTCAGACAGTGCGCGTGGTGGGGCGGAGCCGGAGCTGGGCCGGTCATCGCGTATGGCTTCTGGTCTGGGCCAGTCGACTGGGGCTTGGCCGGGGTCACCGGCGGCTTCGGCTGCGTAGCCGGAATGGGCAGTTACCGATGGGGATGAAAAAGGCAGCACAAATGCGCTCACCAGATCGTAAACCCGACCGTGTCGGGTCCACCATTGCTGCCGTCGCCAGCGTGAGCAGCATCTACCTGGCTCACCTCGTGATGCCAAAGGTGTCACTCGGAATCCTGGTCATCCCCGGAATTCTCCTTGGGGCAGCCATCGCGATAGTGCTGCGCAAGCCGAAGAGAACCCGATAGGCGGACTGGTACAAGCGGCCCCGGCGGATCTCTCTTCTGCCTGGGGCCGCACACCGACCGCTGGGCCTGAGGCGGCGGTACGTGACCGGGCGTCCGTTTTCGCGCTTTCGCCGAAACGAGGGGAGGGGACGGACCCATAGCCGGCCCCTCCCCACAACACTCTGCACGGCGTCCAGCGCGGGCCGATGCGCGCCGCACCACACAACCGCCGTCCCGGTGCGCCCTACACGACGGTCAGGCGCACCAGAAGCGAACCGGCCGGTGCGGGGCGCGCTTCGAGGGCATGGCCCACGCAGACGGCCGCCAGCTGGCGCAGGGCGTCGGCGACGTCCTCGTGGTCCTCAGTAAGGAACTGCGCGGCGAAGTCCAGAGCGAGCAGCCGCAGCCCGCGCCACCATGCCCGGCGCGTGTCCGGAGTGGCGAGCGGTCCGGATACCTCTCTGAGCAGGGTCTCCATCACGTCCTCGCCGGGCCGGGACCGCGCTCGGCGTGACGAGGAGCGGTTCGCCCTGGCCAGGACCCGGCTGCCCGGTATGCCACTGGTCAGCACGCGCAGTACCTCCTCTTACGACTCCCGGGCGAACAGACACAGGGCCTGGACGAAGTAAACGACCAGCCGCGCCGGTAGGAGGCGGCGCCGTTGTTCGGATCGGTCGTGCTTGGCTATCGCCGCGTCGACCAGCTCCGCGGTGAACACCTTCGTCAGAATCCCGATCCGCACCCGCTGCCCTGCCCCCCGTCACAACCGGGGCAACGGCGTCCACGACCCAAAAGCAACTGCATTGGCCGGCGAAAGCTCCCTGCGGCCACCGACTTCGCCCCGTACGTGCCCGTCCTTCCGTGAGGAGGGAGTTCCCCTTGGTTCCCCTGCGTCTTCGTCGCCACCCAGGCGACCGCGAACGCGTGGTGGCACCTGACCGCCGTTGCCCGAGCCTTCCAGCGCCGCAGTGCAGCGCACCAGGACGTCGACGGTCCGGAGGCCTCACCTCTTACTGGCTCTAACAAAAGCGTTTGATCATGTGACTCTCGACTTGATCCGCTCGTTGATGCGGGCATGGGGAAGCGTCAGTCGCGGCCGTGGATCGTGTCGGACGAACTGTGGTCGCTGATCGAGCCGTTGCTGCCCGAGCCACCGCCGAAGCAGGTCGAGGGCAGGCCACGAGTACCCGACCGGCAGGCCTTGCGCGGCATCCTGTTCGTGCTGCACACCGGTATCCAGTGGGAGTATCTGCCCCAGGAGCTGGGCTTCGGCTCGGGGATGACCTGTTGGCGCCGCCTGGCGGCCTGGAACGAGGCCGGCGTCTGGGACCAGCTGCACCAGCTGCTGCTGAACAAGCTGCGCTCGAAGAACCAGCTGGACTGGTCGCG
>NZ_JBFAMH010000058.1:0-10556 GCF_040656475.1 Streptomyces sp. NPDC049915
CGGTCGCTCTCGTCGTCGATGTCGTAGAGCACGAGCCCGTCGGGCTCCAGGCCGTCGAGCCGCTTGCGGGTGATGTCGGCGATCTCCTGAGCCCGCTCGGGGGTGGTCGTCTGCCTGGGCGGCGTCACCGCGAAGAACAGAAATTCACCTGCGCGGTCACGGATGCGCTGCTGGAGGTCCACGGCAGCGACCCTAACCGGTCGGCTCGTTCCGTCGTGCTCCGAACGCAGCCGTAATGCCTTGCTACTGACAGTTCCCCGGCACCGTGACTACGTCCCCGCGGGTGCGCCGGGCGTCGCCGGGGGCGAGCAAGCTGGTGAGTTCGGCAATCGCCTCGGGCGACGGTCTGAAGTAGCGGCGGACGTTCTCCGGCTTCTGTGCCGGGACATCGCCATCAGCATCAGCAGCGAGGCGCCCTGTTCACCGAGATGGGTCAGGGCGGAGTGACGGTACTCGTGCAGGTCCCAGTGGCTGTGCCCGGTCCACGCACGGCGGTGTGCTCGTCGAGCAGAGCGCGGACCTGCCCGTACGACAGCCGGGCCAGTCCGGTGTCCGGGCAGACGGAGCTTATCCGGGAACCATGCGCACACAGCTGCGGCGGGACACCCAACGCGCCTGCTGAACCGGCAGGGGCACATCGACCCCCCTCGCTCAGTGGTGTCGGGCGGATTCGCCAGCTACCGGCGCCAGATCAAGGCGCAGGCCAACCTCCAGGAAGGGCGCCACGCGCTCGCCCGGAAGATCTTCCACGGCCGTTCGGGGCAGCTCTACCAGCGCTACCAGGACGGCATGGAGAACCAGATCGGCGCCCCCGGCTTGGTCCTCAACGCCGTCGTCCTCTTCAACACCCGCTACATGGACGCCGCGGTGAGTCAGCTGCGCGCAGAAGGCTTCTGTCCGCGACGAGGACGTGGCCCGCCTCTCGCCGTTTGTACGGCAGCACATCAACATGCTGGGCCGGTACTCCTTCCGGCTTCCTAACCTGCCCGGCGGACTGCGGCCTCTACGCGATCCGGATGCCAGCGAGCAGTGAGGACCGTCCCGGCCCGACGCACCTGCGTACTGCACGACCCCACGGCCCGGAGTTTCCATTCGCCGCAATGCACCGACCGGGGACTGCGGGCCGACCTGAGAACCCGGGGCAGTTCCCATGATGATGATCTCTACGCCGTAGATTAGGCACATGGCGGAGGGGACGCCGGGCGCGGCGAGAACGCGGTTACCGGGGAAGCAGAAGCGAGGGCGGCACGCCGCCACGAAGTCTGGCGCGGCAAAGGGCGGGCTGATGCGCTCGTCCATGCTGATGGCAGCGGGGACGGTGGTGTCCCGGGCAACGGGCCTGCTGAGAACAGTCCTACAGGCTGGGGCACTCGGAGCGGGACTGCTCGCTACGACGTACAACCAGGCCAACGTGGTGCCGGCGAGCCTGTACTTCCTGCTCATCGGCGGTGCGCTGAACTCCGTACTGGTCCCGCAGCTGGTGAGGGCCAGGATGGAGCAGCCGGATGGCGGACGGGCCTTCGAGCAGCGTCTGGTCACCCTCACGATGTCCGTGCTGGGAATCGGCACGCTGCTCGCCGTTTGGGCGGCGCCGCAGATCATCAGCCTCTATCAGAGCGACTCACCGGCCAACCACGAAGCGTTTCAGCTGACGGTGGTCTTCGCGCGGTTCCTGCTCCCGTAAATCTTCTTCTATGGACTGTTCAGCATCCTGGGCCAAGTGCTCAACGCCCGGAACAAGTTCGGCGCGATGATGTGGACCCCTGTCCTCAACAACGTCTTCCTGATCTCCATGTTCGGCGTGTACCTCGGCATGATGACCGTCCCGGACTCCATCCAGGACATCACTCAGACACAGGTCACGTTGCTCGGCGCGGGCACGACGCTCGCCCTGGCGACCCAGGCTCTTGCCCTGATCCCCTTCGCCAGGGCCGCCGGCTTCCGCTTTCGCCCACGTTTCGACTGGCTCGGCACAGGCCTGGGCAAGAGCATCAGCGCGGCCCGCTGGACCCTGCTGTTCGTCCTCACCAACCTCGTAGCCAGCACGGTGGTGACCCGCTACGCCTCTGCAGCAGACACGGCACTACCCAATGGCGGTGTGGGCTTTTCCGCCTACACCTACGCGCAGACCATCTGGTCGCTGCCGCAGTCGGTTATCACTGTCTCGCTGGTTACCGCCCTGCTGCCGCGGATGAGCCGGGCCGTCGCCGAACACCGCCTGGACGACATGCGCGGTGACCTCTCCCGAGCTCTGCGGATCAGCGGCGTCGTCATCGTTCCCGCCGCCTTCTTCTTCGTCGCCCTCGGTCCGGAAATGGCGCAGGTGGTCTTCGCTCACGGAGCAGCCGATCCGGCGTCCATCGTGCCGCTGGGCCAGATGCTCCAGGCTTTCGGACTCGGCCTGATCCCCTTCTCCGCGCAGTACATGCTGCTGCGCGGCTTCTACGCCTTCGAGGACACCCGGACCCCGTTCTGGATGGCCGTGTGGATAAGTACCGCAAACATTGCTCTGGCCACCGCCTGCCATCTGCTGATGCCCCCGCGATGGGCCGTCACCGGCCTGGCCGGCGCCTACGCCGCCTCGTACGCCATCGGCCTGCTCATCACCGCGATGCTGTTGCGACGACGCCTCGAAGGCCGGTTGGATGGCAAGCGACTGTGCCGCACCTACGGCAAGCTGACGGCCTCTGCCCTGGCGGCGGGAACGCTGGGCTGGTTCGTGGCCCGCTCCTGCTCCAGCACTGTCACCTCGACCACCTGGGCACCTGCTCTGGGCCTCGCTGCGGGCGGCCTAACCATGTTCCTGGTGTTCGTGCTTCTCGCACGAATCTTGAAGATCAGCGAGCTGCGGAGCCTGCCGGGCCTGGGGGGAGCGCCGGTCTCGGCTGAGCACCCGCGGCAAGGGTGCTGGACTCCATGACGCAACTGTAGAGACGACCAGGCACGCCGCGGCCCCGGAATGCCATGTTCTCCACTTTGGTCAACGGACAAGGACCCGAAGAACCTTTGCCGAGAGCTCCGGGGCGAGAGAGGATGCGTCCATGATCGACACGGAGGAGAACCCCGAGGAAGAGGTCGCAATCGCTGCGGCGAAGGACGGTGAACTGCGCCTGCACGACCCCGCCGTCCGCGTCTCCGCCGTCGGCGTCCGGCTGTTCGACCCAGAGTTCGTCGAGGTCGGCGCCTCCGGGCGGCGCTGGACGTACGAGGAGATGGTCGCGGCGCTGCCCACCCTGCACGGCGGAGCGGAAAGCCTGCACATCGAGGCCTCCAGGATGCGCGGGGTGCTCCTCGCCCCGGACCTCGTGCACCTGACGTACGAGAGCGTCATCGCCGGCTGCCGGGCCCGCCGCAGTTCCCTGTGGCGCAAGGGCGAGGGCGACACCGGATGGCGGCTCTACTACCAGCAGGGCACGCCCGTCCCCGAGGGCTGAACCGTCCCCGGCTCTACTCCTGAACGAGGTCGTGGACAGCCCGTTGAGGGTCGGTACCACAGGCGACGTCTGGCAGGTGAGCCGTCCCTGACCTACCGTCCGCGGTGGGGCGACACAGCATGGCGCAGCGGGCGGCCTCGGTGGCCGACTAGTTGCCTGGGAGGCTCATGTACGTGAGGTCAATGAGAACCGGCCTTAAGACAGGTCCTCATTGACCTCACGTACATGAGCTCGGCTTCGCGAACAGCCTCAGGTTGCGCGTCGCAGAGGAACGACGACCTCTTCACCGGTGCACTTAGCGCCGAGCCGGTAGTAGCTGATGTGGGCGAGCCGCTCAGTTTCCTCGAGCCACCCCGCCTCGACGACCTGGCGCCGGGTGCGGGAAAAGACGGTCGGGGACATGCCGACGAGCTTGGCTAGGTTGGCGCCGGTCTCGACGACGGCGCCGGCGCGGTCGGTGGGGTGCATGGCGTAGAGCATGACGACCAGCCGTTGGTTGGCGGTCATGCCGGCCGTGCGCTGGAGGATGTCCAGGAGTTTGTGCTTGTCGTCGTTGTTCACCGGGCCTCCCACCGCGAATGGATCGTGTTGTCGAAGCCGGGGATGTCCGGCGGGTTGCACGTCTTGATCGCTTCCCGTTGCTCGATGCCGGTCCCGTGGAATGCGATGTACGGGCTGATCCGGTAGAGCCGGTAGTTACCGATGCGTCCGCGTTCGACCAGGATGCGCCGTTTGAGTAGCTTCCGGTTGATTTTGCCGACCGCGTCGGCGGTCATCCCGACCTTCTTGGCGATGTCAGCACCGGTCGCCCTGAGAGGTTCCATGCCAGCGGGAGAGACTCCGATCCACCACAGCACCATGAACTTCTGGCTGGGGGTGAATTCCTTGCTCTCGGTGATGGCTTCGACTCGGGCCTTGTCGACCTGAATGTGCTCGCCCGAGAAGGCGTAGGGCGCATAAGGGATGGCCTCGCCGGTGTCGGCATCGACCAGTCTGCGTACTGCTCCCAATCGGGCCCTCCGTGGCTGGGCATGTCCTCAACGTCGATGAGTACGGTCCTGAGGCCGACCAGATCAACTTAACGTACATGAGCACAGAGTTCATGTAGTCCGCTCTCAGGGCGTGTCGCTCAACCTGGCGTCGATGCGCCCAGGCCCTCACACCTACTCAGGAACGAGCCGGCTCATGTACCTGACGTCAATCTACTCAGATCCTTCAGGCGTTGTACCGGTTCTCCGAGCAGCAGCACTCAGGCTCTCAAAGCTGCCTGCCGTGACCCTCTAAACCGGGTACACGCTGGCCAGAACCGGGTGCCAGATCGTCAGATCCCCCCAGAATCACGGTCTTCGCAGGTCACAACCCCGATGGAGGCGGCGCTCTCTCTAGCAGTAGGACATGCCATCACCGGCGGCAGCTCCCACCCACACACCGTGCCGCGCAGGCGATCGCGCGCGGCGTTGCTCAGCACGCGTCCTGGGGCGCACCCAACCCCCGCTTCCTACCACCCGTCGACGAAGCAACTTCCTTTGCTACCACCTCCTCAGCCGACGAAAGCACGCCACAACGCACAGGCGGCTGACCAAGAACCCGCCACGTGGGTCTCCATCAGCCCGCGACGGCCTCAGCCACGCTGCTCTAAATCCCCTCTCGAGCCGCGGCCGCCCGACCATGGCCACGTCCCTCGGTGCACCGCAGGCCCGCCAGGGGCCGAGGACGCGCCGACCGTATGCGCGAAGAGCCGTTCAGCCGACACGGTCGGTTGCCTGGACCCTGCTGCCAACTCACAGATCGCCCACCCCCTCTCCCTCCCCCCCGATCCTCCTGCTCTCCCCCCTCCCCCCACCCACGCTTCTGTTGCTGCCCAGCTTGATTGTGAGCAGGGTGACGCAGCTTTGATTATCGGAAGGACCTCGGTAAGGACCGCGGCAAGCTTGCTCTCCACGCCTGTTCACAGCGCGTGCCGGAGCAGCGGACTGCCGACGCGCCCGGAACCAAGCCAGTAGCAGGGCGTGTATCGAATGTATTTTCCAGGAGATCGTCAAGCTGCCCGGCTACGGTGCGGGCATGGTGAATTTCGTGCTGGTTGCAGGTGCACGGCTCGGGGCGTGGGCGTGGGGCGAGGTGGTGCCGTATCTGCGTGCTGCTGGCCACGGCGTCTATCCGTTGACGCTGTCCGGTCTTGCTGACAAGCAGGGTGTACCGGCGGGGCAAGCGACTCACGTCCAGGACATCGTTGCCGAGGTAGAACGCCAGGGTCTGCGTGACGTAGTCCTGGTGGGTCACAGCTACTCGGGCATCCCGGTCGGTCAGGCCGCAGAGCGGATCGGTGACCGACTGGCCCGCGTGGTATTCGTCGACTCAAGTGTTCCAACTGACGGCGAGTCGTTTGTCTCCGCCTGGCCGGACGGCGGGGAGGCAGTGGAGGTATCGATCGCCGAGAACGGAGGGTTTTGGCCGCTCGCGCCAGCTGCTCACTTTGACGGCGAAGGTCTCACCGATGAGCAGATCGCACGCCTCGTGCGTGGCTCGACGCCTCACCCAGCCGCCACGCTGACCGAGCCCGCCGTGCTGGCGGGGCCGCTCGGTGAACTCCCGGCCACATACATCCTGTGCGTGATGCCGGGGGCCGAGCCAGACGACGCCGAGCCCGACGAAGATGTGGCCGAGCTGCTGAACAGCAAGCACTGGCGGCTGGTCAAGATGGACACCGGCCATTGGCCGATGTTCTCCCAGCCGCGCGAGCTGGCGCAGATTCTCCTCAATGCTGCCGTGGAGTGAGAGCACATCCATGCCTGCGGGCTCGGAGGCGCTTGATGTGTGCTGGTCACAGCCATTCGCCGATTGCCGCTATGAGGACGATCGCCTCATAGCGGACCGCTAGCTTGTCGTACCGCGTGGCGACGGCGCGGTACCTCTTGAGGCGGTTGATCCCACACTCGACCGCGTGGCGCTCACGGTAGTCGACCGGGTCGAACTTCGGCGGCCGGCCACCGGGAGAGCCGCGCTGCTTGCGGTGGCGCGCCTGGTCGACCTTGTCCGGGATGGTGCAGCGGATCCCCCGGCGACGCAGATAAACGCGGTTCTTGCGGGAGGCGTACGCCTTATCAGCACGCACCCGGTCAGGACGGACGCGCGGCCGGCCCGGCCCGATGCGGGGCACGCGAACCTTCCTCAGCACGGTTCGAACTGCGGCGAGTCGCCGCGCTGCCCGGCCGTTACCACGATCGACATGGGCTTCTGGCCCTGCTCGACGGCCAGGTGCACCTTGGTAGTGAACCCGCCGCGCGACCGTCCCAGTCCATGATCCCGTCCGGGCGGGACATGCCGCTTTCGCCGCCTGGCTGAGCACCGCGGCCGGCACCGGCTGGCGGGCGGTCGGCCGTCTGCTCACGGTGCCTCCGATCAGCTGGACGGCCCGTGGCGTGTACCGGCTCACGGCCGGCAACCGCGGTCGCATCCCCGGCCCGTGGCGCCAGGGCGCCTCCTGCCGGATCGACCGGTAACCAGGCCGCGCGGGACCCGGGCGCTGGGCCCGCCGGTCCTCGGCCGCCGTCCGCGCCCGCCACCCGGGTCGGCGCCACTCGTGCGCACACCGGACGCGGTCGGCCACCGGCTCGGGCTCGTCGCGGGCGACCTCCTCATCGCCCTCCCGCCGCTCGCGCTCGGCCCCGACCGGCCGGAGGAGATGGTCTCTTCGTCCTACCCGAGGGACCAGCGTCCGCAGCCGCCCCCCTACTAAAAAGGGCCCCCAACTCCTATCTCTGACACCTCGCAAAGTAGGCACGTCTCCGCTGGCCAGCGGTTCAGCAGTCCGCGAGGTAAGAGCGCTGTCATCAGCCGCATGGCAGCAGGCCACGGGCGATAAGGAGGCACCAAGCTAGGGCCGTGGCAGGTCTCTCGTGAATAGGATCAAGCAACTGCGGATTCGTAACACAAAGGGGGATCACATGAGGTGCGCCGTCAGGGTAGCCGTGGCGGGATTGACAGCAGTATTGATCGCAGCCTGTTCCTCGCACACCGAGGCAAAGAGGGAGACGGGGACAAGCAAGGGAGCGAGTGGCGCAGACCCAACAGCCTCAGCTGTCCAGGCCGCCAAGCGGTACCAGGAGGCCGTCAACGACGACGACTGGCAGCGGGCTTGCCAGATGAGGACTGAGCAGTTCCGCCATGGCAGCGTCCATGAGTGCGTCACTGATAACAAGGCGCCCGCCAGCCCCTCACCGTCACCGTCACCGACCGAGAGTGACGCCTTCCCCCCGTTGAAGCGGGCGGATGGCTCGACCATCCCGCCGAAGCAGACACCCAGTGACAGCGGACCCGATCAAACCGAGACGGGTACCGTCACCGCCGGCAGCCCGGTGTCTGTGCCTGCGACCGGCGAACACCCGGCGGGGACGGGAGTGCTGATCCAGTTCAAGGTCGTGCAGCCCGACAGCACCACGACAGTCCGCAGTGCACTCCGGGTCGTACGGGAGAACAACCAGTGGCTGGTCGACCAGGCCGAGGACATCGACGAAGCGGATGACGCACATGGCAATCCGGTCCATGACGCGCTGATGCGCAACTGAGCGAGTCTGGACACTGCTGCCTAAGCGTGAAACGGCCTGCCCGGCTCAAAAGCAACTGCATTGGCCTTCGCCGGCCACCAGCCCCCCGCTTCCCCGGTACCGCCCGGCGCGGACGGCGCTCCCGTTGGTGCAGGTGCGTGCGCGCCGGACGCCACCGGGCCTGTGGTGCCCTCGCCCGGCAAGTCGACCGCTGTAGTTCAGCCGCGAGGGCCGCGCCGTCTGCGTCCGGCGCGGCCCTCGCACGAGTTGAGGCTACCCACCCCACCGCTGCCCCGTGAGCGCTGCCGCCCTCAAGTCTTCCTCAGAGAATGGATCATCTCGTTGTCGCGCACATGACCGTCACATAGTGTCCAGGAGCTCGATCGCCACGGGGGCGGTCCACCGGAAAGGTGTGACATGGGCATCGGTTCACGGCGCGCATCGACCAGCGCTGCCATCGCCGCGCTTCTTGTGTGCTTCGCTACCACGGCAAGCGCGGTCGCTGAGGAGGCGCCGGCCGACCAGCCGACCACCTCCACCGACCAGACGACGGAGATCAACGACAGGCAGGGCTGGGAGGAGGAGACCGAACAGCCGGTCTACGAGCGACTCCCGCATCACTGTGATGGCCCGTCGACCTGGTACAGCATGTCGAAGCAGGCGTACCACATTCCCTCATGGTGGAACGGCACCAAGTTCAAGGACGGGCCTGGGGGCACCATATCGGTGTCCGTGACCAAGGCGGGCACCATCAGCGCCGAGGTCTCGGGCAGCGGCGAGTACTCGGTCGGCGCCATCCTGGCCAAGGCCAAGACCACGATCTCCGTCAAGATCGGTGGCAGCGTGACCATCACCACTGGGCACAACTACTCGCACGACATCAGCAAGAACAAGTACGGCCACCTGCAGTACGGTTCATGGGGATACAAGGTGTCCTGGAAGCAGTACCGCCGCAGCGGCGCCTGCGGATCCGTCGAGATCGGCCATGGCACGGCGACGCTGCCGACCTCCGAGACGGGCTGGAAGTATTGGGAAACCGCCTCATGACCCGTGCGCACCGTCGGACGGGACTTACCGGATGCGCCGTGCTTGCCTCGGCGCTGCTCCTCGTGTCCTGTTCTTCAGGCGCCGACAAGGGGAAGGACACCGATCATTCCCCCTCGCCCGTGCCGAGCCGTTCCGCGTCTGGGGGAAGTACGGACGAGAAGAGACTCACCGAGCAGGCACAGGCTGCCCTAGCTGCTGTGCACAGCGGTCAGCTGGTCGAATCCGGTGCAGAGCGGGTGACCGACGGCATTCACACCGAGCCCGATTTGACCAAGGGCAAGACGTACAAGCTCTACCTGGTCTGCTACGGCAGCGGCAGCGCACGACTGGCGTTGAAGCCGGCGAGTGCGGGCAGCCCGACGACAGTGCCGTGTGATCAATCGGTGGTGCAGCAGCGGATCACCGGACAGAAGCCGCTACGGATGGACGTCGATGGAGCTCAGGGAGCGACGGGCGTGATTGCCTGGCGGATCGACGCGGTGTGACCTGTGTGTCTGGCAGGAAGGGCCTCGGCGCTGTCGCCGAGGCCCTTCCTGCGCTGTACAGCGGGACATGCCCTCGACTCCGCGTCCCCGAGATCCGCCGGCTTGGGCTTTCTTCCCCCGTACACAGCCCGGAGCCAGCCACACGGACTCGCCGAAGCGCCCGCCCGGACTGTGCCGGACGGGCCGCTCCCCCGCTGGCCGTGCTCTCAGATCCCAGTGACGCCCGCAGCAATGTACGGATGCCGGTGGCTCCGTTCACGTTTGGCGGCAGCACTTGTGCATGAGTTCCGGTGGCAGTTGGTGATCACTGCGCCGAGAGATGTTCTCGAGTTTTGACGGCAGCGCCGTGCCGTCGTCGCCATCGAGTGATCAATTGACTGTGCCTTGGCAAGCAGCGTCCGTAGGGTTTGCGCATGGCGGATGAGAGTGAGCGGGCCGTGCAGGCAGCTATCGATGGGGAGATGCGGCTTCTCGATCCCGAGGTGCGTGCTTCCCCGGCCCGTGTCCTGGAGCTTCTGGATCCGGAGTTCACCGAGATCGGGGCTTCTGGGCGCCGTTGGGACGTGGAGTCGATCCTCACGGTGAAGAGCGGCGGCTCGGTGTCCCCGGAGTCTCCGGTCAAGGTCAGTGAGATGTCCGGAGTCGTCCTCGCTCCGGGCATCGTTCATCTGACGTACTTCGCCGACAACAAGGGCCGTCGGGCTTGGCGGAGTTCTGTGTGGCGCCTGACGGAGACGGGCTGGCGGATGTACTTCCACCAGGCCACTTTGACCGGGTGAGTGGGTGGGACCGCCGCCCGCGCGGGCGGCGGTTACCCAGCCGAATCGGGCGGCTTCAGCTGGCCGTGGCTGGCGCTTCCGCTCGGGTGCTGGCGAGTCGGTAGGAGTCGGTGCCGGTGTCGATGATCGTGCCGTTGAAGGTGAGCCGGTCAACGATGGCCGCGCAGAGATCTGGGGCTGGCACTTGTTCCTCATCGAGAGTTCCTGCTGTCACCTGGCCGTATCCCCTTTCTGGGGGCCTCGTTGAATCTCGTGGCGGCACCC
>NZ_JBFAMH010000059.1:0-10472 GCF_040656475.1 Streptomyces sp. NPDC049915
CGGATGTCATCATAACATCAACGTACAATGGAATCTTGGAATCTTGGAATCTTGGAATTCCAAATCTTGGTAGCTGGAGAACCAATCCCCGCGGCTCAGAAGGGCACCGTTGCCCGGTGCCGGCCGCTGCGGGCGGACACCCCCCACCCCGGCCCTTCTCGCCGTCGGCGACTCCTTCCGGCAGCCGCACGGTGCTGCCCCGCCAGCAGACCCTGCGCGCGGTCGTCGACTGGTCCTGGGACCTGCTCGACGAGCAGGAGCGGACGGTGCTGCGCGAGGTGTCCGTGTTCGCGGGCGGCTGGGACCTCGCGGCGGCCGAGGCCGTGTGCTCCGGCCCGGCCACGGAGCTGATCGGGGCACTCGTCGACAAGTCCCTCGTCGTCGCGACCCCGGACGAGCGGGAGAGCTCCGGCGGTATGCGCTACCGCATGCTCGAGACCATCCACGAGTACGCCGCGGAGCGCGCCGCCGAGGCACCCGGGCTGTGCGCCGAGGCCGAGCGGCGGCACCGCGCCTGGGTGCGCGCGCTGGTGGAGGAGGCCGACCCGCGGCTGCGGTCGGCGGACCAGCTGCGGTGGATCGCCCGCCTGGAGGGCGAGCTGGACAACATCCGGGCGGCGCTGGACCGCGCCCTCGCCGAGGGGGAGGAAGCGGAGGCGGCGGCGCTCGTCCTCGCCATGGGGTGGTTCTGGTGGCTGCGCAACTACCGTCAGGAGGCCACCGGCTGGGCGGAGCGTGTCCTGCGTCTGGGCGCCGCCCGCGACTCCCTCTCCGTGCGCGGCCGGGCCAGGGGCGACCTGCGCGTGGAGATGGCTCGGGTGGATCCGGTGGGTGCCTTTCTCGACGCGCCGGACGGTGAGGCGCGCCATCCGCTGCACTCGCTGCGGATGGAGCTGCGGATGCTGCACCTGTTCCTCACCGTGGAGTCCGAGGCGGGGCAGCAGCTGCTGCGGGACGAGCGGTTCGAGCGTTACCTCACGCGCGTGCGGGCCGTGTTCGAGGACGGCGGCCCCTGCGCGGCCCGGCTGCCGGGCCTGGTCTGGCCGATCACCCTGTTCCATCTGGACAGCCGCGACGACGTGCGGCCCGCCCTGGACGCGGCGGTCGCCAACTGCCGGGCGCACGGGGGGGACTGGGAGCTCGGCGTGGCCCTGATGTTCCGCGCCCACACCGTCGTCGACTCGTACGCCGCCGAGCGGGCGCGTGGGGCGGCGCTCGCCGTCGGTGACGCCCTGGGGGAGTTGGAGGCCGCCGTGGGCGACCATCCGGCGGGCTCCGGGTCTAGGCCCTGTCGTTTGGATCATCCCGGCGTCGCGGGGTCTGGCACGCACATCTGCGGCGTTGTCGTCGGTTGCCAACGCTCCGCGTTGGCGCCCTCCTCCGCCTTGCAGCTGCACGCGCCAGGCCCCGCTCGGGTCGGCCGGAAGGCACCGCACCTCACGGCCGGCCTGATCCAAACGACAGGGCCTAGCCGCAGGTGAACTTCGACTCCGCCCAGTCCGCGACCGCCAGGGTGTCGAAGTGGCTGTGTGGTGCGACGACGAGCATGACGGTCCTGCGGCCGGTCAGGTCCACATGGACGGGTACGGCACTGTCGCCGCCCTTGATCCGGCCCGACCGCCACAGCCGCACACCGTCGGCGTAGACGGAGAAGGAGACCTTGCCGAGCTTCAGGGTCATGTCGTCGACGCCGACGAGGGCGTCGTAGGCGGTGCAGGAGCGGTTGAGGTCGATGGTGACGGAGGAGTCACCGTGCACGCTCACCCCTCGGTCGTACCGCTTGCCGCCGATCGACAGGCCGTAGCGCTGCCACACCCAACTGCTTCCGGCGAGTCGCATCTCCGGCTTGGTGCCGTCACCTGTGATGTCGTACGACAGTTCGCTCCACTCGTAGACGGCCGGGGCCGGCGGCGGAGGTGGTGTCGGTGCCGGGGTGGGTGTCTGTGCCGGGGTGGGTGTGGGCGGCGGCGTCGGCCGGGGCTCGGGTTTCGGCTTCGGTTTCGGCTTCGGTGGCGGGCTCGGGATGGGGGTCGGTGTGGGCGTCGGGGACGGGGTGGGGACCGGTTCTGCGACCACCGGCTTCGGGGCGGGCCTGCGCGGGGGAGGCGGTGCCGGGGTGGGCGGCTGCAGCCGCACGACCGGTGTGGACAGGGGTGGCGCCGCCGCGGGCTTCCTGGCGGGGCTGTCGTCGCCGACGAGGGCGAGCGCCACCGCCGCGGCAGCCACCGCCACCACACCGGCTGCGACACCGGCCTTCACCGGCGCGCCCAGCCCCTCCGAGGCCGCCGCGCCGCCCACCGAGCCGGAAGAGCCGCCGCTCGCCGCCGCGGCCGCGCCCGCGGCGCCCGCCGCACCCGCTCCGGCACCTCCGGCGACGAGTGCGAGCGCCTTGGCGTACCCGGCGACGCCGAACCAGCCGATGACGGCGAGAGGCACCACGGCGGGGATGCTGCCGGCGACCTCCTCGATCTGGCTGGCGGCCAGCCGGCACTTGGCGCACTCCTCGAGGTGCTTGCGCAGCCCCCGTTCGGCGCGGGTGCGCAGCTTGCGCCGGGCATAACTGCCGAGCTGGTCGGCGTAGCGGGCGCACTCCTCGTCACCGGCCAGCGCGGTGGAGACATGGGCCTGGAGGTAGGCCTGCTTCAAACCCTCCCGGGCGCGGCTGGCCAGCACACGCGTGCCGTTGGCGTCCAGGCCGAACAGGACGGCGACCTCGCTCGGCGACTCGTCCTCGATCTCCGTGTGCCACAGCACGGCCTGCCAGCGCTCGGGGAGCGAGCGGAACGCCTGCATGGCCATGGACTGTTCGGCCTCGTGCATGGCGCGCACATCGGCGCCGAGGTCCAACCTGTCGTCGTCGGACACTTCCGAGGAGCGGGCGGCCTGCTGGGCGAAGACGGCGAAGTCGTCGACGAGGTGTTCCCGCTTGGCCGACTGGATCCAGTGCGCGGCGACGCGGCGCACGGAGGTGAGCAGATAGGCGCGGACGGCGTGTTCGGGCCCCGAGCCGCCGCGCACGGCCTGCAGCATGCGGGCGAAGACCTCGGCGGTCAGGTCGTCGGCGGTGTGGGCGTCGCGGCAGCAGGTGCGGGCGTAACGGCGGACGGCACCGGCGTGCCGGCGGTACAGCTCCGCGTAGGCGGAGTCGTCGCCGGAGCGCATCCGCTCGATGAGGCCGGCGTCGGACGCGGGGAGCGGGCGAGGCGGCGGCAGCACGCTGTCCTCGCGCCACTTCCGCTGGGCGGGAACACCGTCGGCCGGGCCCGCGGGACCGCTGTGCGGCACGGGGTTCCGCTTGCTCTGGGGTGGTACCTGGGGTGAGGCCGGGCCGCCGGCTTGTGCGTCCTCGTCGTCGAGTGACTCGTCCCGCCCGTCAACGCTCATCGCGGAAAGCCCCCGCCGCCTGCCCCACCAGTCCCGAACACCGGGTCAGCGTGCCATACCGGCTTTCGACCATGGCCCGCAGTGCGCGCAACCACTCGTCCGGGCGGACTTGACGCATGGAGGTACTGAACGTCACTCGTTCGGGGAAGGCTCAACGGATCGCGTTGACAGCGGGGTTGTGCGGGGCGGGCGCGCCAGGTGGCCCGGCGCGCCCACCCGCACGGCTCACGCGGGACGCGAGCGCAGCCCCTCCAGCAGGATGTCCAGCAGCCGCGCCGAGGCCGCCGCCTGCTGCGCCGCGTCCGGCAGCGAGGGCGCCGCCGTGGCGATCACCAGCAGGACGTCCGACACGGACACGTCCGGCCGCAGCTCACCCGCCGCGCGCGCCCGCTCCACGAGCCGGCCCACGACCTCCAGCAGCGCCGAGGCACCGGAGTCGTCCAGCACGCCGTGGTCCGGCACCAGCCGCAGCTCACCGGTGCCCGGCTGCGACCGCTGCTGCGGCACCCGCGCCTCGTCGAGCACGCCACCGGCGCCCGCCGCGGGCGCCTGCTCCTCGGCCACCCCGACCCGCAGCACCTGCGGCGGCAGCAGCCGTCCGGCGCCCGAGGCGACCGACGTGCGCAGAAAACGCGACAGCGCCGACCACGGCTCGTCCTCCTGACCCAGCGCCGTACGCGCCTGCTCCGTCAGCCGGGCGGTCTCCTCCGCGGCGATCCGCCGCACCAGCACGTCCTTGCTCGGAAAGCGCCGGTAGACCGTGCCGACACCGACCCGCGCCCGCCGCGCCACGTCCTCCATCGGCGCGCCGTACCCCAGCTCGCCGAAGACCTCGCGCGCCGCCCGCAGTACGTGCTCCAGATTGCGCTGGGCGTCCACCCGCAGCGGCGTGGTCCGCGCCGCGTCCCCGCGCCCGTGGCCCCCCGACGCGCTCACCGCCCCGCCGGCGGCCAGAGCGGATGCGGACGACCAGTGAGAGTCCTGAATGTGCATGATGATCCCCCGGTTATGACGTCTCCCCCCGGAGACTCCCCTAAGAACGCGCCGGGGCGCGCGGACAAGCGTCGCGTGCCCGGGCCCGGCCGTGCGATCTCTCGGGCCCGATGAGCGTCTCCCCCAGACACCCCGTCGTGTACACGAACATAGTTGAGAGGGAGTCAATTCAGAAGGGGCAGGTTCCGCACAGAGCGCCCCCCGATCGGAGTACGGGCCGCATACGTCCCGAAAACACCCCCCGGCGTACCCCGGCGCACACCAGCTGACCTGCGCAACTGCCCCCGACTCCGACGTTTCGGCCATGCCTGGGCATCCCCGGCTCCCGGTCACACAAATCGCCGGGCCTGTGGACAAACGGCAGCGCCGGGTGCGTCATGGGATGGTGAAGGAACGTGCGCGCATTCTCGTTGTCGGCGGCGGCTACGTCGGGATGTACACGGCCCTGCGCCTGCAGAAGCAGCTCAGAGGGGAGCTGCGGCAAGGCGCGGTCGAGATCACGATCGTCACGCCGGATCCGTACATGACGTATCAGCCGTTCCTGCCCGAGGCCGCGGCCGGAGCGATCTCCCCGCGTCACGTCGTCGTGCCGCTGCGCCGCTTCCTGCCCGACTGCCGCATCGTCATCGGCGAGGTCACAGCCGTCGACCACGCCGCGCGCACCGCCACGGTCGCCACCCTCGCCACCGAGGAGAAGGACACACCCCCGGAGCATCTGCAGTACGACGAACTCGTCATCGCCCCCGGCTCCGTCTCGCGCACGCTGCCCGTACCCGGCCTCGCCGAGCACGGCATCGGCTTCAAGACCGTCGAGGAGGCCATCGGCCTGCGCAACCACGTCATCGAGCAGATGGACATCGCCTCCTCCACCCGCGACCCCGCGATCCGCGACGCCGCCCTCACCTTCGTCTTCGTCGGCGGCGGCTTCGCCGGCGTGGAGGCGCTCGGCGAACTCGAGGACATGGCCCGCTACGCCGCGCGCTACTACCACAACGTCCGCGCCGAGGACATGAAGTGGATCCTGGTCGAGGCCTCCGACCGGATCCTGCCCGAGGTCGGCGCCGAGATGGGCCGCTACGCCGTCACCGAGCTGCGCCGCCGCAACATCGACGTCCGCCTGAACACCCGCCTGGAGTCCTGCGCGGACCGCGTCGCCGTGCTCAGCGACGGCGCCCGCTTCCCCACCCGGACGGTCGTGTGGACGGCCGGCGTCAAACCCCACCCGGTGCTCGCCGCCACCGACCTGCCGCTGACCGCGCGCGGCCGGCTCAAGTGCACCGCCGAACTGACCGTCGACGGTGCCCCGCACGCGTGGAGCGCCGGCGACGCCGCCGCCGTCCCCGATGTCACCGCGAAGGAATCCGGCACCGAGACCGCGCCCAACGCCCAGCACGCCGTGCGCCAGGCCGCGGTCCTCGCCGACAACCTCGTGCGCACCCTGCGCGGGCAGCCCCTCCAGACGTACGCCCACAAGTACGTCGGCTCGGTCGCCTCCCTCGGCTTCCACAAAGGCGTCGCACACGTCTACGGGCGCAAACTCAAGGGCTACCCCGCCTGGTTCATGCACCGCGCCTACCACCTCAGCCGCGTGCCCACCTTCAACCGCAAGGCGCGCGTGCTGGCCGAATGGACTCTGTCAGGACTGTTCAAACGGGAGATCGTCTCCCTCGGATCACTCGAACATCCCCGCGCCGAGTTCGAACTGGCCGCCGGTGGAAAGCCTTCCGACCATCCGAAGAACGACCCGAAGGGGTCCAACTAGCCGGACCCGGGAACTCCACCGGCCACCGCGGCGTCTGACGGATGTCGGCCCGGACGGCCACCCCTGCAAGTCTGATCACCGAGCCCGGGCGGGCCGCCACCCGTCCGCGAAGTCAATGCGAGGCTGTCCCAAGTGCTGCATGTCCCGGGTGCTGCAACAATGTGCGGCCACCGCCGCCCGGCCCCGAGAGCCCAGGCCGGGCCCCGGAGCCGGCCGACGACGACTACACGAGGCAAGGATTCGTGAACTTCACGCGCTGGAGCGCCCGGCTCCCCGGAACGCAGCGCCGCGCCGCCGCGCGGACCGACGCCACGACCACCGCGGACCGGCGGGGCGACGGCTCCGTCCCCGCGGCCCGCGCCGAGCGGCCCGCCGACGGGACGACGCCCGCCCCCGGCGTCCCGGCCGTCGACGACCTGTCCGTGCGCGCGGTCCTCGACCGCGTCCCGGCCCTGGTCGCCCTCGTCCACGGCCCCGACCACCGTCTCGCCCACGTCAACGACGCCTACAGCGCCGCCTTCGGCCCCCGCCCCGCCGGCGCCCCCGCCGCCGACGCCCTGCCCGAGCTGAAGGAACTCGGCCTGCTCCCGCTGCTCGACCAAGTCCTGCGCAGCGGCCGGCCCCGCACCCTGAAGTCCCGTAAGGCCCCCGACGGCCGCTCCTACACCTTCACCTGCACCCCCGTCACCGAAGGCGACGGAGGCGGCCCCGGAGTGCTCGTCTTCGCCACCGACGTCACCGACCACGCCGAGGCCGCCGAACGTCTGCGCGCCAGCGAACGCCGCCAGCGCGAAACCGCCGTCACCCTCCAGCGCTCCCTGCTCCCGCAGGAGCTCGAGGCACCCGACGACCTGCGCGTCGCCGCCACCTACCACCCCGGCGGCACCGAGGCCGCCGTCGGCGGCGACTGGTACGACGTGATCACCCTCGGCGGCGGCCGCACCGCCCTCGTCATCGGCGACGTCATGGGCCGCGGTGTGCGCGCCGCCGCCGTCATGGGCCAGCTGCGCACCGCCGTGCGCGCCTACGCCCGCCTCGACCTGCCCCCGCACGAGGTGCTCCAGCTCCTCGACGGCCTGGCCACCGAGATCGACGCCAACCAGATCGCCACCTGCGTCTACGCCGTGCACGACCCCAACGAGGGCCGGCTGATGTACGCCTCCGCCGGGCATCTGCCGATCCTGGTGCGCGACGAGAGCGGCACCGTGCACCGCGCCGACGAACCCACCGGCCCGCCGCTCGGCACCGGCGGCTGGATGCACACCTCCGGCTCCATCCCGCTCACCCCCGGCTCCACCGCCGTCCTCTACACCGACGGCCTCGTCGAACGCCGGGACGAGGACCTCGACGAGGGAATCGCCGCCCTGGAGCGCGCCCTGGCCGGCGCCACCGGCACCCCCCAGGTCGTCTGCGACCGTCTGGTGCGCTCCGCCGGCGTCACCGCCGACCACGCCGACGACGTCGCCGTCCTGGTCCTCCAGCACCCCGCACGCACCGGACCCGACAGCGAGCTGTTCCGCAACGCCGCCCTGGAACTCCTCGGCGGCATCGAGGCGGCCCCCCGCGCGCGTGCCTTCGCCTCCGGCGTCCTCACCAGCTGGCGCTTCCCGCCCGAGCTGCACGACCTCGGCGTGCTGGCCGCCAGCGAACTCGTCGCCAACTCCCTCCAGCACGGCACCCCGCCGATGAAGCTGCGCCTGCGCCGCACCGACCGCCGGCTGATCGTCGAGGTCACCGACGGCGACGACCACCTGCCCCGGCGCCGCCGCGCCGAACCGGCCGACGAGTCCGGCCGGGGCATCGCCATCGTCGCGACCATCGCCTCCAACTGGGGGTGCAGACGCACCCCCGGCGGAGGCAAGGCGGTGTGGTGCGAGTTCGCCCTGCCGAAGACGTAGACGGACCCGAGCGGCAGACGCGCGCGCTCACGCGTCCGCGGTCACCGCGTCCGCCGGCGCGCCACCGCGCTGGACGACCCGGCTACGGGCGCGCCACGGCTGGTCCTGCACCTCGGTGAGCCGGCTTCCCAGCCGTATCGCCAGCACGCTGATCGCCAGCGAGAACAGCAGGAAGGTCACGATGTACGGCGCGTGCAGCGCGGCCCCCATGGGACCGCCCACCGCCGGACCGACGGCCAGAGCGAGCTGCTTGACCAAGGCGAACGCGGAGTTGTACTGCCCGGCCAGCCCGCTCGGCGCCAGATCGGCGACCAGCGGCGCCACCGTCGGCGACAGCATCGCCTCGCCCAGCCCGAACAGCGCGTACGTCGAGACGAAAGCAGCCGTCGCCATCTCCTGGCTGCCGTGCCCCAGTCCCGCGTACCCGGCCGCGAGCCACGCCACGGCCCAGATCAGTCCCACGGCCGCGATCACACGGGAGCGCCGGCGACGCTCGACGAACTTCAGCACGGCGAACTGCGCCACCACGATCATCGCGGTGTTCGCGGCCAGCGCCGTCCCCAGCGCGGACGTCGATATCCCGGCGGCCTCGACGCCGTAGGCGCTCAGACCGGACTCGAACTGTCCGTAGCAGGCGAAGAACAGCACGAAGCCCAGCACGCACAGCTGCACCATGGCCCGGTTGCCCAGCAGCCGCTTCCAGCTGCCCTTGGCCGAGGCAGGAGCGTCCGCGATCTTCGGCGCGTGCGGTATCCGCACCGTCGCCATCACCACGACCAGCAGCAGGAACACCGCCGCCTCGATCGCGAACAGCAGGGTGAACGACGACACGCGCGAGGTGTCGACCAGGTGCCCGCCGATGAGCCCGCCGACGCCGAGCCCCAGGTTCTGCAGGAAGAACTGCATCGCGAACGCCCGCGACCGCGTCTCCGTGGTCGAGCAGTCCACGATCATCGTCGCCAGCGCCGGCTGCATGACGGCCTGCCCGGCCCCCAGCGCCGCCGCCGACAGCAGTACGGCGGCCGACGTGCTCGCCAGACCCAGGCTCAGCGCTCCGAGCGCGGCGGTGACCAGGGCGGCGAGCAGGACCGGCAGCGGGCCGCGCCGCACGATCGCCCGACCGGCGAACGGCAGCACGATCAGCGCGGCCACGGCAAACACGGCGAGAACCATCCCCGCCGTCAGGGCACCAAGGCCCCGCACCTGCGCCACATAGACGTACAGGTAGGGGACGGTGAAGCCGAGCCCGAACGCGCTGAGTGCGTTGCCCACGTGGATCCGGCGCATCGCTGCGCCCTTCTCCCTGGTCACGTTCACCTCTCTCACTAGTTAGGAGTGAAGACTTCGAAGTTAAAGTTCGAAGCTAAAGAGTACATGCCGAAGGACTTCAAGGCAAAGGACGGTCGTGCCATACTGCGGCCATGGGCGACACCCCCGGCACGCTCGGCGCCGAGCCGACCATCGAAGAGCAGATCGCGGCCTACCAGCGCGAGTTCCAGGACCTCGACCCCCAGGTCGAGAAGATCGTCTCGGCGCTCTCCCGGCTCAACCGCCGCATGAACGTCGCCTACGGCAGGCAGACCGCCGAGCTCGGCATCAGCAATGCCGAGTGGGAGGTCCTCAAGGCCCTCGTCCTGTCCGGCGCCCCCTATCGCATGGGGCCCGGTGAGCTCGCCAAGCGACTCGGCCTCACACCGGCCGCCATGACCCACCGGATCGACCGCATGGTCGCCGAGGGGCTGGTCACCCGGGAACGCGACGAGTCCAACCGCGTCCGCGTGATCGTGGAGCTCACCCCGGAGGGCCGGGAGAAGTGGCTGGAGGCGATGCGCCTCGCGTCGGTGTTCGAGGAGGAGCTCCTCCAGGACCTCACTCCGGCCGAGCGGACCGTCCTCGACGAGGTGCTGACCCGCCTGCTGCGCCGCGTCGAGCACGCCCAGCCGGACGCCGGCGGCCGGCTCACCGACCTCGACTAAAGAGGTTGACAGGGGGCGCTTGACAGCCCCCTCCCTGATCCGTAGAGTTCTTCGGGTTGCCGCGGGGCCCTAACGGCTCTGCGACGACACCTCCCGCCGCCTCGAGCGGCACCTCAAACCACCAGCACGATCTCCCAACGGGATTGATTTCGGCGTGCCCGAATTCAATTCGAATAGGGACTCGGCGGCCCGATTGGGAATCGCCGGAAGGATCCGCTAAGGTTTGAGACGTCGGAACGGCCCAACGGCCGAGAAGGCAAACCCCGCTGACTGGGGGTCAGACGCCGAAAGGATCTGATAGAGTCGGAAACGCCGGAAAGGGAAACGCGAAAGCGAGAACCTGGAAAGCACCGAGGAAATCGGATCGGAAAGATCTGATAGAGTCGGAAACGCAAGACCGAAGGGAAGCGCCCGGAGGAAAGCCCGAGAGGGTGAGTACAAAGGAAGCGACCGTTCCTT
>NZ_JBFAMH010000060.1:0-9328 GCF_040656475.1 Streptomyces sp. NPDC049915
ACCGCCGACCGACGCGGCGAACCCCTTCCCCGCCGCCACGACACCGCGCTCGGCATCCTGGAGTAGCTCCCGGCCAGGCTCCCTGGGACAGGGGCTGGCCGTGGTGGAGGTCGCGGCCGCGGACCGCACGAGCCGGGAGCGCGGCCAGCCGGGGGTGCGCTGCGCTGCTACCTGGATCTGCGCCAGGAGCCCGGCTCGTAGCGGCTCGCGCGGTGCCGGCCGTGGGCTGGTCAGGGTGTGTCGCCGGAGCAGTAGAAGCGGCAGGCGACGCCGGGGCCGGGTGTGCGGGGTTCGCCGGGGCGCGCGCGGGTCGTACAGGGCGCGGCCACCGGGACATCACGACAGCTCGGTGGACAGGGCCACGCCGTCGTCGACTTCCTCGGTCCGCCAGCCGTGGATGTCCAGCAGCAGACCGTCCAGCGGCCGCCGACCAGTTCGGCGTAGGTCCGGTGCGGGAGCGGTCCGGGGTCGGGGTCGTCGTGCTCCGCGCCGTAGACCCGGCCGTTCAGCAGCTGCTCAT
Source organism: Streptomyces sp. NPDC049915 (assembly GCF_040656475.1). Classification (NCBI taxonomy): domain Bacteria; kingdom Bacillati; phylum Actinomycetota; class Actinomycetes; order Kitasatosporales; family Streptomycetaceae; genus Streptomyces; species Streptomyces sp. NPDC049915. Next base: position 521 of record NZ_JBFAMH010000060.1, read on the forward strand.
CGCCGTTCATCCGACCAAGACTTGCAGCCGCCACCGACAACGCGGGCTTGCCCAGCACCGCCTTGGGCTTGCCCGCGTGGTCGGTCGCCGCGGCTTGCCCGGGTCAGGTGCGGAAGCGGGAGAGCCAGCCGCCGGCCTTCTGCGCGGCGGCCTGTTCCTCTGCCTCCTGGCGCAGGCGCTCCTGCTCCTGGCGCTCGCGTTCGTCGGCTTCGGCCTGCTGCTCGGCTGCGACGGCCCGGTCCTGGCAGTTCTCGCACAGGTGCGGGTGCGATGGGCGCTTTCTCCAGTCCCGGGTGCAACCGATCGCCTCCCACCTGTTGTCGGTGAACTTCTGCCCGCAGTCCTTGCACACCGGCCGCCGCGCCTCACGCTGCGCGGCTTCCCGCTCTGCACGGCGTCGCTGCCCTTGCCGGGCGGCCTGGTGGCGGCGGGCGAGGTAGGCATCCCGGCGGCCATTGCCGATCGCGTCCAACAACGGCTGGCGGTGGTCACGGCCGAAGCGCCAGAAGGCGGGCCCGGCCGGGCCGTGTTCGCGCAGCTCCTCCAGCGTGGTCACCACGATCGGGATGCAGCGATCGTAAGAGTGGTAGCCGCCCTCGGGATGCCACCGCCCTTGCCAGTGGTGGCGGGTGAGGTCGGCGACCCTGGCCATCTGGTTCCTGGCGGAGCGCCGGCCGACCTGGTGGAAGACGAGCAGGACCGGCGGGTGCACCCGCTCGTACTCATCGGAGGCGGGTGCGGACCAGCGGGTGCGCCACAGCGGCTTCTCGATGCCGTCGGTGTCCTTCTCCTGCCGCTGGAAAAACCGGGCGTACTTGTCGAACTTCCTCGCGATGAGGACGGCTTCCTCGGTGCAGTTGTCGACCTCGATGAACAGCAGCGGCACCCCGGCCTCCGGGGCGGTCAGGCCGACGTCGGCGCGGGCGCTGCCGATCGCGGGGTTCCTCCAGGTGCCCTTCACCGGGAGCGCGACCTCGGTGGCATAGGAGGCGAGGGTGCCGATCCCGTCGGGCGCGTCGACGGCGGCCCGCGCGGCCGCGACCGCTTCGGCCGGCTCCCGCACGACCTTGTCCATGTTCGGCTTCGGGCGGATCAGCGCGATGACCGTCTCGTTCACCGTCATCGGGTGCGAGGCGCCGGAGCATCCCGCGCTCTTGGGCATGCCGCCCATCTCCTCCATCTCGCGGTCCAGATCGATCGCGGCGGCGGCCAGACCGTCCTTCGTGAGCAGCCGGGTCTCCTCCCCGCCCCGCGTGCGGCCGCCGTCGACGGCCAGGCCGTGGCGCCGAAGGTCGTTCACCGCTGCCCGGTGGGAGGCGGTTCGGGCTTCCTTCTGCTTGGCCGCCGTCGGCTCGAGGATGTGCCGGTAGGTCAGATGCCCTCCCGGAGGACCGGGAGGGCATCTGACCGTTTTTACTTCTCGGATGCCTTCACTAGGCGTCTGGCCATGTGTCGAGTTCGTTGATTTGCCCATTTAGCTGTGGACAATTCCTGGAGGAGCTGCAGATGTTCTCCTGAGATATGCCTCTCCGACATCCAGTGAACCGCTCGCTCCACCCAGTGGCTGCTTCGACTTCTGATCGCCATCGTTAGGATTTCCTCGACGGGAATCAGTTTTTGAAGCTTTTTAGATGACAATCCAAGTCGTTCAGCAGCGGCATTCAATGCCACTCGAAACGACTTCTCGTCTCCATCCAGGATTGTCACCCACGACGAGGGAATGTTTTCTGCCGAGGATTCGACTGCACCTTCAATCCTCCCCAGCGTCCACACCGCCCTTCGGTCGAGCCCCAACCAAATTCCCGTCACGCTGATCTGCACCAGCGGAAGCCACTCAACGGCTCCGGATTGATCCGGGTAGGAAGAGACGATCCAACACCTCTCGGGCACAGCCGAGAGCTCGACGATCAGATCACTTGCTGTCACCGCGCCTGCCTCATGAGGAGGATCCGCCGAGGGTTGCACTTTGCCTACCAATGCATGCTCGGGGTGTGTCTAACTGTTATCCCGTATTGGCCCATGAAATCCTGAAATGCCTTCCTTGCCGAGTCATTCCAGTTCATTCCGTAGTGCCCCGACCACTCATTGGTCTGAAATGCGCCATTCGGCCCTCGGCGCAGCCGACCTCCCACCATTGTCGACTTGTCGGCACCAACCGCGCTCCCCAGGAAGTCATGGCCGCCAACCCCTTGGTCGGCTCCAGTCGCGAAGCGCCCTGTGGTGGGATCGAAGACGAAATCTCGCTCGCCCTTCGGGCTGAAGTTCTTCACCGCACCGACCGACTTCACACGGTCACTAACCTCAAGAACCCCCTCGGCCGGACCGCTTCCGTCAATGACGCAATTCGTGTTGTGAACCAGGACCGAAGTCGACCCTGCTAGCACATAGTACGTGTGAAGGTCAGCGATGGTCAGGTTGTACATGTCCGCGGCGCCTGAGGCATTGTGGACGCCGATCACCTTGGCGTGCCGATTGTCTGCCGTGTTCAGTTCGTCCCCGACACTCAGTTCGGCGGCATCGACCCACTTCTTGAGGCTGTCGTTCCAGAAGGGGTGATGAGCCGTGGTGTGGATGACGGAGTTGACGCCTCGTTCGTCCTGCACTGTGACGTCGACGAGGTCGCTGTCATGATGAACGTGCGTGGCCGTAACAGGGCGGGCACCCTTCTTCTTGCCTGTTGCGGCGTCAGCTGCCTGGACCTTGTCGCCTGGCTTCAGCTCAGCGATGCGCCTAGTTCTGCCGTCCTCAAGAAGAACAGGAGTCTTCGGGTCGAAGCTGTTGTGCGAAACGCACGAGATGCTCCCTCGTGGCTTTTCTCTGCCGAACAGAGATCACGCAGCCTTCATCCCGGGGAGCATGTTGATCAGGTGGTTTGCGGACTCGTAGTTGTTGCCGTCAGCGTATGAATTGATGGCGAGAGCCAGCTCGGTGATCGGGCTGAGTTCTGGGTTTACAAAGCCGACGGCTTCGACGACGTCTGTCCACTTCAGGCTGCGCTTGGGCAGGATGTAGTACTGGCCCCGGCATCCGACGCAGGCCGTCCGGTACCAGCGCTTGCCGCTCTTGCTCTCGTCGTATTCTCGCCAGATCCAGCCGCTACTGGTCTTCTGCCAGGATTCGTTGTGGTGCTGCGCGACATCGTTGCGGACGTTATCCGACCGGCACCAGCTGCTGTTTCCTCCGCACACGCCGTCAGGGCGGAGCCCGGTGGGGTCGGAGAGGCTGACCGGGTTGTTGTTGGAGTAGGTGTAGCCGTTGCTCTGCTGGGGGTCGGTCAGGTCCATGAGAGGGTCGACGCTGATGAAGCGGCCCGTGGACGGGTCGTACTCTCGCGCGCCCAGGTGGACCAGGCCGCTGTCGGCGTCGTTGGTGCCGCCTACGAATCCCTTGTCGCCGGTCCAGTTGGCCGGCTGGGCTGTTCTTCCGGGGTGCTCGCGTGACTCCTCCTGTGGTCCGGCCCGGTGTGTGCTGGGTGCCGGGCTGCTGAGTGTGTTGCGGCGGGGCCGTCACCGGGGCGGTACGGTCGGGGGCCGTGGACGAGGGGGCAGCACGCTCCCGGCCACCTTCCTGGACCCTGGCGAGCGCGGCTTCGGCGAGCGTCCGGCGGGTCTGCTCCACCGTGTCGACGTCGGTCGTCTGCTCCGGGACGCGGCCGGCCTTCCGGCCGGTGTGGAACGGCCGCGGGTGCGGCCTCGAGGCGGCGGGCACGGTGACGGTGCGTTGCCGGGTGCGGGAGCCCAGGCGGTCCGCGCGCCGCACGGCCTGGGCTGCTTTAGCGCGTCGGCGGCGAGGCGGGCCCGCTCGTACGGCGGGGCGGTCCGTTTGCGGATCAGCGGGCGCAGCACGGCCTGGTCCTCGGTGTCGCGCGGGTACAGGGCGCGCATCACGTCCGGGGCCTTCGTGCTGTCCGGGCCGCTCGATAACGGAAAGGTTTCGGCCATTGGCCGAAACCTTGACGTCTCTCTACTCGGAAGTAACTATTCCGGTACCCCGTTCGGCATTGCCGAACGCCGGTCGATCTTCCCCGAGCACGAAAGGGACGTCATGCGCGCAACCCATGCCAGACGAGCCGTCCGCCTCCTCGCCGCCACCACCGTCGCCGCGCTGTGCACCCTCGGCCTCACCACACCGGCCTTTGCGGCCGACACCCCGCCGCCCGGCGCCAACGACTGGTCCTGCAAGCCGGACGCCGCCCACCCGCAGCCGGTGATCCTGGTCAACGGCACCTTCAAGACCTCGTACGAGAACTGGCTGACCCTCTCGCCCGCGCTCGCCCGCGCCGGGTACTGCGTCTTCTCCTTCGAGTACGGCGACGCGGAGACGGCCCCCATCGCGGACTCGGCGGCGCAACTGCGCGACTTCGTGAACGCCGTGCTCGGCGCCACCGGCGCCAAGAAGGTGGACATCGTGGGCCACAGCCAGGGCGGCATGATGCCCCGCTACTACGTCAAGTTCCTCGGCGGCGCCACCAAGGTCGACGACCTGGTCGGGATCGTCCCGTCCAACCACGGCACCAGCAACCCGCTCGCCCTCGCGGCCGGTGCCACCGTGTGCCCCTCCTGTGTCGACCAGACCGCCGGCTCCGACTTCCTCCAGAAACTCAACGCCGATCCGGAGACCCCGGTCGGTCCCGACTACACGGTGATCGCCACCCGCTACGACGAGGTCGTACTGCCGTACACCAGCGCCTTCCTCGACGGCCCCGGCTCCTACGTCACCAACGTGCTGCTCCAGGACCGCTGCCCGCTCGACACCACCGAACACGACCAGGCGCCCAAATCCTCGCTGGTCCAACAGTGGGTGCTCAACGCCCTGGGGCGCCGCGGACCGGCCGATCCCGCCCTCGTGCCGCGCTGCGTCAGCACGGGCTGAACCGCCCACACCTGGGTGGATTGGGCGGGACCCGCCCGCCGCCCGTCGCGCAGGGAGTTGCTTCCATGCCGTTCAGCCGCCTGGCCGCCGCGACCACCCCGACCTGCCACATCGGGCTCGGGCTCGCCGCGGTCGGCCGCCCCGGCTACATCAACCTCGGCCGCGAAGAGGACCTCGGAGACGATCGCAGTGCCGACGCCCTGCGCGCCCGGACCCACGAACTCCTCGACGCGGCCTGCCCTGGGGCCGTCGATCCGCCCGAACCTCGAAGTCCATCGCATCCCCTGAGCTGGGGTGTTGCGACGACCAGTCGAACTTCGGCGGCCGACCACCCCGGGACCCAAGCTTCTGGCGGCTGCGGACACGGTCGGCAGGGACCGAGATGGTCGCCTTGATCCCACGTCTGCGCAGGTAGGCCCTGTCACGGCGAGAGTCGTACGCCTTGTCGGCCGCACCCGGTCGGGTTTCCGGCGGGGTCGCCCACGCCCCAGCCGGGGCACCCGGATGGCCTCCAGGACCGGTTCGAACTGCGGGGAGTCACCCCGCTGCCCGGCCGTGATCAGCACTGACAGGGGCTTCTGCCTCTGCTCGACGGCGAGGTGGATCTTCGTGGTCAGCCCGCCTCGGGAACGTCCGAGACCGTGGTCGGCCGGTTCGACGGCAAGGCCACCGGGCGGCTCCTTTTGCAGGTCCCCCTTTTCGACGCCGCGGCGGCGTATTAGATGCCCTTTATGTCCATGCGGTCCAGGAGACTCGGACCAGCCCAGGAACCCCCACCCCAGTCACCGACTCTCACCAACATCGACGCCAAACCGGGAGATCGTCGGATCTCGGCGCAGGTCGGGTGAAGACGTTCCGCTCCGCCTGGCAAGGGCCTCCACGATCTTGCCGCGGCGCGGGGTCGGCTGCTACGAGTCGTCGATCGTCATGGCCGTAGCCTCGGACGTCCCTCCCGTGGAGAGAGTTTGGCGGGCGCGCCCGGCGCCCTTCGCCCGCGGGTCAGGATGGGGGCATGAATCTTCCCTCCGACGTTCCCCGGATCCGTGCCGGTGACGCACTGGTTCTGCGGCCCCGGCGACTCGACGACCTGGACCTGGTACGGGAGGCCACGGACGACACGCTGCGGTCCCCAGCGACAGTTCCGGCTTGGCGTCGCGCAGCGCCTTGATGGCGCGCACTTCGTGCTTGGGATCGATGCCGGCGGCCGCCAGGACTCCCCGGGCCCACTCCATCTCCAGTTCTTCCTCGGAGGAGGGGAGGTTACGAAGGAGATCCAGGGCGTGCTGCAGACCGGGTACCAGTGCGGGATCGGCGCCAGCCGCTGCCGATGCAGCTGTCGTAGGGGCGGGAACCGGTGGCCCTTCACATCGATGCTGTACTCGCGGCGTTGCCTGCAGTCGCATTCGTAGACCCCAGGGGGGCGATCTCGCCCTGGTGATACGTCCTCACGCTGCTCTCACTCATGCCATCCACAGCCGATGTGGCGGCGGCCGGTCGGCCAAGGCTGAAGAGGTGTCCGCAGCCAGTAGCCTGACTGCCGGTGACGGCGCGGGTCGTGGGCTGAAGCGCCAACTTCTGAGAAGGAGCGGAGCACACCAAGATCCAGGCAGGACAGGTGGGCAGAGGCCTCCCTCAGCTGTCCGAGACCGAGCCCCTCAGCCGGCGAAGAGGGCGTACACCGCTACCGCTACCCCCAGTACCGGCAGCAGTGCCGGGCACACGAAGACGGCGAGCGCCGCCACCGCGGCAGCCAGGCCCGCGAAGGCGCTGATCTTCGGTTGGTCGTTCTGCATGAGTCCGCTCCATCCGCTTGTACAACCTGCTCGCCGCGGACGCTAACGGTGTTGGGCAGTTGTATGCGGTGCGAGGGAGCCCCCCTTGGGGGTGTTGCGGGCTGCCCAAGCCTGGCCATCAGCCGGACGCGGCGGGCCCTGGAGAACGCACGGCGACAGGACGGCCGGTCGACGGGTCGGCACGGTGGGTGACCCCGTATTCGCGGACGAACCAGTTGGCCTCCGCCACCGAGCCGCTGAGCGCGCGCAGGTGGAAGGCGTAGGCGACCGAGTCGATTTGCTCGACTGTGAGGGTCATGCGCCAGCGGCTGCCTGGCCGGTCGAAGTAGGCGGTGCGTACGCGCTCAACGAGGCCGTCGGCCGGTGGTACGCGCAGGACGGGGCAAGGTTCGCGTAGACGCGCAGGGCGTCCATTTGCGCGGGCCGCAGCTCGATCACCTGCTCTGAAGCTGTGGGTGGTGTGCCGTGCGGGGTGGGGGCGGGAGCAGCGTGCAGGTAGGTCAAGACGTCGTGACCCTGCTCGCTGAGGCGAGCGGCCCACAGCACCGGACGTCCCGCGTAGGCGGACAGTTCCGCGCGGGCCTCCCGGTCGGCGAGCTCGACCAGGCCTTGGGCGGCCGCGGTCTGCAGCAACTGCTGGAGGCCGGGCGGCACATCAGTGGACAGCACCCAGCCGCAGACGGACTCTGTCTCGCGCTCGCGCAGGGAGCGAAGGGCGTCCAGCCGTGACTGCCGCGCGTTCATGCCCACCCTCGCCCTCGCCATCACCGATGCCGCGGCCGACGGTAGATCCTTCCCGCTGTGCTGGGCGAATGGCTCCGCGACGGTGCTGCGCTCGTGGTAGGAGGCTTCACGCGGGTGGGCCACCCCCCGCCTGGCTTCGTTGATGTCTAGGAACAGCGTTTGTCGACTGGTTCCGGAGTCAGTTGGTGATCATGCGGTTCGTGAATGTCGAGCAGATGTGACGGCGTTCTTGCAGGGCGGCGAGAAAAGGGAAGGCGGAAGCCAACTGGCCGTTGGCAGGATGTCCGCGCTGAACACCCGAGGGGAAAGGACCCCACGACCGTGGCTCGTGCCATCACTTTGATCCGCTCCACCGCCCTGTCCGACGTCGCCGAGTACGCCTACGCGGCCACGGCTCCCGCCGAGTCACGCCTGATCTTCCTTGCGGGGGCGTGTCCGCTGAACGATGACGGCTCCACAGCAGCGATCGGGGACTACGCGGGCCAAGCAGCGAAGGCCATCGAGAACATGCAGGCCGCTCTTACTGCCTCAGGCGCGTCACTCAAGGACGTCATCAGCACACGGGTTCTCGTCGCATCGGCCCGGCGGGAGGACCTGGTGGCCGCCTGGCAGGTAGTCCGGGACTCGTTCGCTGACCATGACGTCCCCAGCACGTTGATGGGCGTCACTGTGCTCGGTTACAAGGACCAACTCGTCGAGATCGAGGCCGTCGCCGCCGTGCTCGATTCTTGAGACCTCTTCCAGGGACACCGCAAACGCGGCACGGCCAGGCGTCCGCCAGGACGGCTGGCCATCGAGGAGCGCAGCCCTTCCGAGTCGCGCAGAAGTACGGCTACACGGGCGTAGCGGGGGGGCAACGCCATCAACTACATGGTCGACCAGAAAAAGGTCGTCCCCGAAAAGTGGGGCCGACTCATGCAGGGGGCCTGGGGCATCTCACACCCCGAGGGTCCCCACCCCGGCCGCTCCAGCGCGGACGAGGCGCGCTTCAGGATGCTGATCATCACCAGCATCGTCCGAAGGTTGCTTCAGCACGCTGGGCTCTGACCCGACCGTCGACCTGATTGAAGCAGCCCCTGACCAGCTGGGCGGCCGGGGGCTGCTACCTGGAAAGAGGGCGCTGGCCACCCGGCTTGTGCATCGCGGCGCGGCCGCTGCCGGCCTCATCGTGTCCTCCGCGCTGTCCCTTGGAATTGCCGGACATGACACAGCGTCATGGGTAAGCTCTGGCGGCCCTCACCACCGCCGAGGACTTCTCAGGGGGCTCCAGTCCCGGCGCGGCGATCCGCAGACGCCCCTAAGCGGTTCCGCGCACAGTTCCTGCCAATGGCTCGTTGGAACACGCGAGACACCGATCGGCTCTGGCCCGCTGACCACTGCGGCAGACGGTAAGGGCCCG
>NZ_JBFAMH010000061.1:0-6016 GCF_040656475.1 Streptomyces sp. NPDC049915
AACTTCGACTTCGTCACCGAGTCGTTGACGTTGATCGCCGGGAACAGCAGCGTCCCGTCGCGCATCATCTCGTACAGGCGGTGGACACCCGTCGTGGTCTCCTCCGTGACACCGCGGATCTCGGACGCCAGCTGGGTCCACTTCTGCGGGGTCTCGGCGACGGTGCGGGTGAGCAGTTCGAGGATGACGCGGTGCTCGTCGGACTCGGCGGTGTCGGGCGAGGGGACCTTGCCGTCCTTCTCGTACTCGACGCCCTGGTGGACGAGGAGGGTGGCGTCACCACCGTCGTCGAGGATCATGTTCGGGCCGCCGGTGGGGGTGCCCGGCCAGGTCAGCGCCTGCTCGGTGCACCACCAGTACTCCTCGAGGGTCTCGCCCTTCCAGGCGAAGACCGGCACGCCCTGCGGGTTGTCGGGCGTGCCGTTCGGGCCGACGGCGATGGCCGCGGCGGCGTGGTCCTGGGTGGAGAAGATGTTGCAGGAGGCCCAGCGGACCTGGGCGCCGAGGGCGACCAGGGTCTCGATGAGGACGGCGGTCTGCACGGTCATGTGCAGCGAGCCGGTGACGCGGGCGCCCTTGAGGGGCTGTGCCTCGGCGTACTCCTTGCGGATCGCCATCAGGCCCGGCATCTCGTGCTCGGCGAGGTTGATCTCCTTGCGGCCGAACTCGGCCAGGGACAGGTCGGCGACCTTGAAGTCCTGTCGGTTGTCGACAGTCGTCATTCGGGCTGCTCCTCGGGTTGGTCGAGGTGTGGGTAGGGCTGACCTGCGCGGCGGCGGACACAGGGGTGCCCAGAGGGACACAGGCATGCCCGCGTGCGCGCAGCGCAGTCCGTCGGAGGCCCTCTCTCCCTCGGTCGGTCCGCGCCGGGACCGCCCGACCGCCATCAGCAGCGACGTCTGGCTCTCTCCCAAGCTACACGGTCGGCCGGGTCGTCCCCAGTCCGCACCGGAAAGCGTCGGGCGTTCACCGATGCCGTGCCGGGCTGTCCGGGCCGGTGAGAGGGGGTGGGCGGGTCGCGTACCCCGGCGAGCGGACCGCTACGCTCTGCGCCCGCGGAAGGGCCGCAAAGGGAGGGGACGCAATGTCCGGCAAGGGACGGGGGCTCGCGATCGCGGCCGTCGTGGTGGGTGTGGTGGGCGTGCTGCTGGGGCTCGGCGGTGCGGGGTACGCGCGGGCCGGGTACGGCGGTTCCGTGATGCGTGGCGAGAGCATGAGGCCGACGTACCGTCCCGGTGACCGGATCATGTTCGAGCGGATCGACGGGAGCCAGGTGCGGCGCGGTGACGTCGTGCTGTTCTCCGCGCCGGACCGGTACGGCTTCGACGACCTACTGGTGGAGCGGGTCGTCGCCGTCGGCGGTGACCGCATCTCCTGCTGCACGGGGAAGGGTCCGGGCGGGCACGTCACCCTGAACGGCAGGCCGCTGCAGGAGCCGTATGTGCGCGGCGGGCAGGCCGATGACTGGCTCGCCGGAACGCACTACGACGTACGGGTGCCGGAGGGCCGGCTGTTCCTGCTGGGTGACAACCGCGGGAACGCCCGGGACTCGCGGGCCTTCCTCGACGACCAGGGCGGGACGGTGCCGCTGTCAGCAGTGCGCGGGCGGGTGATCGACGACTACACCGTGCCGGGGCTGGTCGGTACGGCGCTCATCCTCGCGGCGGTGCTGGTGCTGACCGGTGTGGGGCTCGGGATCGCCGCGGTTGCCGTGCGGCGCAGGGCGCGGACGCTGGTGCCGCCCGCGCCGCCGTGGGTGATGCAGCAGCCGTAGGGGTGCTTCAGTGCCCGGTGCTTCAGTGCCCGGGGCTCTGCGGGGCCGGGCCGCCCGGGGTGGCCTGGGGGTCGGGGCCGTTGGCGGCCGCGGCCTCGCTGTAGATGTCGGGCTCGAGGTAGATGACGCGCGCGATGGGCACGGCGGCGCGGATGCGGGCCTCGGCGGCGTCGATGGCGGTGGCGACCTCGGCGGCGGTGTCGTCGTGCTGGACGGCGATCTTGGCGGCGACCAGCAGTTCCTCGGGGCCGAGGTGGAGCGTGCGCATGTGGATGATGCGGGGGACGGTGTCGCCGTCGACGATCGCGGCCTCGATCTTCTTGATCTCTTCGGTGCCGGCGGCCTCGCCGAGCAGCAGCGACTTGGTTTCGGCGGCCAGGACGAGCGCGATGAGGACGAGCAGGACGCCGATGCAGATGGTGCCGATGCCGTCCCAGACGCCGTCGCCGGTGAGCAGGGTCATGCCGACGCCGAAGAGCGCGAGGACCAGACCGATGAGCGCGCCGAAGTCCTCGAGCAGGACGACGGGCAGCTCGGGTGCCTTGGCGCGGCGGATGAACTGCGCCCAGGAGAGCTTGCCGCGCAGTTCGTTGGACTCCTTGATGGCCGTGCGGAAGGAGAAGCCCTCGGCGACGACCGCGAAGGCGAGGACGCCCACCGGCCAGTACCAGTGCTCCAGTTCGTGGGGGTGCCGGACCTTCTCGTAGCCCTCGTAGATGGCGAACATGCCGCCGACCGAGAACAGGACGATGGAGACGAGGAAGGCGTAGATGAACCGCTCGCGGCCGTAGCCGAAGGGGTGCTGGGGGGTGGCCTGGCGCTGGGCGCGCTTGCCGCCGACCAGCAGCAGGAACTGGTTGCCGGAGTCGGCGACCGAGTGCACGCCCTCGGCGAGCATCGACGACGAGCCGCTGAACGCGAACGCCACGAACTTCGATGCCGCGATCGCGAGGTTGGCGCCGAGTGCCGCCACGATCGCCTTGGTGCCGCCTGACGCGCTCATGTGTCCGCGTTGTCCCTTCGCCTGCGTGCGTTGTCGCCGTCCGGGCCTTTGCCCGCCCTTTGCCGGTGGGCCATTCTTGCAGCCCCCGTGGCTCCGGCGTTCCCGAGTGTCCACAGCCACGGTCGTACGAACACACCGGGGCCGCGTTCGGAGTCGGCGCTCAGGCGATCACGGTGGCCCGGAACAGCGTGCCGGCGCCGGACACCTCGGCCTTCTCCCCCGCGGGGACGAAGACGGACTGACCGGCGGTCAGCTGGTGTTCCCCGGCCCGCACGGTGCCCGCCGTGCACAGCAGGATCTGCGGGGTGGACCGGGTGAGGACGTGGGCGGCGCCGCCCTCCGGCAGGGTGTAGCGGGAGAGCCGGAACTCGTCGATGGGGGTCTCGTAGACCTCTTCGCCGTCCGGGGAGGCCTCGGGTCGCAGCACGCCCGGGTCGCTCGCCTCGAAGCGGACAACGCGGAGCAGTTCGGGGACGTCGACGTGCTTCGGGGTCAGGCCGCAGCGCAGGACGTTGTCGGAGTTGGCCATGATCTCCACGCCGAGGCCGTCGAGGTAGGCGTGCGGGATGCCGGCGCCGAGGTAGAGGGCCTCACCGGGCTGGAGCCGGACGTGGTTGAGGAGCATCGCGGCGATGACGCCGGGGTCGCCCGGGTAGTGGTGGGCGAGGCCGGCGTAGGGGGCGTAAGTGCCGCCGAGCCGGTCGCAGGCGGCCGCGGCCTCGGCGACGGTGTGGGCCATCTCCTCGCGGTCCGCGGTGAGGATCGCGGTCAGCACCTCGCGCAGGGCCGCTTCCTCGGGGTGGGCGTGCAGCACGTCGACGTACGGCTTGAGGGAGTCGACGCCGAGACCGGCCAGCAGGTCGGCGGCATGGACGGGGTCGCGGAAGCCGCACAGGCCGTCGAAGTCGGTGAGCGCGCAGATCAGTTCGGGCTTGTGGTTGGCGTCCTTGTAGTTGCGGTGCGGGGCGTCGAGCGGGATGCCGCGGCGTTCCTCGTCGGCGTATCCCTGCCGGGCCTGCGCCAGGTCCGGGTGGACCTGGAGCGAGAGCGGCGCGTCGGCGGCGAGCAGTTTGAGCAGGAACGGCAGGCGCGGGCCGAACTTCGCCACGGCCGCGGGGCCCAGTTCCCGCTCGGGGTCCGCCGCGATGACGTCGGCGAGGGTTCCGCGCGCAGTGCGCGAGGGAGCGCCCGGGTGCGCGCCCATCCACATCTCCGCCTGCGGTTCGCCGGTCGGCTTCACGCCGAGCAGCTGCGGGATCGCGGTGGTGGAACCCCAGGCGTAGGGGCGGACGGTGTTGTCGAGGCGGTCCATGGGATCTCTCTGCGGGATGCGTGCGGGCCGAGGACGGGCGTTCGGCGCCCGGGAAAAGATCAGGCCCTTGACGCGACGGCCAGGTAAACGGCGGCGAAATCGGTGATGGCGATCAGCTCGGCCAGGGTCTCCAGCTCGTCGCCCTCCTGCGGTTCCAGTTCGCTGATCGGGGTGTCGTGGCTGAGGGCCAGGTCTCGGGCGGCCGGGGCGGCGGTGAGGCTGCCGATCGGGCGGTCACGCAGCAGCACCACGCGCGCGTGCATCGCGGGCGGTTCCTCGACGCGGTCGCGGAAGAAGTCGTCCGGGTCCGCGCCGGCGGCCAGCGGGCCGGCGAGCAGGGCGCTGTGCGCGGCGAGCGCCTCGGGCAGTTCGGCGACCACCGCGGGCACGCCGGACAGCTCCGCGAGCGCGGCGGCGAAGCGGCGGCCGGCCGGTCCTGCGGAGGTCCCCTCGGTCCAGACGAGGGGCAGGGCGTCGGCCAGTTCGGCGGCGAGGGTCTTGGCCGGGTTGCTGTACGTCGCGATGGCGGGGCCGCAGCGTTCGGCGACGTGGTCGAGGCGGTTGGCGACCTTCTCCAGGGCGTCGGACGGCGCGGTGAGCAGGCCGATGCGGTCGAGCAGGGCGAGCAGCGGGGTGAGCAGCGCCCACAGGACACCCGGCGCGGAGGCGGCGAGCGGTTCCTCCTGGTCGTACGGGGCGGTCGCCATCGGCAGGAACATGCCGTGGGCGCCCGCGACGGCCTCCGCGAGGGGGGTGCCGGCGGGGGCGACGGCGGCGACCGTGCAGCCACGGCGGTAGGCCTGTTCGGCGAGCTGGGACAGCGAAGGCTCGGTGCCGTCCGGGGTGGCGATCAGCAGCAGGTCGACGGAGCCGGTCCAGCCGGGCAGCTCCCAGCGCAGCGCGCCCGCGGCGGGGGCGACGCCGGTGGGGGCGAGCCGGATGACGGGGCTGCCGGGGCCGGCGAGGGTGCCCAGCAGGTCGGCGGCGTGGGTGGCGGCGGCGCCGGGGCCGGCGATGAGCACGGCGCGGGGGCGGCCGTCGGGTTTGAGCCCGTTGATGCCGGCCTCGGCGGCGTGCCGGGCCGCGGTGCGGACGCGGGCGCCGGCCTCGGCGGCGCCGCGCAGCAGGGCGCGGCGGTCGGCCTCGGCCAGGGCCTCCGGCGTGTCGAGCAGCGATTCGTCGAGCATGGCGGCAGTCTCCGATCGCCGTGTCGTCGTGCGCGGGCTTTCGCGGCGGTGTTACGCCGGGCGGCGGGCCTCGTCGACGAGCAGCACGGGGATGCCGTCGCGGACCGGGTACGCCAGGCCGCAGTCCTGACCGGTGCAGATCAGCTCGGTGTCCTGCTCCTTGAGGGGGGAGTGGCAGGCCGGGCAGGCGAGGATCTCCAGGAGGCCGGCTTCGAGCGGCATGGGCTGTCCCTTCGGATACGGCGGAGTCTGGGGTTGTGCCTGGTCAGCGTACCGCCGGGAAGGACCCCATGCGGTGGCCTGTGGACAACGCCGTCCAGTTGCCCCACCGACACCGCGGTGACCTCCATTGGGCTGCGCGCCCGGCCTGCACGGTGATCTGCGGTTGGGCTGCGCACCCGGCGTTCACTGGCGCCCGTGCGGTGGCCGGCCGGGGGTGGGTGCGCAGCCCGGCGCGACGGGGTGCCTCCCCCAAGCTCTTCGAGCAGGGGGGACCCCCAGCCCACCCGTGCCGCCCCAGCGTCACGACTGCCCGCAGCTATGTCGGCAGGGCGGCCGCCCGGCGTTGCGACTGCCCGCAGCTACGCAGGACGGCGGCCCACAACTGCGCCCGCCACGGCGGCGCCGCAGCCGCGCGCGGCGGGAAGGGGACGGGGTGGGGGGTGTCCGCCCGCAGCGGCCGGCACCGGGCAACAGCGCCCCCGTCGGAAACGGACGGCCGGACCGAGGACGGACACCCC
>NZ_JBFAMH010000062.1:0-5886 GCF_040656475.1 Streptomyces sp. NPDC049915
CCGAGGACGGACACCCCCCACCCCGGCCCCGACTCACAGACAACGCAAGGCGCTACCGCAACCGGCCACCGGACAGCAACGGGCCGCCGCAGGCACAAAGGGGCGCGGGGAACTGCGCGACCAGCCACAACGAAACCCGCAGACGAAAACCGGCCCAGGCGCCGCAGGCCCCCTCACCCCCGCCCGCTCCCAATCCCCCGCACCGACTCCACCGCCCCCCGCGGCCTCACGATCCCCCCCGGCACCGCCCGCGCCCGCGCCGGCGTCCCCGTCCAGCAGGTGCCGCGTCGCGACAGCAGGCGCCGGAGCCACAGTTCGAGGGAGATCAGATCGGCCAGCCCGTCGAGCGGCAGAGGCTCACCCGCCACCGCCCCCCGCAGGGCCTGACGCACGACCCGCGCCTCGATCAGCCCCGCCTCCGCGAGCAGCGGAGAGTCGAACAGCTCCAGCAACGGCTCGGAGGCCACCCGCAGCCCCGTCCGCGCCGCCGCAGCGGTCGGCGCTTGGGACGGCGCCCCCCAGCCGGGCGGCAGATCGGTCACGCCCGCCCCCTTGAGCACCGTCCGCAGGATGTCCGCCCGCGCCCCCGGCTGCACCCGCAGCGTCTCCGGCAGTGCCCGGCACGCCCGGACGACCTGGTTGTCGAGGAACGGCGCGTGCAGCCGCTGGCTGCGGATCTCCGCCGCCTGCTCCAGCACCCGCAGATCCGCCGCATGCCGGGCGAGCGCCGCACGCGCGCGATAGTCACCGGGCCGCTGACCCGGCCCCACCCCGGACCGGTGCGTCGCCCCCTGCAGGCGAACCGATACTTCAGCCAGCGCCTCCCCGGTCAGCCAGCGCGCGGCAGGCCCCGGTCTGGCCCAGGTGAGCGCCGCCAGGAACGCCCCCACGGCCCCCTGGGGTTCGTCGAGCCGCCGGTCCATCAGGCGCGCGGCGAGCACGTCGAGGCCCGTGCGGTACGGCGTGCGGGCGAGCCGCCGCGCCGCGCCGTACACGCGCGCGGGAACCAGCACCGACCCGTCCGCCTTGGCCAGCGCGGCCACCGGCCGCACCAGGTGGCGCCGCTTGCGGTCCATCAGCAGGTCGGCCAGCCGCGCGGGATGGGCGTCGAGCACCTGCCGGGCGCCGTATCCGATGAAGTGGTCCGCGCTGCCCGAGGCGAACCGGGCGCGATGCCGGGCGGCCGTCACCAGGGAGGGCCCGGGCTCGTCCGTCAGCGGCCCGTCCAGAGCGGCGTACGGCAGGACCTCCTCCCCGCCCGTCACGACGACGTGGTGCAGGCGCGGGTTGGCCGCGAGTGCGCCGGCCCGTTCCAGTTCGGCCTCATGGCCGGGGACGGCGAGGTCGTTGAAGGTGACCGCCAGCAGCCGCTCCCCGGCGCCGGTCCCGTGTCCGAGGAGCGTGCCCGGCATCCCGGGCAGCCCGGCGGCGAGCAGCGCGAGCGTGCTGGAGGCGGGGCCGCCGGAGAGGTCGGCGCCGATGCCGGGCACCGGCATCCCGCGGGCGGCGCGGCGTTCGGCGGGCCCCATCCCGGGCACCGGGCCGGGGTCGAGGTCGGGCACGTGCCGCGGCGCGGCCATACGCGCGCGTACAGCTTCGATCAGCGCGTCGCGCACACCGTCGACCGCGCGGTCCGGGTCGGCCGGGGGGGCGGCGACCGCGAGGGAGGCGACGGGCTCGTACCCGGCGATTTCGCGGGCCCCGGCGCGCAGGATCAGCGCGTGCCCGGGAGGGATGCGGTGCACGCCCGCGTACGGCGTCGAGTCGTGCAGCGCGGCGGGGACGTCGGGGGCGGCGAGCAGTGCGGCGAGGTGGCCGAAGTCGAGGTTGGCCTCGATCAGGTCGGCGAGCGGCAGCGCGGCGGTGGCGTAGGCGGTGCCGCCGGCCCAGGGGGTGTGGAACACCGGTCGCGCGCCCGCGAGGTCGCCGCAGACGGTGACGCGGCGGCCGACCTTGACGACGGCCGTGTAGCTGCCGGGCCAGGCGGTCAGGTGGCGCAGGGCGCCGCCGCGCGCGGCGAGGAGCCCGACGCGCAGCTGTTCGTCGCTCGCGCCGCACAGGCCGAGGACCGCCATCCGGGTCTGGTCGTCGGCCTTGACGACGCGTACCTCGTCGGGGCGCCAGTCGCCGACGGCCCACAGGGGGTCGGGGTCGCCCCACAGGAGCTGGGAACCCACCGGGTGCACGGTCTCACCGTCGTACCCGGTGGCGCCGGCGGAGCCGGTCGCCACGGCTCCCGCGGCGGTGCTGCTCCATCCCACCAACCACCGCATCGACGCCTCCACAGGCTGTGGACAACCAGTGCACCGTACGAACGGTTCACCATGCTGCCACGAAGGACACGCCGCAGAGGTGCGACAGATGCGCTCATGCTCCCCCGAGTGCGCCCCCGCCGACCCTGATCGCGCCCCGGTCACCCTGGCGTCGGCACCGTCGACTCCCGCGCACGGTACGGCATCTACGGCGCGAATGCGCCCCCTGTGCGCTCCTCCGCAATACCCCGTGCGCCCTCAACTGCCATGGTGGGAGCGGAAATCAAACGAGAGCCACGGGGGCGAGTTTCGGCCAATTCGGCGTCTCGGCGCGGCCGTTGGATCACTGTCGTGCACGCTCCGTGCAGGTTCTGCGCACGACCGGCAGGCGTGCGGTCCGGGAGGCTTGTGGCGCCTCCCGGACCGGTCCGCCGCCCGCGGGGATGAAGGCGGCGGTATCCCCCAGCCCACTGGATCCAGTACAGCGGGCCGACCCACGCAACGCCCATGGAACCGCTCCCGAGATGGCTGGAGAAGAGCGCACGTGCGGGCGCACGGCCACACGTCAGGAGCGCGCCACGACACAGCGTGCACGGCCCGTACTCCCGTGCGGACCACAATCCCGCCAACCGGAACAAAGCCCCTTAACGCTTGGAAGCCAAGGAACTACGCTGGGTTTACGAATGCCGCGTGGTTATGCCAGAGCGGCAGCCGGCTTTGTCGAGGGGTGGCCATGTCCAGGGAGCAACGCGGGCCGAACGAAAAGCTCGGCGCCGTTCTCGCCCTCGCGGGAATCAGCAACGCAGGACTCGCCCGGCGCGTCAACGACCTTGGTGCGCAGCGCGGGTTGACTCTTCGCTACGACAAGACGTCGGTGGCGCGCTGGGTGTCGAAGGGCATGGTGCCGCAGGGTGCCGCGCCGCACCTCATAGCGGCCGCCATCGGCCAGAAGCTGGGCCGTCCGGTCCCGCTGCACGAGATCGGCCTCGCGGACGCCGACCCCGCGCCGGAGGTGGGCCTCGCCTTCCCCCGGGACGTCGGACAGGCGGTGCGCTCGGCGACGGAGCTGTACCGGCTGGACCTCGCCGGGCGCCGGGCCGGCTCCGGCGGCATCTGGCAGTCGCTGGCCGGATCCTTCGCGGTGAGCGCGTACGCGACGCCCGCCTCGCGGTGGCTGATAACCCCGGCCGACAGCTCGGTGGCGCGCGAGGCGGGCCCCGCGGAGGGGGTGGGCGCACCGATCAAAGTCGGCCACAGTGATGTGCAGAAGCTGCGGGAGGCCGCCGAGGACGCCCGGCGGTGGGACTCCAAGTACGGCGGGGGCGACTGGCGTTCGTCGATGGTGCCGGAGTGCTTAAGGGTCGAGGCGGCACCGCTGCTGCTCGGCTCCTACTCCGACGAGGTCGGCCGCGCCCTGTTCGGCGCGACCGCAGAGCTCACCCGGCTCGCCGGGTGGATGGCCTTCGACACGGGCCAGCAGGAGGCCGCGCAGCGGTACTACATCCAGGCGCTGCGCCTGGCGCGCGCGGCGGCGGACGTGCCGCTGGGGGGATACGTCCTGGCGTCGATGTCGCTGCAGTCGACGTACCGCGGCTTCGGCGACGAAGGCGTCGACCTCGCGCAGGCCGCTCTGGAACGCAACCGGGGGCTGGCCACGGCCCGCACCATGAGCTTCTTCCGCCTCGTCGAGGCACGCGCGCACGCACGCGCCGGTGACGCGCAGGCCGCCGGCACGGCGCTGAAGGCCGCGGAGAGCTGGCTGGAGCGCGCCCGGCCCGGCGACCACGACCCCTCCTGGCTGGGCTTCTACTCCTACGACCGGTTCGCCGCCGACGCCGCCGAGTGCTACCGCGACCTGAAGGCGCCGCGCCAGGTGCGCCGCTTCACCGAGCAGGCGCTGTCGCAGCCGACCGAGGAGTTCGTCCGCTCGCACGGACTGCGGCTCGTGGTCGCCGCGGTCGCCGAGCTGGAGTCGGGCAACCTCGACGCGGCCTGCGAGCAGGGCGTGCGGGCGGTGGAGGTCGCCGGACGGATCTCGTCGGCGCGCACCACGGAGTACGTGAAGGATCTGCTGCACCGGTTGGAGCCGTACGGCGACGAGCCGCGCGTGGTCGAGCTGCGCGAGCGGGCCAGGCCCCTGCTGACCACGGCCTGACCCGGGCCGGAGACCGGCGGCGCCGCACGCGTTTGAAGGCGTTGTCAGTGGCGCAGTGCACTATCGAAGCGGGAGGTGGTGCAGGTGCGGCAGAAGGTCGCGTACGACTGTGACGTGCTGGTGGTCGGCGGTGGCATCGTCGGGCTGTCCACCGCGTACGCGATCACGCGTGCCGCGCCGGGGACGCGGGTGACGGTGCTGGAGAAGGAGCCGGGCCCGGCCCGGCACCAGACGGGGCGCAACAGCGGCGTCATCCACAGCGGCATCTACTACAAGCCGGGCTCGCTCAAGGCGCGCTTCGCGGTGCGCGGCGCGGCGGAGATGGTCAAGTTCTGCGCGGAGTACGGCATCGCGCACGCCGTCACCGGCAAGTTGATCGTCGCCACGGACCGGGACGAGCTGCCCCGGCTGCACGCGCTGGTGCAGCGCGGCCGGGAGAACGGCATAGCGGTGCGCGAGCTGGGCGCGTCCCAGATCGCCGAGTACGAGCCGGAGGTGCGCGGCCTCGCCGCGATCCAAGTCGGCACGACCGGGATCTGCGACTTCGTCGGCGTCGCCCGGCAGCTCGCCGAGGCCTCCGGCGCGGAGATCCGCTACGGCGCACAGGTCGTCCAGGTCGACCGGCGGCCCTCGCTCGGCGTCGCCGTGCGCACGGCGGACGGCGACGTCGTCCGCGCCCGCGTCCTGGTGAACTGCGCCGGGCTGTACTGCGACGAGGTGGCCCGGCTCACCGGCGACGACCCCGAGGTGCGGATCGTCCCGTTCCGTGGGGAGTACTACGAGCTGGCGCGCCCGGAGCTGGTGAAGGGCCTGGTCTACCCGGTACCGGACCCGGCGTTCCCCTTCCTCGGGGTCCATCTGACCCGGGGCATCGACGGCGGCGTCCACGTGGGCCCCAACGCGGTGCCGGCCCTGGCCCGCGAGGGGTACGGCTGGGGGGTCGTCCGGCCGCGGGAGCTGGCGGGGACCCTGGCCTGGCCCGGCTCGTGGCGGATAGCCCGCCGCCACTGGCGGTACGGCGCGGGTGAGCTCAGGCGGTCGGTGTCCAAGGGAGCGTTCGTGGACGCGGTACGACGGCTCCTGCCGGCGGTGGAGGAGCGGGACCTGGTGCGCACGGAGCCGGGGGTACGGGCGCAGGCGGTCCTACGCGACGGCACGCTGGTGGACGACTTCCTGATCCGTGAGGGCGCACGCACCGTGCACGTCCTGAACGCCCCGTCCCCGGCGGCCACGGCATCCCTGCCGATCGGAAGAGAGGTGGCGCGCAGAGCACTGAAGGCTCTCGCCCAGGCGTGACCGAGGTGACTGCAGCCGACCCAGGGCCGCGGGGAACCACGCCACCGGCCCCCACCCACCCGCACACGCCCGACGACCCGCGCCCACTCACACGAGCCGCGCCCCCGTCGCGCCCTCCTTGTTCACCACCCTGTTCGCGGCGGACGGCCGGCTGCCCTGGGTGGTCCTGATCGCCACCTCGGC
>NZ_JBFAMH010000063.1:0-3989 GCF_040656475.1 Streptomyces sp. NPDC049915
GCCGAACGCGGGCAGCCCCACGGCACCGGCCTGGGCACCTTTCGCTGGGTCGTCGAGCGGACGATCTCCTGGCTGCATGGCTTTCGCCGACTGCGGATCCGGTGGGAACGACGCGACGACATCCACGAGGCCTTCCTCGGCCTCGCCGTCTGCCTGATCACCCACCGCCACGTCCAAAGGCTTTGTTAGGGCCATTTAACCAGGTCCGATTCAGTGCACTGATCTTGTCATTCCCCGGCGGTCCACCAACGCCGCTCCGAGCACCCTGAGTTGGGCTACCCGCTCAAGATCAAGCATGACGTGGTCGTGGCGGTCCGTGCCCGTCGGCGGGCGGGGCGAAGCCACGGCGTGCTGCGGCAGGCGGGCCCTCAGTCTGCGTCGGCCGACTCAGTGAGCTTGGGTCTGCCGCACGATCGGGTGACGGTCCATGAAGCGCAACGAGCGAGGCCCCCGAGCTGTTGATCGAGATATCTGACGTCTCAACCACGCTGCTCGGTGGCCTCGTTGGTGAATCCTCACCCTGGAGCGGCAACGCTGAAGAAGCTCAATGCGGGTACGTCACCCACCGCCTGGCAGACGTGTCGTACCACGCGAGTGTCCCGGCCAGTATCGCGCTGAACGGTATCCACGAATCGTCCAAATTCCACTTCTCGCCGCCCGTGGCTTGCATGAAGATCGGGCTGGGTGCCCAAGCGACCGATACCCGATCGTCCGCGACCTCAGCGATCCAGCCGAGAAACTCGCGACCGTCGACAAGGCTGAAGCCGACCTTCGCCGTGTTGTCCATGCAGCTGGCAAAAAAGGTCTTCATCCTCGAGACATCGGCCATCGCCCGAGCATAGAGCAGAGTTCGTCAAGAGGATGCAGACGAAGACCGCAGCCATCACCCGGCCTGTCGTGCCGACCGGCGACCGGCACGCCACCTGCGACCTGCGCCCGGACTTCGGCCGGGCCGACACCCCGGCGGTCGCCGCCGAGATCACAGGAACGTCGGATCTCCACCGGCGGCGATGCCTACCCGCGCTGACTGTAGGGTCAGGCTGAAGAGGCTCAGTGTGCTTCTGTAGCTGCAGTTCACCAGAGTGTCGCTGATCTGCTTCTCAGGGCCGTTCCAGGTCCAGCTGGACGACTGGGGGTAGGAGCAGTGGCCCTGGAAAGCCTCCCAGGGCTGCTTCAACGTGGTGGAGCCGACGTTGAACAGGAGGCTCCAACGCGCCGGTGTGAGCTTCACGAGCTCACCGGTCTGGAGGTTGAGCCGCCAGTACGAGGTAGTTGTGCGGCCATTGCAGATCGACAACATCAGCTTGTTGGCGTTGAAGGGCTCGGCCTTCATGATGTCGGTTGCGGCGCTCGCGGGCGAGACGCACGTCAGCACCGAAGCCAGGCCCAGCGCAGCGGCGATACCGACCCGCTTGATCGCACTACGGGATGTCATCTTGTTTCTCCTGCCTCTGAAGGGAGGGCGGGCGTTCGAGCCGCGAACCACGGACACGAGCGCGGCAGGGTGATCCTTTTTGCGCAGGAGGTCAGGCGTGTCTCCTGCGCCACGGCCCACTCTTCGGACCCAGGAGTTGTTGATCAACCCAGGTCAAGGGAGTAGACAATTCCTGGCGCCGTCGGCCAAGTTCCACTCGGCATGGTCGGGCAGGCACTGGCTGAAGTGACCGCAGAGGGCGCAGGAGGACAGGTCATAGACGCAGACCGCGCCGTTTGTTCTGAGAGGAACGCTGGCGTTCACTCGACTGCCGATGTCTAGGGCCACTGCGGTAGACGACGCGAGTTGCTCGGCCAGCACCCCCGCCCTGCTCCGCGGGAGGCACAGCAACAACATGAAGAACCGCGTCGGGAATGCTCACGTCTCCGTTGGTGAATGTCATGTCCCAGCTGCCGATGGGGGCTCAGCGACCATGTGCGAAACGACGATGTGCTTTTTCGGGAACTGGGTGAGGCGCCGGTGACGACGAGCGGTGGGCTTCGGCCGGGCCAGTCGATGATGTGGACGTTCAGTTCGTTCTTCCAACTGGACGGCGAACCCGTCGGAGCGTTCGCGGCGCAGGCCGGCCCTGGTCGTCAGCATGTGCTGGGCAGCACGGACCGAGTCGGCGACGACCCGCGTTTGCTCGTCGACTTCAATGACGGGCAGCCCCTGCTGTCGGCACATGGACAGCCGGTGGGAGAGCGTCGTGGGAACACCGTGCTGCTGTGGGAAGCGGAGTACCGCATCCGCCGTGCTCGATTCCGCAGAAAGCTGCACTTCTCCGTAACATCCGAAGAACGAACCATCCTTGAGGTCAGGGAGACGTCCCGGCCCGACCGCACTGTCCACACATACGTCACCCGCAGCGATCCCGCGCTCGACCCGGTTGCCGTGCTCGGCCTCATCCTGCTGGAGGCACGGCCCGACAAGATGTCGGTCCTCAACGAGCTGCTCGAGAGGCGACCGACGTAACGGCTTGTGCGGAGTCCACGTGTTGCTCCTCAGGCGAACGCATCACGAGCCGACGGCAGACCCGGAATTGGCGTGGTGGCATCGCAGGTGCTGACCGTACCCATGCCGCCCACTGGTTCGTTGGCTCTTGCGTGACTGGCCGGGGGGATCGGAGACGCTCCACTCCCCGGTCACCGCCGGGCCGTCATGCGTGAACTGAACCCTGACGCGGTATGTCACCTGCCGCCTCCTGTCTGCTGCGGCCCGTGGATGCCCGGATCTTCGCCCACGCTCGGGGGTGTGCGTGCTGTGGTCGCGAGGGACGCCGGGTAGAGCACGCCGTGACCGAAGCGGGCGCGGGCGCGGTCGGCGACGGCTTCGATCGCGAGGGGCTTGTCGTCCGCGTTGTCGAGGGTGAGCTGGCGGGTGGCGTTGGCCGCGGGCTGCAGGGCGTCGGCGCGCAGCGCGATGGTGCGTACCCGGGCGCGTTGCTGTCCGAGGGATTCGTACACCGCGTACGCGGCGCGGGCCAGGAGCACGGTATCGAGTCAGGCGCTGCTGGTGGCCGTCGATCAGACGGGCTACAGCCACTCGTCTCGGTCGGACGGGGGCGATGTTGACGGTGGGCTTGATCCGCTTTGACGGATATCTGACTGAACCCCGGGGGCTGGGAGACGGCCTGAATCGCCTTGCTGACGGCGGGGGGTTGACGACGCGTGACCGCGCTGGATTCTGCGTGGTGGGCCGGATGACACGCGTGCATCGGAAGGTCGCGCGGTCCCAGTTCCCGCTGGCGTGGGGTTGGGAACCGCGGTGGTCATGTTCCGATGGCCGTCCTGGCATGGCGGGTGGCTCCTGGTCTTCCCCCTTCGAAGGCCGGGGGATATCGACGTCCGCGGTCTGCTCTCGGACGAAGCGGCCTCTCCCGGGTGGAGGGGTGACACCGATCGGTGATACGGCTGACCGGCGTCAGCGGCGGTGGGAGAGTGGTGCTCAGGGCGTGGCTGCGGTCCCGGTGGCCTCTGGGTGGCACTGCTGACCGCCAGTGCCAACACGATCAGTCGTGGTTGGCCTGGCGGGCGGCTGTCCTGACAGGGCGAACACGGCCTAGGCTCGGCGCGTGGATCCCGTCGCGTTCGCCTGTGCCGTCGTCTCCGTCACGGTCCTTCTGTACGGGGCGCCCGTCGTGCGCGACCGCCTGCGCGCGTGGCTCCCTGCCGCACCCGTCGACCCCTACCGTGCGGCCGCCGGTCGCTGGTTGACCGAGGACGACATCCAGGCGGCCGCCGCCCAGCTCCTGCTGGACGGCCTGGTCACCATCAACCATCGCGGCAATCTGGCACTGACCGAGACCGGCGCGGACGTAGCGCGTACCGCCGGGCACCCCCTGCCGGACGCCCTGCTCGCTGCACTGCGCCGACGTTCCGCCTCCACGACGCTCGGCATCATCGCCTTCCACGACCCTGTCTTCCGCGCCGCCCACGCCGAGTTCCACCGGGTGGTGCGCGCCCGCCCCGGGCCCACCGCCCCGGCTAGTCTAGCGGCCACCCCGGGGCAGGAT
>NZ_JBFAMH010000063.1:3999-5080 GCF_040656475.1 Streptomyces sp. NPDC049915
CCCGCCCACACCCCCCCCCACCCCCCCCGTCTCTCCCCCCCCCCCCCCCCCCATTCCCCGGGGGGGGGCCCCCCCCGCCGGCCCCCCACCGCCCGGAGTTGTCTGGCGGCCACCGGGGTGCTGCTTCTCACCGGGGAGCTCGCATTCGTGGGCGCGGCGCTGGTCGACCGCCTGCCCCAGGGGCCCGCGCAGTGGGCCGCGACCGCGGCCACCGGCCTCGCCGCGCTGGCCCAGTCCGGCTTCCTGGGGCGCTACGGCGGCAGGCCCGGCGCGGACAGCCACCGCGTCGCGGCCTCCGAACCCTACGTCCCGCCCGCCCCGCATCCAGCTCTCGTGGAACTGTCCGAGAAGGCCCCGGAGGCCGCGGCCCGGCTGCGTGCAGGACGGCTGCGCACGACCCGTCGCCGCAACCGAGGACGCCGACGACGCCGTGGGCGCGGAACGGCCACCGCGCGAATCGACTAGTCAGGCCGCTGCTGAAGACCGGCTGCCGGGCCCCTAGCAATTGCTGATCAGCTGCGCGGCCGGAGCCGAGCTGAAGAGTCCCGGAGCAGGGTGCTTTCTCACGGTAGACGGCGCCTGGGATGCGGGCCGCGGAGCGCGTCAGCAGCTCAACCACCTGATCGTGGTCAGCATCGGAGCGGGCGTCCCAGACGAGCCGGTCCGGGCGTGTGGGGTGGCCGGTGACCCAAACAGGGTCGAGGTCGAAGCGGTACCACAGTGGCATGGAGCGCATGAGGAGTGCGCTGCGCAGCGGGGTGCTGGCGGTGTAAGAGGTCCTAACAGAAGCTGGAAGTCGGGCCGACCGCTTCGGCATCCCCCTGACAGCCCTGCGCATGGTCGTGACGGACCGCCACATCGGCTACGGAGGCCCCGGCGACGACATCTCCCACGACGCTCGCCTCGACGGCATCAGCGACGCACTTGGACAGGCTGAAGGCGTCATCGAAGCCGACGCACGCATTGCCTCCGGCGCCTCTCTTCAGCTTGTTCTTTATCTACCAAGATCTTCCGGGCTTGCCGATGGCCTTGAGGGTCTCTGGGCGTTTGACGGTTTTGCCGACGTCGTAGCGGGGTGCCC
>NZ_JBFAMH010000064.1:0-5018 GCF_040656475.1 Streptomyces sp. NPDC049915
GTCCGCGAAGCACTGCAGATCGGCCCGGACACCCCCATCATCACCACCGACGCCCGCCACCGCGCCGACGCCAAGTCCGCCCTGATCACGCTGGTGGAACACGCCCTGATGGCACGCCTGCGCTAGCGCCCACCTCGGTGGGGCGCCGGGCCGGCACTCAAGTCGGAAGGGCGATACGGCAGTTGTCGTGGGGCGGTGACGGAGCCGGCTGTGGCCTTTGACACGGCCGGCTCCGGCGTTCATAACAGTTCGGCAGAGGAATCGTGGAGAACCGCCACGCGTCGCGGTCGCCCGGTGTCGCTGTGCGCACGAACGCCCCGTCTTTTGGCGGGGCTCGCTCTTTATGACCGTTTTATGCGGGGCTTACATCACCTCGAGCCCGCGCATTCCGCTGTTTGGAAGAGCGCAGGTCGTCGTGCTGGAATGCCTGAACTGCCCAATAGTCAAAGACGTACTGGTAGGCCTACCGGGAGTCGTTTGGCCGACCGGGCACGGACACACTGCGGCACGACGAAGGTGCCGACCGCCGAGAGGTTGTTGGTCGAGTGAGGCGAAGCAAGAACAGTCCCGAGCCGGCGGCGCGGGGCAACTTCACCCCGCCGCCGCGCACAGCGGCGCCCGCTCCTGTGCCCGGTTCGGAACCGTCGGCGGCGCCGGCCCCGAGCGGCGGCCGCTTCTCCCCCCGCAACTGGCGGGTGCCGACCCGGCTGAACGCGATCCTGCTCATACCCGTGCTCGTCGGCCTCGTCATGGGCGGCTTCCAGGTCAAGAGCTCGATCGACACCTGGCAGAACGCGGAGGACGCGGAGAACGTCGCCCTGCTGGTCCGCGCAGCGGAGGACTACGGCCAGGCCCTGCTCGACGAGCGTGACCTCACCGCCCCCGACCTGCTCCAGGGCAAGGGCGAGACGGCCGAGGTCAAGCAGCTGCGCGCCGCCACCGACTCGGCCAAGGGGAAGTTCGACGAGGCGGCGAAGAACCTGCCGCACACGGCCGCTCTCGACCGCCGTATGCAGCTGTTCCGGTCCAACGAGAACAAGCTGGGCGCCCTGCGTCAGGCCGCGTTCACCAAGCCGATGGACCCGGTGAAGACGGAAGAGGGCTACGTCCTCGTCCAGCACTCCCTGCTGGAGTTCGCCAACGAGCTGAGCCTCGGCACCGGCAACGTCACCTCCTACGGCCGTACCGTCTACGCCGTCTCCCTCGCCAAGGCCGCGACCTCGCTGCAGCGCGCGATCGGCGTGCACCTGCTGATCCGGCCCGCCGACAAGCGGAGCGTGGCCGCGCAGCAGCGCGTCTCCCTCGCCACGTACCGCTACCTCGAGGGCATCGCCGTCAACGAGTTCGTCTCCGGCGCCACCCAGGCCGACGTCGACCGTCTCGACCAGGTCATGGCGCAGCAGCGCCAGAAGGTCGGTGACCGGGGCGCGGCCGTCAACGCCGGTGACAGCAGCTCCACGCAGGGTGGCGCCTACACCGCCATGCCCGTCGCCGACAAGATGCTCCAGGGCATCGCCGCCGGCACCTTCAGCTCCGAGGAGCTGGCCGCCAAGGGCGTGACGCCGCAGACCTGGATGGGCGCCTCCACCGCGAAGTTCGACGGTTACCGCCAGGTCGAGACCGAACTGGTCGACAAGGCCGTGGCCGACGCGCAGAGCATCGCCGACAGCGCCAAGCAGGACGCCATCGTCACCGGCGCCATCGTGGTGATCGCCCTGCTGCTCGCCTTCATCCTGGCCGGTGCCGTGGCCCGCCAGATGAGCCGCGCGATGCGCCAGCTGCGCAACGCCGCGTTCGGCATCGCCGAGCAGCGCCTGCCGATGCTGGTCGACCAGCTCTCGCGCACCGACCCCGGCCGGGTCGACACCCGGGTCGCGCCGATCCCGATCACCACCACCGACGAGATCGGCGAGGTCGCCCGAGCCTTCGACCAGGTGCACCGCGAGGCGGTCCGGCTCGCCTCCGAGCAGGCCCTGCTGCGGGGCAACATCAACGCGATCTTCACCAACCTCTCGCGCCGCAACCAGTCGCTGATCGAGGGCCAGCTGTCCCTGATCACGGACCTGGAGAACAACGAGGCCGACCCGGACCAGCTGGAGAACCTCTTCAGGCTGGACCACCTCGCCACCCGTATGCGCCGCAACGGCGAGAACCTGCTGGTCCTCGCCGGCGAGGAGCCCGGCCGCCGCTGGGACCAGCCGGTGCCGCTGGTCGACGTGCTGCGCGCCGCCTCCTCCGAGGTGGAGCAGTACGAGCGCATCGAGCTGCAGGGCGTCCCGGAGGCCGAGATCCACGGCCGGGCCGTGACCGACCTCGTGCACCTGCTGGCCGAGCTGCTGGAGAACGCCACCACGTTCTCCTCCCCGCAGACCAAGGTCCGTGTCACCGCGACCCGTCTCCCGGACGGCCGCGTGATGATCGAGATCCACGACAAGGGCATCGGTCTGACGGCCGAGGACTTCGCCGACATCAACCACAAGCTGGCCAACCCGCCGACCGTGGACGTCGCGATCTCCCAGCGCATGGGCCTGTTCGTGGTCGGCCGGCTGTCCGACCGGCACGGCATCCGGGTCCAGCTGCGCCCCTCGGGCGAGCAGGCCGGCACGACCTCGCTGGTCATGCTGCCGGACGCGATCACGCACGGCGGTGGCGGCGAACAGCACGTCCAGCGCGACGAGTTCACCGTCTCGCAGATCATCCCGGAGCAGAACTACCGGGGTGAGGACTTCAGCCAGCCGATGCGGACGGCCGCGGAGCTGGGCTTCGACGACAGCCGCTATGTCGAGGTCCCCGACGACCTGCGGGACCTGGACCCGGTCGGCCGCTCGCTGATGCGCGAGGAGCGCCGCGCGGCCCTGGAGTCCCAGTCGAACGGCCGGCCCCAGGAGCAGACCCCCGAGCAGGGCGGGTACGCCGACGACTTCGGCTCCACCACCCAGCAGCAGTCCGCCTACGACGCCCAGCAGGGCGGCTTCCCGGAGCAGGGCGCCGGGTACGACCGGCACACGGCGTACGAGGAGCAGCGCGGCGGCTACGACGGGCAGCAGGCGCCGTCGTACGAGGACTCCTACTACGGGCAGAACGGCCACGTACCGCAGAACGACGGTTTCCAGAACGCCGGCGGCTACTCCGAGTCGTCCTATGCGGAGCCCGCGCAGGAGGAGTCCGCGCCGGCGCACGCCGACACCACGGGCAACCCCTCGGGCTTCGACCGGACGTCCTACCAGGACGACTGGCCCCAGCAGCACAGCGGCTACCAGAACGGCTACGGGTCCCAGTACGCTGCTCAGGCACCGGAAGCGGAACCGAAGCGGACCGCTGACGCGAGTCAGCAGGACCGCGTAGGCTTCGACCGTCCGGGACCGGCCACTTCCGCCGCCCACGAGCTGACCGACGCCGGGCTGCCGCGCCGCGGATCCCACGCGAGCGGTTCGAACGGCTCCGCGCAGCGCGTGAACGAGGAAGCGCCGGCGCCCACTCCGGAGCACAACGGCGACAATGGCAGCTGGCGGTCGGCGAACGACGACCGCTGGCAGCAGGCCGCGCAGCTTCGGAAGCCGAAGGCGGGCGGGGTGACAGCCTCCGGCCTGCCGCGGCGGATTCCCAAGGCCAACCTGGTCGACGGCGCCGCCGAAACCACCCCCCAGGGGGGCCCACAGGTCTCCCGCGCCCCGGAGGACGTCCGGGGCAGGCTGAGCAACCTGCGCCGAGGCGTCCAGCGTGGACGCAGCGCGAGCGCAGGCAGTGAAACGAACGGCCAGGGCTTCGGTCCTGACAGCACCTACAACCAGGAGCGTTAGTGTGAGCCCGATGAGCCAGGCGGCACAGAACCTGAACTGGTTGATCACCAACTTCGTGGACAACACCCCGGGGGTGTCCCACACGGTGGTGGTCTCCGCCGACGGACTCCTTCTGGCGATGTCCGAAGGCTTCCCCCGCGACCGCGCCGATCAGCTCGCGGCCGTCGCCTCCGGTCTGACCTCTCTGACCGCCGGTGCGTCCCGGATCTTCGAGGGCGGCAGCGTGAACCAGACGGTTGTGGAGATGGAGCGGGGATTCCTCTTCATCATGTCCATTTCCGACGGTTCCTCGCTTGCGGTGCTGGCGCACCCGGAGGCGGACATCGGTCTCATCGGATACGAAATGGCCCTTCTGGTGGACCGGGCCGGTACTGTCCTGACGCCGGATCTGCGGGCTGAGCTCCAGGGCAGCCTGCTCAACTGACAGGGGGACGGTGCGTATTGGCGTCCCGGGGCCGTAAGGTTTCGGGACGCGGGCTTCCACGTGGTGGGATGCCAGACACGCTCGGAGGAGGAGAAAAAGTGGCAACACCCCCAGGCGGATCGTCTTCGGGCAACTGGTCGTACGGCCCTGGCCAGGGCCGCGGCGACGGTTCCGCGAACCCGTACGCCTACCCCTCCGCCCCGAGCCACCGGCAGCCGTACATGCCCCAGGGCCCCGGCCCGTCGCCGTACGACCAGCCGCCGGCCCCGCGCATCCAGCCCGTGCAGCCCCAGCGTCGCACCCCCGAGCCGGCGCCCGCCGGGGCGTCGAACAACCCGCTGGTGCGTCCGTACGCCATGACCGGCGGCCGGACGCGACCGCGCTACCAGCTCGCCATCGAGGCGCTGGTACACACCACCGCTGCTCCGCACCAGATGCAGGGCCAGCTGCCCGAGCATCAGCGGATCTGCAACCTGTGCCGCGAGATCAAGTCGGTGGCCGAGGTCTCGGCCCTGCTGACGATCCCGCTCGGCGTGGCCAGGATCCTCGTCGCCGACTTGGCGGAGGCGGGACTGGTCGCCATCCATCAGCCCGGCGGCGACGAGAACGCCGGCGGCCAGCCAGACGTGACACTGCTCGAAAGGGTGCTCAGTGGACTTCGCAAGCTCTAGCGGCGGTCCTTCCCGCTCCACCACCTCCGCGAAGATCGTGGTGGCGGGCGGCTTCGGCGTGGGCAAGACCACGTTCGTCGGCGCCGTCTCGGAGATCAACCCGCTGCGCACGGAGGCCGTGAT
>NZ_JBFAMH010000065.1:0-4729 GCF_040656475.1 Streptomyces sp. NPDC049915
GAACTGCAGCTAGTCCTCGCGGTCTGGACCGGCGCCTGCCCCACCTGTCACCGCGACATGCCACAACCGATACCGACCTGACCAAGCACTACTAGGAGCCGGCCTGCGGTCGATTGTCGAACATAAACCGTACGTAGGTTCGATTTTCCGGATGGTCTGAATACCCGGTCTGGCCTCGTTGTCAGTGGCGCGCTTTATGTTGAAGGACGCGTTTTCCGGAACTTCGTCACAGGCGGGGGCATCGATGACTAACGGCGTGTTCCATTCCGGTCTCCAGCGGATCCTCAACCTTGATCGGGAAGACCTTGGCTTGGGAAGCACCTGGCCCGGCCTGTCGGAACTGAAGGAGAGCTTGCTGCTACCCGTGGCTCAGCGAGACCGGGAACTGCTCGTCTGCGTAGCGAAAAGCCTGGGGCGTCAGTGCAAGGCTGAACAGAGCGGGGTCAAGAGCCCGCACATGTACGTGCGCAGGCACCGCGGCCCCGACGGAGTGCAACGCCTGCGCGCCGCTCACCTGCCCACGCCGCACGAAATGACGCCAGAGGAGAGCGACCGGCACAAGGCCATGAAGGACTTTCTGGCCCGCACGGGGCAGGCGGCTGGCCTGGAGGTCCACGTAGAGAAGGCCACCAAGTTCCGTACTTCTCGACCGGATGTGACGATCGTGGGCGCCGGCGGAGTGAGCCTGGGGTGCGAAGCGCAGTACTACAACGCCAGCGCCGGAACTGTGCTACGACGGTCAAGGGCACACGCTGAAGGCGGACTGGTCGCCAACTGGATCACGCACGACGACAGATTCCACTTGGTCGACCGGTCAAATTGGATGCTGACCAGACCGTTGACCTGGCGGGAAATCAGCAACGCGGCGGATCTCGCGCTGATGGGCGGCTACCGCGTTCTTGCTGAGTGGCTGTGCACCGCGAGTGCTGAGCGTCCTTGCCCGAATGGGCGGGCCAAGACGGGCTGCGGGAAAACGCACCTGCAGTGGGACACTCCCCGTGCTCAGGACGATGAAGGCACCGGATGGACCGGTTATGAGGGCAACACTCGAGGTGTGACGGTCGGCCAGACCCTTATCGCAGCAGCCATCGGCAGTGTGGCGCCGCTGTTCGCGGCGTCCCGTAAGGACCGGCGCTCGGGCGCTTACATGTGGGTGCCAGCAGCACACCGAGATCGCTGGGCCGACTACCAGAACGAGAATGGTCCTGAGCCCGAGGAGCAGCACCTAGCTGAAGAGGGCCTTGACTTCTCCGACAGGGACGTAGATCTCACGTGCACCTTCGGAGAGGCCACCTTCTTCCCCAGTGCGCCGCTTGAGCGCCGCGGCCTCTACAGCGTGGAGTTGAGCCTCACTGTGGACCACCCGGCCCCGCGTCGATCCGGCCCTGCGATTGAGGAAAGCCCCGCAGCTTTCACACGGCGAGTCGGCCAGCCCGCCTCCTGGTCAGACGACACGCCGGCGCCGCTGCAGCAGCCATTCATTCCGTCCCAGCCATCGGCGCCGGCCGTTGAGAAGGCGCCTGCTGTCCCCGCGAGGGGACTGTCAGGGGACCCTACGCCTCACTCTGACGAACCGGACCAGAACGGGCTCCCAGGATCGCTGATCGTTCTGCAGCGAGCGGCCAACCTCGAACGCGCGAAGTGGGAGCAGCTCGATTCCCCTGACGAGCGTACGAAGCAGCGACGCATCTGGCTCGAAGCGGCTACCGCAGTCCAGAACGCTGTGACCCGCTACGCAGGTGCCCAGAACCTGAACCGTTTCGACGTCGAGCAGCAGGTGCGGCGTGCCGCGAAGGACGACACCGTCGACAGCTGATCCGGACCCGGATCTGTGCGCGATGAGTGAGCCCAGCCATGGCATGCGTCATCGCCCCCGCTACCGGGAGTCGGACATGGCGGAACGGTGTGCAGTACCTGGGGTCCCGGATCAGTCGTGTCCCGGCTGCTGCCTTGGCTGCCCGGTGTGTTGCAAGTGGTCTTTCAGCTGTTGGCGCAGGGCAGGCAGTGGGATGGTGGCGCCCAGGGATGTGAGGAACTCAGGGACGGTCCAGGTGATCAGGGCGCCGTGGCGTGACAGGTAGATGCCTAAGCGGTCGATGCGGTAGGTGTCGTCGTAGTCGAGCAGCAGGTAGCCGGCGAGTTGCTGCACGGCGGCGCGGTTGAGGGAGTGCGGGCGGATGGTGGCTTTGCAGTCGATGAGGAGTCCGTCGACGATGAAGTCGGCGTCTGCGCCGCCCAGGTCGGCGCTGCCGGCGAAGACCGGTCCGCATACTCGCTTGTGCTCCGGCAGGAGCCGGAAGGGCGCGAAGGGACGTTCGGCGAGCGCCATTTGGTCGCTGATGTCCTCCAGTACGTAGGCGGGGACCGCCGCTGTCAGATCGTTCAGGGTGGTGCGCGTGTCAGCGGAAGCGAGCAGGTTGCGGCGCCGGGGGAAGACTCCGTTGCGGTAGACGGCCTCGAAATAGCCGGCCACGTGGCACAGCCGGGTCGGCTCTTCGTCGTCCAGCTGGGTGGCGCCGTCCAGGTGGGCCCGCAAGCGGGCCAGCAGCTCGATCCCCGCGCTGTGCAGGCTCTGGCGTACTCCGGCAGCCGGAGCTCCATCCAGAGGTGCGAGGTTGCCCAGGAGCCGGATGCCGAGGGCGACCGCTTCTCCCGGGCTGCGTCCTAGCAGGAGTCTGAGCCGGTAGTCGATGGTGTGTCCGAGGGCCGCGTAGTCGGGCCGCCGTTCGTTCATCGGCTGCGCCGCGGGTGGCAGCGTGCGTACCTGTTGCTGGTAGGCGCTGATGAGCCGCTCTGTGCGGGGCAGATGCCGGTTCAGAAACAGCGACATCGGTGAGCGCGGATACTGCAGCTGGCCAGTAAGCGGCAGCGCTGCCAACGGCACCCCATCGGGGGTAGTGGTGGCGCCGGCGCGTGAGGCGGTGCGGATCTGGGCTTCGGCCCACTGAAGACCAGAGGCATCCAGTACCTCGCGAGCCCGGGTCACCGCGACATAGATCAGCCGCGCCTCCGCCGGATGCACGGAGCGGCCCGCCTCCTCGCCCGCTTCCGGGGCGAAGCCATTGCCGATGCGCACCCGCCGCCATTCACGGCCCTTGGCCTTGTGCACGGTGGACACCACGACGCGCGCCTGGTCCTCGCTGGCCATGCGCTGCACGGCCGCGATGATCTGCTGAGGGCCATAGGTGTCGACCAGGTCCACGAGGGCTTTGAGATCGCCTGCCGCAGAATCCTGTTCGGCATACTCCTGGACCTCTGCCCAGGAGGAGAAGAGGAACAGTTCGTGGTGCGAGGTCCGCCTGCCTGCCTGCAGATCCATTGCCGCCTGGGCGATCTTCAGCAGCGGCTGGCCGCCCCCGACCAGCGCGACCGGGACACCTTCGTCGAGGAAGTGCAGCACCTCGGCGAGCGCATCGGCATTGCCCCGGCACAGCACCGCGTCCGGGACCTCGACCTTTTCGAGTGCGGACGCCCGGCTTGCGTGTCCGGTGAGCCGCATCGTCGACGATGCAGCCTGCAGCCACCGGTTCGCCACCCGCGCGATCGCCGGCCCGAACTTGAAGGACTGTGTCAACTCCATGCGCTGCCCTGGAAAGCCGCTCATGATGTCCTTCGCGTGCCGCCACTCATAGATCTGCTGTGCCGGGTCGCCTACACACACGCGCTGAGCGTCCTGCGCGAGGAAGATCTCCTCGAGCACGGGGTTGGTGTCCTGCGCCTCGTCCAGGAGCACGAAGTCCGCAGGCAGCCGCGGCCGGGTCAGTGCCCACATCTTCAGGTAGTGATCGTGGTGAAAAGGCAGCTGCCCGTCGGGAGAGCAGATGTCCTCCCACGCCCATCGCGCTCTTTTCAGCAGGACTTCCGCCAGATACTGCACACCCTGGTCGTCCAGCCCGTTCACCGTGCCCAGGTGCCGGGCCGCCACCTGCTCATCCGTGCTGTAGCAAAAGCGCCGCACCATCTCCATCACCAGCCGCGCCAGCGTCGTCGCCCGCAGCCGCTTCTTGTTGACGGCCAAGTCCCGGTCCAAGCCCAGCAACCGCGCCGTACGGCTCAGGGGCATGTGACGCGATGCCTCAAGCCTCCCCTGGAACCGTCTGCCAACCGCCTGATACGCCAGCGAATGCGATGTCCGGCACTGCACGTTCGAACCGAACCGCGCCCGAGCCTCCACCGCAATGGGCTTGTTGAAGGCCACGTACAAGCCGTGGCGGCGGGAGGCCGCACCCATCATCGCGAGCGTCGATGTCTTGCCCGTGCCCGCGCCCGCCACCAAAGCCAAGTCATGCCCTGCGGCGAACGCCTCACGGGCAGCTTCCTGCTCCGCCGTCGCCTTCAAGACCACAGCACACCTCTTCCACCCACACCGCGAGCCTCTGGGATACAGCCAGCTCTGCCGCGCGATCAGCCTGGCAGGAGCCACTGACACACTGTCATCAAAATAGGCATGCGCCTGCGAAAGATCGAAAATGTGGCCGATCAAGCACTGCGATCCATAGCAAGCTGCTGCATGGTGGCTCCCAAGACGGCGCAGCATTCGCACGGTCCGGTCGGCACACGGGTGCTGCTCGTGACAAAAGGTCGGTCTCGCTGCTCCCCGCACCCGCGGGGAAGGTTCCGGCACAGCGACTGAACTTGTTCTTTATCTACCAAGATCTTCCGGGCTTGCCGATGGCCTTGAGGGTCTCTGGGCGTTTGACGGTTTTGCCGACGTCGTAGCGGGGTGCCC
>NZ_JBFAMH010000066.1:0-3638 GCF_040656475.1 Streptomyces sp. NPDC049915
AAAGCGCACATGTTCCGGCGAACCCGTGCCAGGTGCTGCCGAAACTTCACGGGTTCAAGCGGAGGGAGAGATGGTTGTGGTCACCGCGTCGGGTATCAGTGCGATCAGCTGTTGGGACCAGCAGTCCGATTGCTGGGTGGCGACCTCGGCTCCGCAGGCATCGCAGACGAGGTTGGGGCCGTCCAGGCCGTCGAGTCCGCAGCATCCATTGAGCCGCCCACGATCAGGGTGTCTGGCTACTCCCGAGACGTCGTCGGGGTTGAGGACGAGCACGCCGTTGTGAGGGCTGACCGCATACGACCCGCGCGACATCAGCGATGGCAGAAACCTGTGTCCCGGGGCTTCCTCTATGACCGGCGGGGGCATTGGTACTTCCCGGAGGTCAGGGCTGATGTGCTGCTGACAGTTCATG
Source organism: Streptomyces sp. NPDC049915 (assembly GCF_040656475.1). Taxonomy (NCBI): domain Bacteria; kingdom Bacillati; phylum Actinomycetota; class Actinomycetes; order Kitasatosporales; family Streptomycetaceae; genus Streptomyces; species Streptomyces sp. NPDC049915. Next base: position 413 of record NZ_JBFAMH010000066.1, read on the forward strand.
CAGGAGAAGACGGTCATGCCCGTAATTCTGTCCGGCCTCCGGGACGGTCTCTCTTCATTTGCTACCGGCCTCCGAAGCAGGAAGGCGCCCCTCGTCGACGTGGTCGGCGAGATAGATCATTGTGGCCTGCGGGTCCATGCCGAACGCGGCGGCGACGAGCTTCGGATCCATGGTGTTCACAAGGTCGACGAGACGGGTGCTGCGGATCATGCGGGGCGGGAACCCGCAGGCGTCAAGGACGTGGGAAAGATAGGCAGTTGAGGCCGGGCTCCGCCCGGCCTTTGTTCCTTTGGTGACCATCACGTGCGGGTTGTCCGTTCGCCAGCCGTCGCGGTGGTCAAGGCATCTCTGCAGCACGGCCCAGGAGGCAGGGTCCAGTGGCACCGGATGTGGTCGTTTGCCGAGCCGAACCGTCTGAGCCAGTGGGTTCACGTCGGCGATCTGCAGCAGGCGGATGTCCGAGCTTGAGGCTCCGTGCAACAGGGCGAACATGCCCAACAGGGCTTCATGCGGATGGACTTGGGATCCGGTGGTCCAGCGGCGGAAGAGCTCGCGCTGCTGTTCGAGGGTGAGTGTCCGGCCGCGGAAGCCGTTCGACTCCTTCGCGGTCAGGGTTCGGGTGGGATCCACCAGCACCATCTTCTGGGAGCGAGCGAAGCGGAAGAACTGCCGCAGCACGGTGAGCCGCCGCTTGCGTCCCTTGGGCAGCGTGGCCAGGAATGCCTCGACGTCGTGCACATCCACGAGAGCCCAGTCGGTCTTGCCTCGGTGATTGGTGAGGAACAGTGCCAGGTCCCGCATGGTGGCCAGGGCTGTTTCCAGCGTGTGATCACTGCGGGGGCGGGTTCCGGCCCGTCGGGCCCGGTCCTGGGCTCGCATCCGAGAGGCGTCGAAGGCGACAACGGCCGGTCTCAGTGGTTCAGGCACGGCTTCGATGCGGCGCTTGCGCCGCCCAGCGGCAAGTCGTTCGGCCTGGTCGGTGGGCAGGGCCAGGCCGCGGAGGGTGAAGAAGTCCTCCAGTGCGCGGGCGAAGGAGCCCATGGATCGACCCGGTCTGCGGGAGCGTTCGATGAGGGCCTGGGGCGAGTTGGAATGCTCGTCCTGAAGGAGGCGGCCCAGGTCCATGACGAAGCCGCACGCCCGGCCGACGCAATGGCGGGCCGCGACATGAGCCACGAAATCGTCCAGCCACACGGGCGGGTCGGGCAGTTGGTCACGGAGATGTTCGCCGCGGATGAAGGGGCGGCCGGGGTGTCGTTGCCAGCAGGCAGAGCACAGCCCCAGCCCGGCATGACGCCTGAGCTGCCCGCACTGACGGCAGTTCCTCGGTGGCTGTTTCTCCTGCCGGGGCCGCGAACAGGAGCCGCACCAGCCGGTCGCCTCGCGCAGATATCCGGCCCTTCCGCAGCGGGGACACTGCTTTTGGGAGGCCAGCCGTTCGGCTCGGCGCCGGCAGTCCCGACACAGCCGGTTCTGCGGCGATCGCACCGGATGCCCGCACTCCTCGCAGACTCGCGAGCACAGCACACACCGGCCGGTGTCCTTCTGCAGGACACGGTCCAGGCCGCAGGACGGACAAGTCGCCTTCGCTGCTTGTTCCTTGAGGCGCCGAATGCAGAGACAGCAGCGGTCCCGGTCAAGAAATCCCACCGGGGCTCCGCAGGTGCTGCAGTCCCGTTGCTTCTTGCCCACCACACGCTCCGAGTCACAATGGCGGCATCGAGCGGCCCCGGGCAGAGGCGGCCTGCGGAAGATCGACGACCGGCCGTGGTGGTGCGATGGGCCGTTCGACGGGGGTGGTGTCGACCTCGATCAGGTCGTTAGGGGTGCACGCCAGTGCGGTGCACAACGCGGCTAGCGTGGTCATCTTCACCTGCGAGGGCTCCTTGGTGAACAGCGCGGACACTGACGCGGAGGACAACTCCAGGCCGGCTTTCTCGGCCAGCAGCCGTCGCAGTTCGGTGCCCGTCCAGACCTCGCGTTGGGCGGCGGCCATCCGCAGCCGCCATTGGATCTTCATGCTGTGGTGTCCTTCCCGGTCAGCTCGGCCAGGGTGCTGGCGACGGCCCGTTGATAGGCGTCCTCGATGAAGGTCGCGGAGGGCCGGACATATCGCATGGTGGAACTGACCGTCCAGTGACCGAGCATCTGCTGAATGGCCACGAGGTCGACGCCGCGTTCGTAGTTGTGGGTCGCGCAGGCTCGTCGCAGGGCATGCGGGCTGAACCGCTCGGACGCGGGTCGGCCTTCGAGTTCCATCAAATAGCGGAGCCGGTTGCGGATGGTTCCGCGGTGGAGGCTGCCACCGGATTCGTCGGCGAACAGCACTGGTGAGTCGGGGAACTTGGGCCGCACATCCTCGAGGAACCATCGCAGCACCAGGTCGAGGCCGTCGAGCATGGGCACCCATCGCGGCCGCGGTCCGGAAGTGTGGGCGCCTTTTCCGAAGCGGACGTGGAGCTTGCCGAACGGCCCACGGGTGAAGTGGAGGTCAGGCTTCTCCAGCAGCGATGCTTCCTCGGAGCGAAGTCCAGCGTGATACAGGGACCGGAACATCGCATAGTCCCTCGCCGCGGGTCCGTACTTCCTGGCGGTCGCGATCCTCTGCTTCATGAAGTCGAAGAACTCGCCCACCCTCTCCGGCGTCGGAGGCGGCAGCAGGGCCGGGGAGTCGTCACCGACGTGACGCGAGGCATTGAACTCATCGACTGGGCAGACCAGCCGGACCCCGAAGGCGGCCTCGATCTCGACCGCCTTGCGGGCCTGCAGGAACCGGTGGAACCCCTTGAAGATCTGCACGTATTCGCGCCGCGTCGAGGTCGCCCGGCCCTTCACCGCCAGGTCGCCGACCACTCGGTCGATGTCCTCTGGAGTCACCTCCCACGCGGGCCGGCCCAGGGCAGCGAGGGTTCGCTCCAGCAGGCCGATGTCGTTGTCGATGGTCACCGGGCTGAACCCGCGGGCCCGCCAGGACGCGACGAACGCGTCGACACACGCGGCCTGGAACTGCCACGGGTCCGTCGCCAGCGGTTCCTGCGGAACGGCGCCGCCCGCGATGACCTGCAGTCTCGCCTCGCCCACCGGCACACCTTCCTCGCGCCTGAACGGTCAAGGTGGCACCTGGAGAAATTGGGTGCCGCCACGAGATTCAACGAGGCCCCCAGAAAGGGGATACGGCCAGGTGACAGCAGGAACTCTCGATGAGGAACAAGTGCCAGCCCCAGAT
>NZ_JBFAMH010000067.1:0-3571 GCF_040656475.1 Streptomyces sp. NPDC049915
TCAGCCGGGCATTACGGTGGGACACGAAGACCTCCGTGCGGTGCAGTCCTAGACAGCTCCACCACACCGGAGGTCTTCGCCATGATCAAGCCCCGGCCCTGTCAACAACGCTCGTGATCAATACAAGTGTCCGGTGCAGCGGCAACAGATCACTGGCAGGCACAGCGGCGCCAGTAGACAGCACATCGAAGTCGCTGGCCCGGAAGGTTTCGAAGCAACCTCACCCCGCACCCGGCGGCAGGCAGGGCGGCGATCGCGGACGAGGCCGCCGCCAAGGGCGCGAAGGCGGTCTGTTGCAGGGTGCAGCTCGGGGTGACGACGAGGCCGCGTACGCGCGCGTGAGGGACGCGGGCCTGGAGATGGTCATGGACCGTTGCCCGGCGATGGAAATTCCCCGTCTGCGCTGGCGAATCTCCTTCTACTCACAATCCGCTGCTGAATATTGACATTCGCATACGCGCCTGACCTGTGACAAGGCCGTGACTGAACGTGTGCTCAAGACACCTACTATCCCGGGTCAAGATTTGGCTAACAGTCTTTGCTCGCTCGGAAATCGTCTCTAGCGTGTGGCCTTCTTGCTCGCTCCTGCGTATACGAAATCTGAGAGGCCACTTGACATGACGAATGTCGACCAGGCTGCACCGGTAGCCACAAGCGACACCGGTAGTGGTCTGCGCCGCGACGTCGGACTCATCGGTCTGATGTGGGCCTCGGTTGGCTCCATCATCGGCTCCGGCTGGCTGTTCGGCGCCGAGAAGGCCGTTGTGGCTGCGGGCCCCGCCGCGATCATCTCGTGGGTGATTGGCGCGGTGGCCATCGTGCTGCTCGCCCTGGTGCACGCCGAACTCGGCGGCATGTTCCCCGTGGCGGGCGGCACCGCGCGCTACCCGCACTACGCCTTCGGCGGCCTGGCCGGTATGTCCTTCGGCTGGTTCTCCTGGCTGCAGGCCGCGACGGTGGCTCCGATCGAGGTCGAGGCCATGATCGGCTATGCCAAGCACTGGCACTTCGCCGACGGGCTGCAGAACGCCAACGGCACGCTGACGGCCAGCGGCATCGTCGTCGCGGTGCTCCTGATGGCCGTGTTCGTCGCGGTCAACTTCCTCGGTGTCCGCGTCCTGGCACACACCAACAGCGCCGCCACCTGGTGGAAGATCGCGGTCCCGCTCGCGGCAATCTTCATCATCGCGATCGGCAACTTCCACCCGGCCAACTTCGCCTCCGAGGGCTTCGCGCCGTTCGGCGCCAAGGGCGTCCTCACCGCGATCAGCTCCAGCGGCATCATCTTCGCCCTGCTCGGCTTCGAGCAGGCGATCCAGTTGGCCGGCGAGAGCCGCAACCCGAAGCGTGACCTGCCGCGCGCGACCCTCGGTTCGGTCGCGATCGGCGCCGTGATCTACGTTCTGCTCCAGGTCGTGTTCATCGCCGCCCTGCCGCACGCCTCCTTCGCCAAGGGCTGGGCGAACCTGGCCTACGCTGGCATCAGCGGCCCCTGGGCGGGTCTCGCCTCGGTGGTCGGCCTCGGCTGGCTGGCCTGGGTGCTGTACGCCGACGCGATCATCTCCCCCGGCGGCACCGGCCTGATCTACACCACCGCCACCTCCCGCATCTCCTACGGCCTCGCCAAGAACGGCTACGCGCCGAAGGTGTTCGCCAAGACGGACAAGCGCGGTGTGCCGTGGTTCGGTCTCGCGGTCTCGTTCGTGACCGGTGTGATCTGCTTCCTGCCGTTCCCGAGCTGGCAGACGCTGGTCAGCTTCATCACCTCGGCGAGCGTGCTGATGTACGCGGGCGCCCCGCTGGCCTACGGCGTCTTCAAGGACCGTCTGCCGAACCACGAGCGTCCGTACAAGCTGCCGGCCGGCCAGATCATCGCGCCGCTGTCCTTCGTGGTCGCCAACCTGATCATCTTCTGGTCCGGCTGGGACACGCTGTGGCGCCTGGGTTTTGCCATCCTCATCGGCTATGTGCTGCTCGGCTCGTACGCCTGGTACGCCGTCCGCAAGAACCTGCCCAACGCGCCGCGGCTGGACTTCAAGGCCGCGCAGTGGCTGCTGCCCTACCTGGCGGGCATCGGCGTGATCTCCTACCTGAGCACCTTCGGCGGCAACGGTGAGCTGCCGCTGTGGTGGGACATGCTGGTCGTCACGGTGTTCTCGCTCGGCATCTACTACTGGGCCAAGGCGACCGCGTCCGAGCCCGAGGCGATCGAGCGCAGCATCGAGGAGGTCGTGGTCACCGACGCCCCGGCCCACTGAGCCACTCCCGCACCAGGTGTCCCGTCAGCCGAGCCGTGGCTGACGGGACACCGTCATAATGTGGTCAAGAACCTCGCCAACACCCTGACCGAGACCACCGTCGCGCTGTTGCGGCGCCCAGCCCACCGCGTTCGCCCCCGTGGCCGTACGCACCGCTCTGCGTGAGTGGGCCGTCAACACGAACCGACGCCTGCAGCGCCCCGAGACATCGTGGAAACGCAACCGCCGGATCCTCAACGTCGCCATTAAGTACGCGATCCGGCGGCGCATCCTGCCGACCAACCCCCTGCCCAAGGGCGTCGACAAGCGGTCCCTGCTGAATCCCGAGCAGGCGGCGGCCATCCTCGACTGGATACGGCGCCGGCCCCGGGGCGGCAAGAGGCTCCACGCCTTCTTCGCCACCCTGTACTACTGCGGCCCCCGACCCGAGGAAGCCGTGGCCATGCGCGTCGAGGACGTCACGCTGCCCGAGCCCGACGCGAGGACCAGTGGTGCGAGCTGCTGATCCACACGGCGACCCCCGAGGTCGGGAAACAGTGGACCGACACGGGGGAGATCCACGAGCAACGCGACCTGAAAGGCCGGGCGGAGGGCGAGACGCGCACCGTGCCGGGGCATCCGGCCCTGACGCATCCTGCGGCAGCACATCCGGGACGAACAGCTCCACCCGGGTGATCTGCTCTTCCAGGGTGAGTCCGGCGGCATCTTCGCCGGATCCGTCATCCCTCGGGCGTGGCGGAGCGCCCGCAAGGCCGTACTGCCCCCGCACGTCTACGAGTCGCCCACCGCGCGCCGGGTGTACGACAACCGCAACACGCAGCTCACGAAGTGGCTCAACGACGGCATCCCGCCCGCCCAGGTCGCTGAGTGGGCCGGGAACAGCGTGGCTGTGCTCCTCGCCACGTACGCCCGATGCGTCGACGGGCAGCTGCCGGACCGATCTCCCTGAGGTACCCGGCGCCTGCTGATCCCGGCCCAGAACTTCGACACGTATTCGACAGAGCCACCCGCGAAAACCCGGTGACAGCCGTACAGCCCCGGATCCCGCCCTTGATCATCGAGGGAGCGTCCGGGGCTTCGTCACGCCACCCGGCACCTGCTCTGACCAGCAAAAAGCCCTCCCAGGCGGGAGGGCTGAGACGTGCGCCCCCGGCAGGACTCGAACCTGCGGCCCAAGCGCTTAGACCGTGTCCTACATGGTCAGTTTGAGGAGCCGTTGGGCCTTGACCCCGAGTCCTGGACACGGGTTATGCGGCTGAGGTCAGCGTAGTTGGTGTTGTTCGGGACGCTGCTTCGTAGGCGATCGGGCTGCG
>NZ_JBFAMH010000068.1:0-3385 GCF_040656475.1 Streptomyces sp. NPDC049915
TCGGCGTGAAGCTCACGACGCTGCGCCCGGAGCAGGCGGCGTACATCGGCGTCGACGTGGACGGCCCGTACAAGGCCGACCACTACCGCTACTGATCACGCGTCAGCAGCGCTGACCGAGGTCCGAGGCAGGCCCCCGCACCCCCGTGCCGGGGGCCTGCCCCATGTTCCGGACCAGCCCGTCACGACTGGCCGGACACCGGTTACGACTCGCCGGACCCACCGGAACGCCCCGTCACGATCCAGGACCCCCATGCCCCGCGGCCGCTATTCGCTCCATGATCCGCACGATCACACCCCCCTCGCGGAAGAACACTTCCAGTGCGCCCCCGGCCCCTCCGGCTGGCGCTATGTCTCACGGCTGACCACCCCGGCCGGCGATCACCGCGGCTCCGTCGACCTTGCCCTCGACGAGCTGGGCCGCCCCCTCCGCCTGGAACTCCACGCGGGTGACTGGCAGGTGCGCGGCGCCGCCCTCGACGGCGTCACCTGGGTCCGCACCGACCCCACCGGCTCCCATGCCACCGAAGGCAATGTGCGCGCCCACGCCTTCACCGGCACCTCCCCCGCGTTCCTCGTCGCCACCACTCGGCTCCTGCGCCTCACCCCCTCCGGTCCCGCCACCCGAGTACGCCTCGTCGCGTTCACGGATCCGGTGCTCGCCCCACGCACCGTGGACCAGTCCTGGACCTTGCTGAAAAGAGAAGCACACGCCACTGACAACGGCCCCCTGACCGTGGACGAATACCAGGTCACAGCCCTGGACACGGGAGAGCAGCACACCGTGCACATCGCCGGTGACGTGGTCCTCGCAGCCCCCGGCATCGAGCTGGAGGACCTCGAGTCACCGCCGTCCGTCTTCCCTTAAGCGGCCACGCTTCCCCGGCTTCCGGGTGTCCTGAGGCGGATCAGGCGGGCGGAGCGAAGCCCGTCCGGGAGCGGCCGTCCGCCGGCTCGACAGGGGAGCCGGCGGGAGAGGACGGGGCGCTCGGTGCAGACGGGGTGGGGGAGGGGGCGGGGGAGGACGGCATCCCGCCCGGGCCGGCGAACGGCGTCGGCGCAGGCGCCGAGGCGAAGGGAGCAGGAGCGACGGGAGTCCCAGCGGTCGCACTCGGCCCACCGTCCCGCGGCATCGCCGCGTGCGGTCCGCCGGCGAAGGCACGCCGGGCCTCCCTGGCCTGCCGCTCCTGGAGAACCGCCGCGAGAAACGCGGCCGGCGGGACCCCGGGCGGCACCGGAGCCCCCGTACGCGCCGCGAGGTCGGCGGCGAGACGCTGGGCCATGTCAGAGCCGACCTGCGGGTCCAGCTGCTGCATCCGCGTCAGGTACTGACGGATCGCGAGCCACAGCCCGTCCGGCACCGCCGAAAGGTCCAGCTGCCCGAACCGCCCCGCAAGCCACGGCGGCGGAGGCGGCAGGAACCCCGACCTCGTCTGCGGCACCCGCTCCCGCACGACCAGCGTCCCCGCGAACACATCACCCAGCCGCCGCCCCCGCTCCGACACCAGCGAGGCGATACAGGCCACGACCCCGAACGTCAGCAGGATCTCCACCACGCCGACAGCCCCCCGCACCAGCGCATGCCGGAACCGGATCGGCCCCCCGTCGTCCCGCACCACCCGCAGCCCCGCCGCCAGCTTCCCCAGCGAGCGCCCGTGACTGAGCGTCTCCACGGCGATCGGACCGCCCACCAGCACCAGCACGAACGTCGCGATCGACACCGCCGTCTGGGCCGCATCGTCCAACGAGGCCGTCGCCACCAATAGAACCAAGGTCACGATCGTGTACACCGCCATGGCGACGGCCAGATCGATCAGCACGGCGAGCGCCCTGCTGGGCAGTTTCGCGGGGCGCAACTCCAACGCCACCGCCTCGCCCGTCACCAGCTCACTCACGCCCGACGCCCCTTCCCCTGACCTGCCCTGAGAACCGCCAGTCTGCCAAGCTGAGGGCGCATCGCGCCGCAGTACGACAAGCTGACCCCCGGCCGAGCCGCCGACGAACCGCGCAGGAGCAGGCACACCGATGGACCTCGACGTCTTCGTCTCCGCCCACCGAGCCGAGTGGGAACGCCTCGACATCCTGCTCGGACGCCGGCGCCGTCTCACCGGAGCCGAGGCCGACGAACTCGTCGCCCTTTACCAACGCACCGCCACCCATCTCTCCCTGATCCAATCCAGCGCCCCCGATCCTCAGCTGACCGGCCGGCTCAGCCAGCTCGTCGCACGCGCGCGTAGTGCGGTGACCGGCACCCGACGTGCCTCCTGGCGGGACGTGACCCGCTTCCTCACCCGGGGTTTCCCCGCCGCCGTGTACCGCTCCCGCCATTGGTGGGTACCCGCGGCGCTGCTGTCCATCGTGGTCGCCGCCCTGCTCGGCTGGTGGATCGGAACCCACCCCGACGTCCAGTCCGCCATCGCCGCCCCCGAGGAGCTGCGCCGGCTCACCCGCCCGGGAGGCGAGTACGAGACCTACTACTCGAGCCACCCGGCAGCCTCCTTCGCCGCCCAGGTGTGGACGAACAACGCACAGGCCGCCGCCGTCTGCCTCGTCATGGGGGTCTTCCTTGGCCTGCCGGTCCTCTGGATCCTCTTCCTGAACATGCTCAACCTGGGCGTCGGCATCGGACTGATGTCCTCCGCCGGCCGCCTGGACATCTTTCTCGGCCTGGTCCTCCCCCACGGTCTGCTCGAACTGACGGCGGTCTTCGTCGCCGCCGGCACCGGCCTGCGCCTGGGCTGGACCGTCATCGATCCCGGCCCGCGCAACCGTCGTACCGCCCTGGCCGAGGAAGGCCGTGCCGCCATCGGCATGGCCATAGGCCTCGCCCTCGTCCTCTTCGTCTCCGGTGCGATCGAAGGCTTCGTCACCCCGTCGGGCCTGCCCCCGTGGGCCCGCATCGCCATCGGCATCGCCGCCGAGGCGGCCTTCCTGACGTACGTCTTCGTGCTGGGCGGGAGGGCCGTACGGGAGGGCGAGAGCGGTGACGTGGAGGCGGCAGAGCGCAGCGCCACGCTGCCGACGGCCGCCTGATGTGCATCCACCCCTCGGAAGCTGTTAATCTCTCCTTCGCCCCGGAAACCCCGTTGACACGGAGTGGACGAGGAGGTAGATTCGAACAGTTGCCTGGAACTGGACGGCGTCCGGTCGGCTACAGCGAGTATCTACAGGCTCCACGGAACATCGATTCCAGCGAGCCACCCCCGATGAATCGGAAATTGGATGGCTGATCAAACAGCCTGAAACATCTGATAAAGTCGGAACCGCCGGAAAGGAAACCGCGAGAGCGGAAACCTGGAAAGCACCGAGGAAATCGGATCGGAAAGATCTGATAGAGTCGGAAACGCAAGACCGAAGGGAAGCGCCCGGAGGAAAGCCCGAGAGGG
>NZ_JBFAMH010000069.1:0-3325 GCF_040656475.1 Streptomyces sp. NPDC049915
GTGCTGGACCGGCATCTGCACCACCTGCCACCGACCCCTGCCCAGCCGAACACACACAACACCGAGATCAAGACAGAGCTAACGGAGTCCTACTAGGGTCCGTCTTCAAACGGATCTTGCCCAGAGCAGGAACGACGCAAGACTGACCGCTGCCTCGTAGGAGGTGGCGGTCTTTTCGTATCTGGTCGCGATCCCGCGGAAGCCCTTGAGCCGGTTGAAGCAGCGCTCGACGGTGTTGCGCCGGCGGTAGGCCTCCCGGTCGAACCCGGGTGGCCTGCCGCCGCGGCGGCTCCGGTTGAGCCGGTGGCGCTGCTGGTCGGCCTTCTCCGGGATGGTGTGTGCGATGCCGCGTTTGCGCAGGTAGGCGCGGAGGCCGCGAGAGCTGTAGGCCTTGTCGGCGATGACCTGGTCGGGTCTGCAGCGGGGTCGGCCAGGACCGGTGCGCGGGACGCGGATGCGTTCGAGGAGGGGGCGTGCGCAGATGCTGTCGTGGCGTTGGCCTGGGGTCAGCAGGACGGCGAGGGGTCGGCCGCGGCCGTCGCAGGCAAGGTGGATTTTGGTGGTCAGTCCGCCTCGGGATCGACCGAGGGCGTGATCGTCCGGTTTGTCCGGCAACTGGATCCCCATACCCGGAGCCCCCGGGTCCTCCGATCTTACGAATGACCAGATCAGACCCACACCTTGAAGGTAGGACAGCCCTTAGTACGCCTCGGTCCGGTTGAAGTTTGTGATGTTGATTTTGACCTTGGCGGTCTTGAGCGTTGTGATGTCTTCGCCGGTTGCCGTCTGGCCAGGCTGGACGTTCGTCACGTACTCGGTCGAGTTGGCCACACGCTTGCCTGTGGAGTCGACAGCTTCCCAATCCCAGGAGTAGTCGGACTTCTTCGAGCTGCTGTTTTTGATCGTCCAGACGACCCAGACGTCTGCGAAGCCAGCCTGCGAGCGGTCATCGATCTTGAAGCTCAGAAGGTCCCTTCGTTCGCTGTTCTGCGGGGACTGTTTCGGCTTGCTCGGCTGGCTGTGTGTAGGCGCGGTTGCCTTACTCGGCGTCGGGCTCGATCCACCGCCGCTATTGTCGGCGCCACAGCCGGTGAGCGCCAGACCTGTGATGGTTAGCAGGGCCGTTAGGGCGCCTGCGATCTTCCCGTGCCGCATGCCCCCTCCTTCGTGCCAAGGATCTGCGACGTGTTGCTCACAGGGTAGGACGGCTCATCAGATGCTGCCTGGCGGGGAGCAAGCGGCCGACCAAGGAGGCGCGCTCCGGATTGCCGGTGTGGGAGGCGTGGCTCTGGGGTTGCGCGGGCCGACACCGCGCTGATCGTCACCTCATGGCGGTCACGCGAGCCGTGGTGGTGGTCGGCGGCCATGGCCGCCAGCGCGGCCGCGCCGACCAGGGCGGCCGCCACGGCTGTAGCGGCGGTCAGAAGAAGAATCGGACCGGACACCAAGGTCTCCCTTCAGGAAGCGCACACCAAGCCGGTGACAGGCGGCGCTACCGCAGGTCCGGCGGGTGCGTTGTACTGGTGTAAGGCCGGTCGGCCGCACACGCACACCATGGCCTCCGCTCCCCCGGCATATGTGGGAAATGCGGAGGGTTATTACGAATTCAGCAGCTTTCTGTGATGTTCACCTGTAATGCCCATCAAAGCGGTGAATGCGCCAGGTTGACGCCCGGTTTTCGAGCGCCACCCCCTCCGACCGGAATGCGTTCACCGAAAGTGAGTAACGACAGGCGCTGCCGGGCATCCACCCGGCCCTTCGCGCCCCGCTGAACAGCACACCGGGTGCCAGCCACCCCGCAGGGCCCGGCTGACTCACCTGGCGTTCGGTCTCGCGCCCTCACCGAACGCGGGTACGTCCGCGACGGCTATGTCCCGGGGCAGCCGTGCGGGACCGGATGGGGTGACGCAGGCGCCGCGTTGGGCCCGGAGAGTGACGCGCCTGGGAGAGCAGTGGCTCTACCCGATCGGCCGGTAAGTGCGATGGGCGGCCCGTCCAGCGTGCCGCTTAAGCTCCTGGACGTGGCACACACTTTTGAAGACCTCGTGGACATGCAACGCACCGCCGACGAGGCTCACGCCCGCGTCCTCGAGCTGCGCGAGGAGTACGGCCGGCCCACCGCAGACGCAGGGAGCGAGGAGCAGGGCGCGCTGTACGAGAAGGCGTGGCAGGTGTGGCGGGAGCGTGCCGGGGTGGTGCAGGCCGCTGTGACCGCCTTTGCTCAGGTCGAGGGGCGTGGCCGGTACGGCGTCGAGTTGGACGTCAAGAAGGCCGTACGACACCCTGCCGAGGCGGCCGCGTAGAGAGCCGGTACTCGCCGATCCCGCGCGCATCGGCTTCCGCCACAGCGGGCTCCGGCGGCCGGAGCCGGGCCGTGGCCCAGGCTTCGACCGGTCCGAAGTCGCGGTCGATCTGCCGGCGGGCGCGCTCACGGAAGGGGTACAGGCGGCAGGCCATGATCCTCAGAATGGCAGAGCGCGCTACGCCGTGTCGGGCCAGGTCGTCAACCGGATGCCGGTCTACTCGTCGGTGAGGGTGATGCGGACGCCTGGTCGTCCTTGCTCGCCCACGAGCTGGGTGAGACGGGAACGAGGTCAAGCTCTGGGTGTTCCTGTCGAACAGCAAGCACGGCGTCGGGCACTCAGGTGATCTCATCGCGCATGTTTCACCCGTCTTCTGCCGCTGCGCCCGACGTCTTCTCGTCAGGCAGCGGCCTGTCCGAGATCTGACCCGGGTGGTAGCTCCGCCGGTCCTTGATGCTCGGAGACAGCAGCATGGCCTCGCCGGAAGAGTCAGTGTCGATAGCTCTGGCTTCTCCGTCGGAGTACACCGCCCAGGCCACCACTGGATTATCGAACGATGTTCCCTCGTGCGGGTCCTGCCACTCTGTCATCCAGCCCCCGCCCGGGACGACACCGACGATCTGGTGGCGCTCACGGACTTCTTTGAAGCCGGCTATGTTCTGCGCTCGCCGCAGCTCATTGCGCCACAGCACCAGCGGTTCGCCTTCATCGTCCCAGGCGTGCACGGGGCGAGACTCATCGGGCAGGTTGCCGCGATCGAAGATGGCTTCGGTGGGGACGGTCGCCGGAATCATGAGGCCTCCACAGGTCGGTGATCTGCCAGTTTCGCGGCCCCACGTCGTCAGCAGGCCTGGTCAGCCGTATTTGGCCGGTTCTCAGTTCCTGCCGTCGCAGGGTGTCCGACCAAGCCTGATGGTGAGGCGCAACGTGAATCGCCCCGGGTTTGATGTAGATCATCAAGACCCGGAAGGATGCCGATCATGGCTGCTCCCCGTAAGTACCCCGACGAACTGCGTGAACGC
>NZ_JBFAMH010000070.1:0-3192 GCF_040656475.1 Streptomyces sp. NPDC049915
GCCGAACGCGGGCAGCCCCACGGCACCGGCCTGGGCACCTTTCGCTGGGTCGTCGAGCGGACGATCTCCTGGCTGCATGGCTTTCGCCGACTGCGTATCCGCTGGGAACGACGCGACGACATCCACGAGGCCTTCCTCGGCCTCGCCGTCTGCCTGATCACCCACCGCCACGTCCATAGGCTTTGTTAGGGCCAGTTACTCGTTTAGCGGTTGTCGTAGGCCGTGCGAGCGGCGTCGATGTGTGGCAGGTGCGTGATGCTCCATTCGAGCAGCGGCGCGGTGGCCTCGCGCAGGCTCCGGCCCATCGCGGTCAGTTCGTAGCTGACGTGCGGCGGCATGACGTTGCGGACCGTGCGCGTCAGGATCCCGTCGCGTTCGAGGTCTCGCAGCGTCACGGTGAGCATGCGCTGGCTGATGCCGTCGATTGTCCGCCTGAGCTCGGTGAAGCGCAACGGCCCGTCCTTGAGCATGCGCACGATCAGCAGCGCCCACCTGTCCCCGACCATCCCGAGGACTTCACGGGCCTGGCACGGGTCCTGCACGGTTACCTCCTGAGAACCGGGGCACCAAAAAGTGCCGTATTGCCCGGGCGGCGTCGTGGGGATCACGATGTTCGCGGTTACCAAAGAGTACCGAGGCACGCCCCATTTCTACTGGTACACGGCGCCTGGCACAACGGGCGAAGCTGGGACCGGGTGGTCCCGCTGCTGGAGGCGGCCGGGCACCGGGTGCTCGCGCCGTCGCTCACCGGCTACGGCGACAAAGCACACCTGCTGAGCCCCAAGATCGGGCTCGGAACCCACATCGACGACGTCGCTGGCCTGATCGAAGACGAGCACCTCTACGACGTCGTGCTCGTCGGGCACAGCTACGCCGGGATGGTCATCTCGGGAGTCGCCAACCGGGTCCCGAAGCGGATCGCGCATCTGGTGTTCCTCGACGCGATGGTCCCCGAAGACGGCGAGACCGCTGTCGACGTCCTCCCTGTCACCAAGCAGCTCATCGACCTCGCTGTGGACGGCTGGCGGGGTCGGCCGATGCCCGAGCATCCGCAGATGCGTCTGGGCATCCGCCACGATCACCGGCACCACCAGCCCCTGCTCGTGAACGGCACGGCCAAGGACGCCGGGTATGCAGCGATAACGCCGATCTGGGCGGATGACGCAGCGCTAGGCAAGGGACTGAAGATCAACGTTTCCGAGGTACTGCACAAGGGCCTGAGCCTCTGCTGACCTGCGAACCCGCGGCCACCCCAGGCCGTACCGGTCCTGCTCGGTGGGGCCCCCTGCTCGAGGGTGGCCCCACCTTCCTTTGTCGCTGGTGTGTCAGATCATCGAGCTCGGGACCGACGGGACCGTCACCTCGCAGCCAGCGCGGAGTGCCGTGAGCAGCACTCCAGTGAACGGTGCCGGTCATGAGAGGGCCGACGGTCGACGCGGCGGGGGCACCGCGCGCAGCACTTCCCACAGCGGCCTCGAGCCTGCGGCCCAGTCCGCTAGGACGCGGCGGTCGACCAGGTGTATGCGCTGCTGCTGGGCGAAGTCTCGGCCGGGCTGGGTGATGCGGCCGTTGGTGACTATCACGACGACGTCGGCGCCGTGGACGGGTCGGGCGGTGCTGTTGAGGACCTGGAGTTCAGGGGTGCCGACGGCGCCGCCCCGGTCGCCGAGACGGCGGTGCTTACACTGCATCACCCAGAGTCGGCCGTAGGGGTCGGTGGCCTTCACATCGGCGCCGAGGTCGCCCTGGCCGCCGACCTGGACGGCATCGTGGCAGCCGTCGCGGCGCATCAGGTCGCGCACCGCGTACTCGAAGTCGCGGTGGCTCAGCGCGTCCAGCTGTGTCGGGCCGTACCGCAGTGCCTGGCTGCGCACCTGCTGCCACTGGGCTTGCTGCGCCCTGCGCTGTGACCAGACGACACCCACGAGGAACGCCACGGCAGCGGCCAGGACCAGGAGCCACCCATGGGTAAGCAGCCACTGCACGACGGCGACCACCAGAGCGATCCCGACGAGTCCGGCCACGCCGAGGACGAGAATCTGCGACTCCTGCTGCCGACGCCGGCGTGCCGAGGCGGAGGTGCGGCGCGGGCGCCGAGCGGGAGATCGTCGGGTAGGGGTGCGGCGGGCGGGTGGGCGGCGGGTCACCGGCCGGAGCCCATCGTGGAGAAGTCGATCGGGTACGACACGGTGGGCCGGGGCACGACCGGCTTCCGCGTCGGGGTGTCGAACCTGACCGGATACGACACATTGGGCTGCGGGCGTACCCCTGCCCTGCCCGCGGTCGTCTCCTCAAACCGGATCGGGTACTTCACCGCCGGCTGCGGTCGGGTCGCGCCGCCTTCCGCGCTGCCCGCCGGTGTGGTGCCGCCGCCCATTCCGATCACGGCCACGGCAACCACGGCTAACAGCGTCATCTCCCCGCGCGCGCCCGGCGCCCACCGCGAGTAGCCGCGCACGCGAGTCCCGTCGGAACGCACATACTCCCTGACGTAAGGCACGTGTCCTGTCCCCCTCCTCGAAGCCTGCCGGACCGACCAGCCATGCTGACAGGCACCACTGACAATGGATCTGCGTTCCGCGGCTTCAACTCCTCCTAGGTCCGGGCGACATGGCGCCTTTCAGCCATCGCGGCGGCTTGAGGACAGACGCCCGCCTCGGGTGCTACCGGTGCCTCCCGCGCGGGTGCCGTTTGGTCAGACGGCGAGTGCTTCGGGACGGCGGCAGGCCGAACATTCGCGGGCAGAAGGCCGCGCAGTGACCTCGATCGTGGTGCATCACCTTATCGTTCAGCGGCCACTGGTCGAGCTGTCCGGCAAGAGGTCAGGACGCTCCATCGCCCCCGTCAAGTCGCTGTAGTCATCTCTTGCCCCACTGGCGACGCTGGTGGGGCAAGGGCCATAGATCGTCGAAGGAGGGTTGAGTCCATGGCTGGTCTGGGAGTGACTGTTGTGCTCCGAGGAGCTGGGTGATCTTCTCGGCCTCGTCATCGGTGAGATCGGCGAGTAGGCGTGCTGTCGTGCCCAGGAGAGCATCCAGTGGTACCTGAGTGCGTGCGCCGCGGGCACTTGCGACTCTGAAGCCGAACATGCACTGAACTTGTTCTTTATCTATCGGCTTCGAACGGCGTCTCGAACTGAGTCGCTCACCTGGGGATTCGCCGGACGTGGGGGCGGCCTTCGTCTGATCCTGT
>NZ_JBFAMH010000071.1:0-3114 GCF_040656475.1 Streptomyces sp. NPDC049915
CGCCGAGCACGAAGCCGCCTACTACGCGGCCGAACCCCCTGCGTCACTCCAGAAAACCAGCTAACTCAGCCTCCACAAAACCCGGGGCTTGACAACGTGCAACCGCTCGCGCAGGCGACCTCGTAGGACGCCGACGCGTGTCCTGCCCTCCAGGACCGGAAGACCTGTGTCCGACGGGTCCAGGAAGCGTCGGGCAATCAGGATGGGCGGGCGCAGCCATGTCCCGTGCTCTTCCCAGTGCTGCCCGACCTCGTGAGAGGGCGGATTTCGACCCAATACACCGGGTTCTTGGCGTAGCCCTCGATACAGCCGGCATCGGAAGCTCCGGTCGGCATCTCAAGCGGTTCATCGCCCGGAAGCTCGGCATGGGCCTCAACACCGTCCTCCGGTTCTCCCGAGCCGCCGAGCCGGAGCAACTGTTCACCGGCCAGTGGCAAAGCCGCCCAACCAAGCTCGACGCCTACAAGCCCTGCCTCGACCAGCGATGGCAGGAAGGCTGCACCAACGCCTCGAAACTGTGGGAGGAGATCAAGGTACAGGGCTACCCGGACGGCTAGTACTCCAGCCGGACTTCTGTATTTCTGCTGGTCAACGGCCTGGCGGTGGGGAGTGTAGCGGGGGCTCAGCATGCGTGGGGCGGTCTTGGACTGACCGTCCCACCAATGGGTGCCCGCGTCGCATGTAGTGACAGCGCGACGAGCAGTTCGTTGTCGTGATCCATGATGTACCGACGAACACCTGGGACCTGGAACTCGAAGAACTCTTCCTGAAGACCGGAGCTCGCTTCTGCCGTGTGGAGGTCCGGCGGCGGATGCGGGACTACGTCCGCGGACTGCTCGGCCCGGTAGGCCGCAAGAACAGCTGGCAGCTCGCCGAGTACGCCGGTCATGCCACCCCGCACGGCCTGCAGCACCTGCTCTCCCACAGCCGCTGGGACACCGACGGCTTGCGCGATGACTTGCAGGCCTACGTGGCCGAACAACTCGGCACGCCAGACGGTGTGTTGATCCTGGATGACACCGGCTTCGTGAAGAAGGGCACCACCTCCGCCGGAGTGCAGCGCCAATATTCCGGCACTGCCGGCCGCACCGAAAACTGCCAGATCGGGGTGTTTGCCGCCTACGCCACCACCCGTGGCCACACCCTGGTCGACCGGGAGCTCTACCTGCCCAAATCCTGGACGGAGGACCGGGAACGCTGCCGAGCAGCCCGCATCCCCGACGAACGCACCTTCGCCACCAAGGGCGACCTCGCCCGCTACATGATCTCGCGGGCCCTGGCCTCTCCGCTTTCCATTGCCTGGGTTACCGCAGATTCCGCCTACGGGCAGGACTCCCACTTCCGGCGTTTCCTGGAAGACGCCCAGCTCTCTTACGTCGTGGCCGTCCCCAAATCGCAGCAGGTCCACGGCCCACGTATCGACCATCTCATCGCCCAGGCGCCGTCCGAGGCGTGGCAGCGTCTGTCGGCGGGGTCGGGAGCCAAGGGCGAACGGTTCTACGACTGGGCCGCCGCCCGTCTGCCGGCCGTGGCCGAGTCCGATGGTGTCGAGCCGCCCCGGCAGCGGTGGATGCTGGCCCGTCGCAGCCTTGGCAAGCCCGACGAGATCGCCTACTACCTTGCCTGCGGTCCGCTGCAGGCCACCGTCGCCGACCTGGTCCGCGTCGCCGGCTGCCGCTGGAAGATCGAGGAGTGCTTCCAGAGCGCGAAGAACGAGTGCGGCCTGGACCAGTACGAGGTCCGCCGCTACGTGGGCTGGTACCGGCACATCACGCTCGCCATGCTCGCTCACACCTTCCTCGCCGTGATGGCCGTGCAGGAGCGCGAAAAGGGGGTGCCCAGGCCGACACTCCCGACCTCGTGGATCTCACGCCAGCCGAAATCCGTCGTCTGCTGGCAGCTGAACCCCGCGGCCATCCTCCCCGCCTCGACCACGCGATGAACTGGTCCCGCTGGCGGCGTCGCCACCAGGCACGAGCCCGACGCTGTCACTACATGCGAGGCGGGCACCCATTGGTGGGACGGTCAGTCCAAGACCGCCCCACGCATGCTGAGCCCCCGCTACACTCCCCACCGCCAGGCCGTTGACCAGCAGAAATACAGAAGTCCGGCTGGAGTACTAGTACTCCAGTGCGACTTCGTGATCTGGTTCGATGACCTTGCGGGGTAGGCAGCCAGGCTTGTTGTGGAGGTGGGGCAGGGATGGACGGACGCACGGTCATCCTGAACGAGTTGGCGCAAGGCATCCGTCCGCTCGCCCAGGGCGTCGGCTGGTTCGAGGGCCTCGCCGACGCTGAGCAGTTCGAAGTCCTGCGCGACCTGGCAGGGTTCTGTATCCAGGCCCGCGCAACCAGCGAGGACGGGCCGGAGAGCATCCGCAGAGCCGGCATCCGGCCCACCCACACCCCGGCCGTGCTGGTCACGCGGGGACGCCTCATCGAGCAACTGACAAAGATCATCAACCTTCCGCAGGAGGAGCGGGTCAAGGCATTCCGGTTGCTGGTCGCACTTCTTGGCGTCGCTGATGATCGGCGGCGGCTCCGCTTCTGTGCTGGCGGGTGCGGGCATGCCTGGCACCACCTGAGGACCGGAGCGGGCACCGAAACGGCCACCGCGTGATCATCGGGGGTTGTGTGGACTCCTGAAGATCGTGCGGTGGCCGCGGGCCACCGCGTAGACGCCGTCCGTTGGCGGGCGATGTCCGAGCAGGTCATGGCCAGGTTCGCGTGCCGGTTCACATGATCGTCGCCGAGTTGTACCGGCACACCACCGGCGGACAGCTGGTGTGGAAGTTGCGCGCGGTCGGTCAGGGCTGGTCGGACGGTCTGGACGGACTAGCCCGCGCACACGGTGTCGGCATTGAGTAGCGCTGCGCGGCGCCCTCCAACGAGAGCCACTAGCGACACCACCCGGGCTCACGCTGTGGTCGATCAGGCCATCGGAGTCCCGGCGACAATGGGTCGGATTCCGCCAAGCGAGGGCCTTGCCGTGGTGCGGGAGGTCTCCCAGCGCACGATCACCTAATAGGACTCCGTTAGGTCTTCTGGTTCGGGTTGTTCCTGGGCACGTTGGATGTGTGGATGCATACGAAGTGAAGCGTGTACGGGCCAGGTT
>NZ_JBFAMH010000072.1:0-3075 GCF_040656475.1 Streptomyces sp. NPDC049915
GTGGACCTGGCAGCGGTGAGCAATGTGTATGCCCTGCGACCGCTGGACCAGGAACTCGTTTCGTCGCTGAATGCAGAGGTCACCCTGGCGGACCTGGCCCAGGACATCTCGGAAATCGGCTATCCGCGGCCGGACCGAGAGTCGCTCTGACTGCTGCGCGTCTCGGTGGGAT
Organism: Streptomyces sp. NPDC049915; assembly: GCF_040656475.1. NCBI lineage: Bacteria > Bacillati > Actinomycetota > Actinomycetes > Kitasatosporales > Streptomycetaceae > Streptomyces > Streptomyces sp. NPDC049915. The sequence continues at coordinate 173 of NZ_JBFAMH010000072.1, forward strand.
CGCCTGCTCACCTGTGATCCCTGGACATCTGGGCAGTCTCCAGGCCCACCCTGCGAGCCCGCTCCATCCCTTTCATCCGCTGGGCCGGCGCCCGCCACCTCACCCGGGCCGGCCTGACCATCGAACACCCGCCCTCCCAGCTCCCCGGCCAGTTCCAGATCGAAGAAGACCACTACGAGGAACTACGGCGGTGCCTGAACGACCCCACGCTTCCGTCGGACCTTCGCATCGCCGCAGCCCTCATCCGCCTCTACGCCCTCCCTCTGACCCGCATCGTCGAACTCACCTCCGACCACCTCCACCACGACGCGGATCACACCTACCTGACGATCACCCTCCACCCCGTCGTCCTGCCACCGAAGCTCGCCCGCCTCATCGACGACCACCTCGAAGACGGATCCCGGCACGGCAACGAAGCCACCAGATACCTGCTACCGGGCCGAGCCCCCGGGCGCCCCCGCACCCGCGGGACTGTCCGACAAACTCAAGCGCTACGGCCTGCCCGCCCGCGCAGCCCGGAACACGGCCATGATGCAAGCGCTCGCCGACCTGCCACCCGTCGTGCTCTCCGACTTGATCGGCATCCAGCCGAGAACTGCGGAACGCTTCGCAGCCATGGCCGGCGAGAACTGGTCCGCCTACCTGGTGTCGGCGTACAAGCGAACGTGCACCACCTCGTACGGATGAAAGTGCACCATTCTTGATGCGGTGACGGGGTGTCGGCCGTGAGTCTGCTGCTGTCGGTTCGGGGTGGGCAGGGAGGCGGCTGACGGTGGTCTTGGATCCGCATCGCTGGCTGGAGTTGAGACGGTTTCGCCCGCTGTACGAGTCCGGTGCGATGAGCCTGCGGGAGATCGCGAAGGAGACGGGGCTGAACCGCCGGACGGTCAGCAAGTACCTCAAGGACCTCCCATCGGTCGCGCCGCCGAAGAGAGAAGTAGCAGATCAGCGGCCTCGGCGGGTGGTGGACGAGGTCGCGCCGCTGATCGACGCGATGCTCAGGTCCGAGATCCTGCTCAAGGGGAGGGTGATCCACGAGCGTCTGGCCCAGGAGTACGGGGTCACGATCAACTACCAGCGGGTGAAGCTCTATCTGCAGGAAGCCCGGCCCCGGATCGCGGAGGAACTGGGCATCAGCCCGGGTGAGCTGGCGGGTCTGCACCGGCGGTTCGAGGTCGTCCCGGGGGCTCAGGCCCAGGTCGACTGGGGCGATGAGGGGAGGATCCTCGCCCATGTCGGCATCCCGAAGGTCTACTCCTTCCACATGACGCTGTCGTACTCACGCGACCCGTTCTGCTGCTTCACCACCAGCCAGGACCTGGCCACGTTCTTCGACTGCCACCGGGCGGCGTTCGCGCACTTCGGCGGGGTGCCGATGAGCATCGTCTATGACCGAACCAAGACGGTCGTGCGCCGGCACGTCGCTCCGGGGGAGGCGGTTCCGCTGCACCCGGAGGCGGTCGCCTTCGCCGGGCACTACGACTTCGACATCGACGTGCTGGCCGCCTACCGCCCGCAGGGCAAGGGCCGGGTCGAGCGGCAGGTGAACATCGTCCGCGATCACGTCCTGGCCGGTCGGGCCTTCTCCTCCATCGAGGAGCTGAACGCCGCTTTCGCCGCCTGGGTGCCGCTGCGGCGGGCGAAAGTCCACGGCACTCACGGCGAAGTCATCGGACACCGGGCCATGCGCGACCACATGGCCCTGCGTCCGCTGCCGGCGACCCCGCATGTGGTCACGCAGCGGCATCTGCGGCACGTCGGCAAGGACTGCCTGGTCGCCTTCGACGCGAACCTCTACTCGGTGCCCGCCCGCAAGATCCGCCCCCGCCAGCTGGTCGAGATCCGGGCTACGAAGTCCCAGGTCACGCTCCATTCCACCGTCCCCGACACCAGCGGCCAGACCTTGTTGGCCGTCCACCCGCGGGCCGTTGGCCGAGGCGCCCGCATCGTGGATGAGTCTCACTGGGCCGGTCTGCCCACCGGCGCCGGCCGCCGCGTCACCACGGGCGACGCTCTGCCCTCGCCCCGCCGCAGCCCGTCGGCCAGCCCGGAGACCGGGCCGCTGCAGGCTCTGCTGAACCGGGCCGCCGCCGCAAACGTCGAGGTCGGCCGCCGCCCGCTGTCGGTCTATGACGAGCTGACCGGCACTCGTCCCTTCACCTCACCCGCCTCGATCAAGGAAGCCCGTTGAGCGAGCTGACCAGCACCCGCATCCGCACCACCGCCGCCAAGCTCGGCCTGCCGCACCTGGCCGAGGCCCTGAACCAGTACGTCCAGCGGGCCAACGAGGCCAAGATGGGCTATCTCGACTTGCTCGACCTGGTGCTGGCCGAGGAACTCGCTGTCCGCGACGACCGCCGCTTCCGCAACGGCCTGCGGCTGTCGAAGCTGCCGCACCACAAGACGCTGGAGGACTACGACTTCTCCTTCCAGCCCGACCTCGACCCGCGCAAGGTCAAGGACCTGGCCACCCTCTCCTTCGTTGAGGACAAGGCCAACGTCGCTCTGCTCGGCCCGCCCGGGGTCGGCAAGACGCACATTGCCGTCGCCCTGGCCGTCGCGGCCTGTCGGGCCGGCTACTCGATCTACTTCACCAGCCTCGACGACATGGTCCGCCACCTCAAGGCCGCTGAGGACCAGGGCCGGCTGATCAGCAAGCTCACCAGCTACCTCCGCCCCGCCGTTCTCGTGGTCGACGAGGTGGGCTACCAGCCGCTGGAGCGGGCCGAGGCGAACCTGGTCTTCCAGGTGATCTCCAAGCGTTACGAGAAGGGCTCGATCATCCTTACCTCGAACAAGACTTTCGGTAAAGCGCACATGTTCCGGCGAACCCGTGCCAGGTGCTGCCGAAACTTCACGGGTTCAAGCGGAGGGAGAGATGGTTGTGGTCACCGCGTCGGGTA
>NZ_JBFAMH010000073.1:0-3019 GCF_040656475.1 Streptomyces sp. NPDC049915
CGGGGTTGTGGGATCTCTCTTTCACAGTCTGCCGGCTGTGAGGCGAGTCAGAAACCGTTGATGTAGACGAAGGACATGCGAAAGGTCCGGCGTAGAGGGTAAGACCCCCGTAGTCGAAACATCAGCGGCTCGTTTGAGAGACACCCAAGTAGCACGGGGCCCGAGAAATCCCGTGTGAATCTGGCGGGACCACCCGCTAAGCCTAAATATTCCCTGGTGACCGATAGCGGATAGTACCGTGAGGGAATGGTGAAAAGTACCCCGGGAGGGGAGTGAAATAGTACCTGAAACCGTGTGCCTACAAGCCGTGGGAGCGTCGGAAGCACTTCGGTGCTTCTCGTGACTGCGTGCCTTTTGAAGAATGAGCCTGCGAGTTTGCGGTGTGTTGCGAGGTTAACCCGAGTGGGGAAGCCGTAGCGAAAGCGAGTCCGAACAGGGCGATTTTAGTAGCACGCTCAAGACCCGAAGCGGAGTGATCTAGCCATGGGCAGGTTGAAGCGGAGGTAAGACTTCGTGGAGGACCGAACCCACCAGGGTTGAAAACCTGGGGGATGACCTGTGGTTAGGGGTGAAAGGCCAATCAAACTCCGTGATAGCTGGTTCTCCCCGAAATGCATTTAGGTGCAGCGTCGTGTGTTTCTTGCCGGAGGTAGAGCACTGGATAGGCGATGGGCCCTACCGGGTTACTGACCTTAGCCAAACTCCGAATGCCGGTAAGTGAGAGCGCGGCAGTGAGACTGTGGGGGATAAGCTCCATGGTCGAGAGGGAAACAGCCCAGAGCATCGACTAAGGCCCCTAAGCGTACGCTAAGTGGGAAAGGATGTGGAGTCGCACAGACAACCAGGAGGTTGGCTTAGAAGCAGCCACCCTTGAAAGAGTGCGTAATAGCTCACTGGTCTAGTGATTCCGCGCCGACAATGTAGCGGGGCTCAAGCGTACCGCCGAAGTCGTGTCATTGCAGCATGTACGGCCAACGCCGGCTGTGATGGGTAGGGGAGCGTCGTCTGCCGGGTGAAGCGGCACTGGAAGGTAGTCGTGGACGGTTGACGAGTGAGAATGCAGGCATGAGTAGCGATACAAACGTGAGAAACGTTTGCGCCGATTGACTAAGGGTTCCTGGGTCAAGCTGATCTGCCCAGGGTAAGTCGGGACCTAAGGCGAGGCCGACAGGCGTAGTCGATGGATAACCGGTTGATATTCCGGTACCCGCTGTGAAGCGTCAAACATCGAGCATCGTGATGCTAAGGCCGTGAAGCCGTTCCGGACCCTTCGGGGAAAGGAAAGTGGTGGAGCCGCCGGACCAAGCGGTTAGTAGGTGAGTGATGGGGTGACGCAGGAAGGTAGTCCATCCCGGGCGGTGGTTGTCCCGGGGTAAGGGTGTAGGCCGTGCGATAGGCAAATCCGTCGCACACAAGGCTGAGACCTGATGCCGAGCCGATTGCGGTGAAGTGGATGATCCTATGCTGTCGAGAAAAGCCTCTAGCGAGTTTCATGGCGGCCCGTACCCTAAACCGACTCAGGTGGTCAGGTAGAGAATACCGAGGCGTTCGGGTGAACTATGGTTAAGGAACTCGGCAAAATGCCCCCGTAACTTCGGGAGAAGGGGGGCCATGCTCGGTGATCGGATTTACTCCGTGAGCTGGGGATGGCCGCAGAGACCAGCGAGAAGCGACTGTTTACTAAAAACACAGGTCCGTGCGAAGCCGTAAGGCGATGTATACGGACTGACGCCTGCCCGGTGCTGGAACGTTAAGGGGACCGGTTAGTCACTCTTCGGGGTGGCGAAGCTGAGAACTTAAGCGCCAGTAAACGGCGGTGGTAACTATAACCATCCTAAGGTAGCGAAATTCCTTGTCGGGTAAGTTCCGACCTGCACGAATGGCGTAACGACTTCTCGACTGTCTCAACCATAGGCCCGGTGAAATTGCACTACGAGTAAAGATGCTCGTTTCGCGCAGCAGGACGGAAAGACCCCGGGACCTTTACTACAGTTTGATATTGGTGTTCGGTTCGGCTTGTGTAGGATAGCTGGGAGACTTTGAAGCTCATACGCCAGTATGGGTGGAGTCGTCGTTGAAATACCAGTCTGGTCGTGCTGGATGTCTAACCTGGGTCCGTGATCCGGATCAGGGACAGTGTCTGATGGGTAGTTTAACTGGGGCGGTTGCCTCCTAAAGAGTAACGGAGGCGCCCAAAGGTTCCCTCAGCCTGGTTGGCAATCAGGTGTTGAGTGTAAGTGCACAAGGGAGCTTGACTGTGAGACCGACGGGTCGAGCAGGGACGAAAGTCGGGACTAGTGATCCGGCGGTGGCTTGTGGAAGCGCCGTCGCTCAACGGATAAAAGGTACCCCGGGGATAACAGGCTGATCTTCCCCAAGAGTCCATATCGACGGGATGGTTTGGCACCTCGATGTCGGCTCGTCGCATCCTGGGGCTGGAGTCGGTCCCAAGGGTTGGGCTGTTCGCCCATTAAAGCGGTACGCGAGCTGGGTTTAGAACGTCGTGAGACAGTTCGGTCCCTATCCGCTGTGCGCGTAGGAGTCTTGAGAAGGGCTGTCCCTAGTACGAGAGGACCGGGACGGACGAACCTCTGGTGTGCCAGTTGTCCTGCCAAGGGCATGGCTGGTTGGCTACGTTCGGGAGGGATAACCGCTGAAAGCATCTAAGCGGGAAGCCTGCTTCGAGATGAGGACTCCCACCCACTTGATGGGGTAAGGCTCCCAGTAGACGACTGGGTTGATAGGCCGGATCTGGAAGCACGGTAACGTGTGGAGGTGACCGGTACTAATAGGCCGAGGGCTTGTCCTCAGTTGCTCGCGTCCACTGTGTTGGTTCTGAAACCACGAACGGCCCCACGTTTCACAGAGCGTGGTGCGGCATTGTTCGACAGTTTCATAGTGTTTCGGTGGTCATAGCGTAGGGGAAACGCCCGGTTACATTTCGAACCCGGAAGCTAAGCCTTACAGCGCCGATGGTACTGCAGGGGGGACCCTGTGGGAGAGTAGGACGCCGCCGAAC
>NZ_JBFAMH010000074.1:0-2904 GCF_040656475.1 Streptomyces sp. NPDC049915
ACGCCAACCTGGCCCGTACACGCTTCACTTCGTATGCATCCACACATCCAACGTGCCCAGGAACAACCCGAACCAGAAGACCTAACGGAGTCCTACTAGTCCCCCAGGTTTTCTGGCGGCACGGTCGCTGTCACCGCTGCGGGCAGCCGGCCATTCAGGATTTCCTGGCGTGGCAGTGACAGTCCGAAGTGCTGCTGCAAGGCGGTCAGCGTCGCGGCCAACGAGTCGAACTCCTCGCTCACGTCATCGTCGAGGAGTCCGGCTTCCTCGAACGCCGGCAGCAAGAACGCCATGCCCTCGTCTGGTCTCTCGCCGATGTCGAAGCGACCGACCGTTTGGCCGTCGCGGTAGTACCAGCACTCCCTGGGCGGGTCGTCCGGCTTGGGGGTCAGGTGCAAGACCTCGATCCCGCCTGCGGAGATGTCGGGGTGAGCCCACCAAGCCTTGGAGGGCCAGCCCTGCTCCACCGCGTATGACCAGCCCGCGCATTCGCCGAAGCGGGCCACGCGGGCTGATTCGCGGTCGTTGAACGTCAGTCGCTCGGCCTCGGCGAAGGTGATCGGGTCGAGCACTTCGCCGGGCTGGGCGCCCAGTCGGACAACGAGGTCGCGTGGGCTGATGCCGCGTGCGAAGGTGACGAACAGGATGGGGGCGTCTCCGCGCCATGCGTCGGCCAGCCACGTGATGCCGTCGCTCACTGTCTTCTCCTGGTTTTGGGGTGCGGCTGAGGCGGGAGGGTGTGGCCCTCCAGCCCCAGCCTGCGTTGTGTCCTACCAGCCGGTCACGTCGCCGTCCGCATCCGTCACCGTGTTGCGCAGGGTGACGGTGGTGCGATTGACCTGCCAGACGCCGGCGGAGTCCTTGGTGGACGGGGGACCGGCCTGGAGGTTCTTGCCCGACACGGGCCGGCTGCCGCCAGCCAGGAGGGCTTTGGCCTCGGGTCATGCGGCCGGAGTCGCTGACGGCGGCGCGGTGATCCCCGGACTCGCATCCGTCGTGGGGAAGGTGGCAGCGGCGTTCGTTGTTGCGGCAAACGGGGCGATGGTCAGGAGTGCCGCGCCGAGCGCGGCGCGGGTTAAGCGGCGGCTGGTCATCCACCGTCTGGTGCTTTGCACGATGACTCGTGTCCTTCCCGTATTCTCAAACGTCTGTGCGAGTCGCGTCCAAGTTGAAGACCCTACGACGAGGGCAGAACGCAGCCTCGCCCTGGAGGTAGGTTGACTGATTGTCAACTAATGCTTGGCCATTTACCCCGGGGTCAGAAGTGGCAAGAGCGCTTGCGAAACGGGGCAGTTGTAGGTTCCGAATAGAGATGTCGTTGTCCAAGTGACTTGTCATCAACTTGTCGTTCGGTCCAGCCGCTAATGGGCGGCGAGGATCTCCTCAATAACGAACGATGCATCCGTCGGCAGGCCGTCGCCATCGCGAACCGCTCCTGCGCAGACGACCAGGGCCTTCCAGAGCGCCCAGCCTCGTCCACGCTCCCAGGTCGCCTTGTCTGCGCCTAGCCGATCGCGGAACGCGGCCCGGCTCTTGCCGGTCAGCATCGTCCAGGCGATCGACAGATCGCAGGCCGGGTCTCCGACTCCGCAGGTGCCGAAGTCGATGACGGCCGCGAGCGCACCGTCCTTCACCAGAAGGTTCCCCGAGGCCATGTCACCGTGGAACCAGACAGGTTTACCGTCCCACGAGGCTCGCAACGCCCGTTCCCAGATCTCCTCGGCGGTCTCGGTCCGGATCAGGCCGTCCAACGTCTCCAGGGCTGCCCGGGCCCACCCGTCATAGGTTGTCAGTGGTCCGCCTCGGAACCAATTGTGCAGTCCCGGGCCCGGCCCGCCTGTCGGGTCGATCCGCTGCAGAGACACGAGGAAATTCGCAAGGTGGATGGCGAACGCCGTCATGTCCTCGACGACGGCACGGGCCGCAGGCTCGCCACCGATCCACCGATAGACCGACCAGTTGTGCGGAAAGCTCTCATCGGGCACGCCCCTGGCCAGCGGAACCGGGACCTCCAACGGCAACACAGGTGCGAGCACCGGCAGCCACCGGTGCTCTTTCTCAACCGCCAGCGCGTACTCCTCGGCAGTCGGTAGCCGCACCAGCATCTCGTCACCGAGGCGAAAGGTGCAGTTGTCCCAACCCTGCGCATCGACCGGCCGGACTTCAAGGTCGGACCACTGCGGGAACTGCGCGGCGATCAACCTGCCCGCCACCGCGGCGTCGACTGGTTTCCGGTCCGGCAACGGCAAAACCTCGGGCGTCTCGTTCATCGGAGGGGACCGTACGACGCCCATCGGATCACCACAAGCGATTTCCGATCGCCCCCAACTCAGACCGGGAACTGCCCCCGGCCCAAGCGGCTCGAAGCAATACACCCCTGGCCGCTGCCCCGGCAAACGCCGCCGTTGCTACACCTTCACAACCGAGGGCTACCGAGCCGCCCGGCGCGGAACCCAACACCGCACCACGGCCTGAGGAAAACGGCAGATCTGTCGGACGAATCCGTTGACAGATCGTCCGGACGGTCGCCGAAATCCGCTGGTCACAGCGCAGCCGACTGACAACTCCGCCCGGAACCTAAGCAGTTGGCACCATCGGTAAGCCTCACGACGACCTCGGGCAGGAGCGGCCATCCCGCTCCGTCTGCGACCGGCATCGGCGGTCGAGGACCACGTCCGCCGAATGCCGAATCACGATGGCGCTGGATGCAGACTGGGCGGACATCGCGCGGGCCCGCATGGCCGGTGGCTTCCTTACCCGCGTCCAGGCCCGAACGCGGCTTGCTGGACTCCCAGCGCGCCCTGGACTTAGCTTGTTCTTTATCTACCAAGATCTTCCGGGCTTGCCGATGGCCTTGAGGGTCTCTGGGCGTTTGACGGTTTTGCCGACGTCGTAGCGGGGTGC
>NZ_JBFAMH010000075.1:0-2441 GCF_040656475.1 Streptomyces sp. NPDC049915
AACTTCGACTTCGTCACCGAGTCGTTGACGTTGATCGCCGGGAACAGCAGCGTCCCGTCGCGCATCATCTCGTACAGGCGGTGGACACCCGTCGTCGTCTCCTCCGTGACACCGCGGATCTCGGAGGCGAGGGACGTCCAGTCGAGGGGGCTCGCCTGGAGCAGGGCGCGGATGACGGCGAGTTCCTCGTTGTCGGCGGCGGGCAGTGTGCCGCTCTTGCGGTATTCGACGCCCTGGTGGATGAGGAGGGTGGCGTCGCCGCCGTCGTCGAGGATCATGTTCGGGCCGGGGTGAGCGGGCCAGGTCAGTGCCTGCTCGGTGCACCACCAGTACTCCTCGAGGGTCTCGCCCTTCCAGGCGAAGACCGGGATGCCGGCGGCCGCGACGGCGGCGGCGGCGTGGTCCTGGGTGGAGTAGATGTTGCAGGAGGCCCAGCGGACCTGGGCGCCGAGGGCGACCAGGGTCTCGATGAGGACGGCGGTCTGCACGGTCATGTGCAGCGAGCCGGTGATGCGGGCGCCCGCGAGAGGCTGCGTTTCGGCGTACTCCTCGCGGATCGCCATCAGGCCGGGCATCTCGTGCTCGGCGAGGTTGATCTCCTTGCGGCCGAACTCGGCCAGGGACAGGTCGGCGACCTTGAAATCGGTGAACTCAGCGGACACGGGCGCTCCTTGTGATCTGCGTCGACAGCACGTTCCGATGGATGTCGAGGGCTGCGGTGGACTTGTTGAGCGTGATGTAGTGCAAGCCGGGCGCACCCTCGGCGAGGAGACGTCCGGCCATGGCGGTGGCGTGCTCCACGCCGATCCGGTGGCCCGCTGCGGCGTCGTCCCGGGCGCTTTCGAGCCGATGCGCGAGGTCTTCGGGGAAGGCCGCGTGGGACAGTTCGGCGAAACGGCGGATCTGACGGACGTCGGTGGCCGGCATGATCTCCGGGATGATCGGGATGTCACAGCCCGCGGCCGTGACCCGGTCGCGCAGCCGCAGGTAGTCCTCGACGTGGAAGAACATCTGCGTGATGGCGTAGTCGGCGCCCGCCCGGCACTTGGCGACGAAGTGCCGGACATCGCTGTCCCAGTCCGGCGAGCGGGGGTGCATCTCGGGGAAGGCCGCCACACCGATGGTGAACTCACCCAGCGAGCGCACCAGTTCCACCAGTTCACGGGCGTAGGTGAAGCCGTCCGGGTGCGCCGTCCAGGGGCCGTTCGGATCGCCGGGCGGATCACCGCGCAGCACCAGGACGTCCCTGATCCCCGCGTCGGCGTACTGGCCTATGATGTGCCGCAGTTCGGCCACCGAGTGCCCGACGGCGGTCAGGTGGGCGGCGGGCCTCAGGGTGGTCTCGGCGGCGATGCGCCGGGTGACCTCGACGGTCCGTTCGCGCGATGAGCCGCCGGCGCCGTAGGTGACGGACACGAAGGTGGGGGAGAGGGATTCGACGCGGCGTACGGAGTTCCACAGGGCGCGCTCACCCTGGCCGGTCTTCGGCGGGAAGAACTCGAAGGAGAACGAGGGAACGCCGTGTGCCAGCGCCTCGCGCACGGAGCTCATGATCGGCCTCCCGCGTTGAAGTAGCTCGCCTGGGGGTGGTGGACGACGATGGCGTCCGTGGACTGCTCGGGGTGGAGCTGGTATTCCTCCGACAACTGCACCCCGATGCGCTCCGGCCGGAGCAGGTCCGTGATCTTGGCGCGGTCCTTCAGGTTCGGGCACGCCGGGTAGCCCAGGGAGTAGCGGCACCCCTGGTACTCGGTACGGAACATCCCCTCCAGGGCGGCCGGGTCGTCCCCGGCGATGCCGAGCTCGGAACGCACGCGCGCGTGCCAGTACTCGGCGAGGGCCTCGGCCAGCTGGACGGACAGGCCGTGCAGCTCCAGGTAGTCGCGGTAGGCGTCGGCCTCGAACAGCCGCGCGGTCTCCTCGCCGATGCGCGAGCCGACCGTCACCACCTGGAGACCGACGACGTCCCGCTGCCCGGACTCCTCCGACCGGAAGAAGTCGGCCAGGCACAGCCGGCGGCCGTGTCCCTGACGGGGGAAGGTGAAGCGGGTGCGCTCCTCGCCCTGCTCGTCCAGGATGATCAGGTCGTCGTTCTTCGACACGCACGGGAAGTAGCCGTGCACGACGGCCGCCTCCAGCAGGTTCCCGGTCCGCAGCCGATCCAGCCACATCCGCAGCCTGGGCCGGCCCTCGGCCTCGATCGTGTTGCCCTTGAGCCCCCATTGGCCCTTGAACAGGGCGCCCTCGTCGAGCCAGGACGCGTACTCCTTGAGCTGGATGCCCTTGATCACGCGGGTGCCCCAGAACGGCGGGGCGGGCACCGGGTTGTCGACGGCGACGTCGGACCGCACGTGCCCCTCCTCCGCTCGCTCCTCGACCTCGACCGTCGCCGCCTTGACCCGGCGCTGCTTCAGCTCGGGCAGCCTGACGCCGGGAACGCC
>NZ_JBFAMH010000076.1:0-2235 GCF_040656475.1 Streptomyces sp. NPDC049915
CCCTCCGACACCCGCCGCCACATCGTCCGCGGCCTGCGTCAACTGCGCACCAAGCGGGAATCCCTGCCCCCGAAGAAGCACGGCAACATCCCCCTCTAGGCCCGCTGGGAGCCGTCATGAACATCAAGGTCGTACGGGGCAACCCGACCCCCGAGGAGCTGGCCGCCGCACTGGCGGTGGTCCGCGTCCGCGCCGCGGCGGCGGCCGCCACGCCGCCCGGCGCGCCCTCCCCGCGTGACTCCTGGTCCGACCCGGCCCGCCTCGCCGGCCGGCGGGTGCCCCAGCCCGGCCCGACGTCGTGGTCGCGCACCTACTGGCCGGCCTGACCCTCCGCCGCACAGCACGTCCGCGACGGCTTCGGCCATCACCGCGTATCCCGCGTCGTCCGGGTGCGGGTGATGGCCGAAGTCGTACGACGGGACAGGCCTGAGCCGGCGCAGTGTGCAGCACCGTCCAGTGAAGATGAGTATGCGTACTCAGGCGACCTGCGAGGACGTCGCCGGACGATGGAGGGCATGCTGTGGTCCGACCCCGAGAACGAGCCGCCGAAAGAACTGCGGGAGATGCAGGAGAAACTGCGGCGGCTGGGCGTTCTCATGGCGCTGGCCATGGTGCTGGCGATGATCGTGATCGGGGTGAGGTGAGGCGCGCACCGGTGACGCGCATCCGTGGTGTGCCCGCGGCTACGCTGATCGCATGACAGACCAGCCGCGCCGCCGACTCGTGCTCGCCTCCCAGTCACCCGCCCGGCTCGGACTGCTGCGGCAGGCCGGACTCGACCCCGAGGTGATCGTCAGCGGCGTCGACGAGGACGCCGTGACCGCCCCGACCCCCGCCGAGCTCGCCCTCGCCCTCGCCGAGGCCAAGGCCTCCGTGGTCGCCGCGAAGCCCGAGGTCCGGGGTGCGCTGGTGATCGGCTGCGACTCGGTGCTGGAGCTGGACGGCCAGGCCCTGGGCAAGCCCGCGGACGCCGAGGAGGCCACGGCGCGCTGGAAGGCGATGCGCGGCCGGGCCGGGACCCTCCAGACCGGCCACTGCGTCTGGGACACGCAGGCCGAGCGGTACGTCTCCGCCACCGCCTCCACCGTCGTCCGGTTCGGCGAGCCCACGGACGAGGAGATCGCCGCCTACGTCGCTTCCGGCGAGCCGCTCCACGTCGCCGGCGCCTTCACCCTGGACGGGCGTTCCGCGCCGTTCATCGACGGCATCGACGGCGACCACGGCAACGTCATCGGCATCAGCCTGCCCCTGGTGCGCCGCCTGCTGGCCGAACTGGGCGTCGGCATCACGGAGTTGTGGGCGCCGTCGAAGGACTGACCGGCGAGCCGTCACCCGCGTCGTCGCCGTCCCCCTCCGCAGGGGCCGGCTCGGCGTCGTATGTGACGAGGAGCAGCACGATCAGGCCGAGCATGACCATCATGAAGGCGAACGCGCCGAAGCCGACCAGCCCCCACACGAACGCGCCCAGCAGCCCGTGCACCACGGCCGAGCTGACCAGCACGATGCGGCCGAACCCGGCGGGGGCCCGGTTCCGTACGGCGACGAGCAGGGCGACCACCCCGCACAGCAGGAAGTAGAGCCCGAAGACGACGCCGCCGATCTTCGAGGACGTCGCCATGACGTCCGGATCCAGGCCCGCCAGCGACATGTGCTGCCTGTCGACGACATGGCCGAGGAACCAGTTGAACCCGGCCACCCCGAAAGCCTCGACGAAGAGCACGAGCGCCACCACCCATGCCACCGGCCTGCGCACCACGGTCGCCCACCCACCTTCGAGCGCGGCTCGACCCGGCCACGCCACTGTTACCCCGAGTATGTGCGATACATCGCGAACGCTACTAACCGGTAAACCCAGGGACAAGGGTCCTGCGCATGCCAATGAATCATTGGGCCATTCGTAGGGACTCCACAAAGAATCAGAGTGGGGCGCAGCACGCTCTCACAGAGACCTTGACCACATGAGAGGGCTAGGGTTTCCCGGAGGAGTCCTGCGTATAGCGGTGGGACAAGGGATTTCGCGGGTCGAGCGAGCCTCGAATCACGCTCCGTGTGGGCAAGCTCACCAATGGGGACGGGTCGAAGTGCCGTGTCGGCAGTCCCTAAACTCGGCTTGTTTCAAGGAGGGAGCCTCAATCGTGCGCAAGGTGCTCATCGCCAACCGTGGCGAAATCGCTGTCCGCGTGGCCCGGGCCTGCCGGGACGCGGGGATCGCGAGCGTGGCCGTCTACGCCGACC
>NZ_JBFAMH010000077.1:0-2037 GCF_040656475.1 Streptomyces sp. NPDC049915
GAGAGGGCCAGGGTCTTCGGTCCAGACGTCGATGGTGTCGAGGACGCGGTACCGGTTGTCGCCGCCGCCGCACGGTACGCCGCGCCCTCTTCCACTCCACGTGCGATGTGCCGGGTTGGTGTCAGTGACGGCATGTCAGGCCGAGAGGTTTCCGCTGTTCTGGCCTTGAGTGGGGGAGAGGTGACTGTCGTAGAGCGGTATCTGCAGCGGGTGCGGCTGTCGTGGGGCGGTATACCCCACTCCGCTCACTGTCTTGAGAACGGCACTTCTGATCCTGCGTTGGCTGCGCGGCGGCACCGTGGCGGGCGTTGGTGTCGGCGGCGGAAGGGTGTGGGGTGGGGGAGCCGGGCGCGTGGGGTGAGGTCACGGCGGGGCTGGGGGTGTCCAGGCCGGTGCGGTCGGGCCCGCTCGCGCGAGCTGCGGCCGGGCCGTAGACCGGACGTATGGTGCTGCGGCCGCCGGTGGAACCGATGCTGGCGCAGGCCCGTGACAGCGTGCCTGCGCCGGGCGCGCTGCCGGGTCGTCTGATCTTTCAGCCGAAGTTCCTACCGCTCCCTGCTGTTCACCGGGCCGGCGCGGCTTCAGTCGCGCCGGGGCAGCCTGATCCAGGCCCGCTTCCCCGAGCTGGTACGTGCGGCCGCGGATCTGCCTGAGGGCCTGGTCCTCGATGGCGAGCTGGTCGTGTGGGACAGGAACGGCAAAGCAGGTCTAACACTGCTGGTCACTAAGTGTCCGACCCTCTCGTGTGGGGGAGCGACCGCGGGGTGAGTCTCCGCAGGCGTCGGAGTTCGCGTCCGACCCTCTCGTGTGGGGAGCGACCGAAACTCCAGACCGGCGTGTGGGGAGCGACCGATCCTGCTGTTCTGGCGCAACGTCGGCTAGCCCGACCCGTGCGTTGGCGGGGAGCGACCGCGACGACGTGCCTGGCGCTGCGACCCCGGATGAAGGAGTGGGTTTGACGGCTGAAGCTGGTCAGCGAACCGAGACGAGGGTGGAGACCCGGGGTTGGTGGCGCTGGAAGCTGATCAGTGGCACGCCACGCTCAAGGAGCTCGCGGGTCGGGTCGATGCCGATCCAGCAGTGCCCAGATGAGGCGAGCGGTCCTTTTCGCGGTGGGGTCGGTGCCGTCGACGTCGCGGTGCAGAGGAGACCAGAGCCCCAAGCAGCGGCGGCGCAGCCAGGGCGTCACCGGGCCAGTGCGCCGATCCGCGGTCCCGAAAGGGGTGCGTTTTCCGAAGCGGGGGGGTCAGCGTACGCGTCCGAGGTGGATGACGGTGACGCGGATCTGCTGATCGTTGATCTCGTACATGACGCGGTAGCGGGCGACGTGGATGCGGAGCAGGTCGGCGCTGCCGAAGGCGCCGTCGGGGCGGGGGTTGTTGGCGAGGCGGTCGACGGCGGTGAACACCTGCCGTACGCCATCGGGATCGTCCTTGGCGAACCGCTCCGCCTGGGCGAGGGCCTCGGGCTCCCAGATGATCTCGTAGTTCACGCCTCGGTACCGCCGAACACGCGCCGGTACGCCTCGTCGTGGGAGACGCCGGCGTCCTCACCGTGCTCCTGGCGGGCCCGGTAGGCGGCCAGAGCCCGCAGTTCCTGCAGTTCCAGGGCGTCGGCGGGGCTGACCAGTATGGCGACGGTCTGGCCGTGGTCGGTGATGGCGACGGGTTCACGGGTGGCGCTGACCTCGCGCGCGATGGCGCCCAGGCGGGCGCGGGCTTCCACGATCGAGTAGGTCGTCTCCGTCATGCACACCACCTTACGGAAGTGTGCACATGAGGGCCATCGAACGCCGTAATTCGCACCGGGCCGCGCCCGATGCCGCACAGCGGCGGGTGCTGTCAGCCCTCTGCCTTACTGTGGCGAGCGCCTGGATCAGGCTGCCCCGGCGCGACTGAAGCCGCGCCGGGCCGGTGAACAGCAGGCGCGCTGCTGGCGCGGCGCCTCCAGGGCCTGGGCGTGTGTGGCCGGGTGGCATCGGCCGCTCTTCGTGGCCGCCCAGCAGTCGCCGGTGTGCACCCAGTCGGCGTTCTTCCG
>NZ_JBFAMH010000078.1:0-1778 GCF_040656475.1 Streptomyces sp. NPDC049915
CCCTGGGAGGGCCGTCGCCAGCAGTCGCTCGTAATAGGGCACGAGCAAGGGGGTGCTGCAGCGGACCACGGACGTGCCCGCGTACTCCGGGCGCCGGTCCAGGGCTCGCCGGACCACGCCGTAAGCCGTCAGCTCCGCACTCTCCAGGGACTCCGCGGCGAGAAAGAGACCGACAGTCGGGGGAGGCCCTTCGTGGACCATCACATGTTCGAGGCAATCCTCGTCAGTTGCGCAAGACATGATGGACGATGAGAAATCGGGCTCAATATGCACATGGGGTCCGCCAAGGCGTACGTGAACAAGTCGCATACCTGGGAGCATCGATGAGCCGCATCCCATTCGCCAGGGATTGACCGGGCCATATGCGGACGAGGACGGAAGAGGACGCGCGAGCCGACGGCAACTCCGTTTCACATCAGGAGAGTTGACGACCCTGACGACCCGGCGTTGCGCTGAGCCGATGGCTGAAATTCAACCCCGAGGTCCGCCGATAATCGTTGGCCCTTAAATCATCACACCAGGCAACCAAGCTCTTGCATGCACCATCTGACCAGCGGGATGTGAGATGCAAGGCACTGGGCACCGGAACCCGGGAGTCAGCCTCGCCCTCATGTATTCTCGGTACACCTGTGTCGGTAAGAAATTACCGGTTGCACTGAAAGAAATGGGCACTAAAATGCCGGAAATGCTAGGCATAGAAGGGGCGACCGAGCTCGTTTACCGAACGATGCTCGCCCACCCGAGCGAGGGATTCCATCGGATAAGAGAACTCACCGGTCTCTCCGAAGCCGAACTGAGAACCCAGCTCGACCGGCTCAGCGCACTGGCCCTCGTCCGCCCTGCAGCCGACGACCCCAACCGGATGCACGCCGTCTCCCCGCAGATCGGCATGAAGGTTCTGCTGGCCGAGCGGCAGGCCGAACTCGCGGCCGCACAGCAACAGCTGGAAGACGCGAGATACGCGGCCGAGAAAATCATCGCGGAATTCTCACAGGTACAGGACACCGGAAACGGCGAGATAGAACGGCTGTACCGCCTCGACGAGATCCGGGATCGAATCCGTCTGCTGTGCGCCGAGGTCAGGGAGGAGGTGATGACGTTCACCCCCGATGGTGCACAGACAGCGGAGAACATGGAGGCTGCAAAGCCCCAGGACGCCGACCTCCTGCGACGCGGCATCAGAATGCGCACCCTGTACCTGGACAGCCTCCGCAACAATCCGCCGACGGTCGCCTATGCCAACTGGCTGGCGGAGCAGGGCGGCCAGGTCCGCACGGTGCCGTCGCTTCCCATCCGCATGCTGATCATGGACCGGACAACGGCTCTCGTTCCGGTCACACGTGACGACAGCTCCACGGGCGCCGTGGTCCTGCGCGGCGAAGGCATACTCGCGGCACTGTGCGGGCTCTTCGAATCGACGTGGGAGCGGGCCACCCCCCTGGGGTCCAACAAGGCCCTGGAACGTGACGACCGGGGACTGACTCCGTCAGAGGCAGAGGTTCTGAGGCTGCTGGCCAAGGGACACACGGACGAGAACATCGCCAAGCGCGTCGGGGTCTCCTCACGCACCGTCCGTCGTATCGCTGCCGACCTCATGGACAAGATGGACGCCCGCAGCCGCTTCCAGGCCGGCGCGCAGGCCGCTCTGCGGGGATGGATCACCATGGACGACGCCACGTAGACGGCATGGCCGAGTCGGGCCGGAGGCCGGGTTGTGCCGAGGAATCACCTCGGCACAACCCGGCCTCCCCGCATGTGCGGGCGGATCCCGGCTGCAC
>NZ_JBFAMH010000080.1:0-1476 GCF_040656475.1 Streptomyces sp. NPDC049915
CGGCCCGTTCTAGCGGTCCTCGCAACACTCACGATGATGGGAGTTGCGGGGACCGTGGGCGGTAAGAGGCTCGATCCGGCGTTGAAGCAGAGGTTCCTTGAGCGGTTGGATGCCGTGGGAAGCGTGTCTCCCGTGGCACGTGAGCTGGGGCTGAACCTGAACACGGCGTTCACCCTGGCTCGCAAGGCCGGCATGAAATACGGGCACCTGGGGCATCCGCGGCGTGAGGAGTACAAGAGGCTGCGGGCCCGGGGTGTCACCCGCCGTGAGGCCGCCCAGCAGGCCGGGGTGAATCTGCGCACGGCCAAGGACTGGGACAACGGCGTCCGCAAGAGCAACAACGGGCGGCTCTACCCGGACGGTCGGCGTGTGAACTACACGACGGGAACCGTCACGATGTCCGGTGTGATCACCAAGGCATCGGTGAGCCTGAAGGCCCTTGAGAAGAAGCTGCACCCGCGATTCCTGTCGCTCACCGAGCGGGAGCGAATACGCGACCTGCACGCCGCCGGCCAGTCGCTGCGAGCCATCGGCCGGGCCCTGGGGCGCCCAGCCAGCACCATCTCGCGCGAGCTGCGGAACCACTCGGGAACCAGCGGCTACCACCCCTACGCGGCCCACCGGGCCGCCGCCGCGCGCAGGCCCCGTCCGAAGGAATGCAAGCTGCTGCGTGAGAGCCCGCTGCGCAACTTCGTCCAGGACGGTCTGCGCAAGCGGTGGTCTCCGGAGCAGATCTGCCACGCTCTGACCAAGAGCCATCCAGACGACAAGAACATGCGGGTGAGCGTGGAGACGATCTATCAGGCGCTGTATTTGCAGGCCCGAGGCGGCCTGAAACGGGAAGTCCAGGCAGCGATACGCACCGGTCGCACCCGCCGCAAGCCACGACGCGACCCAGCCCGGCGGACCCCTCGGTTTACCGACCCGATGGTGATGATCAGCAGCCGTCCCGCCGAGATCGAGGACCGGGCGGTGCCAGGCCACTGGGAGGGCGACCTGATGGTCGGCGCGCATGGCCGGTCAGCAATCGCCACCCTGGTCGAGCGGACCACCCGCTACACCATGCTGGTCCACCTGCCCGGCAGCTCCCACGACGCCATGGCTGTCCGCGACGGCCTGGTCCGCACCATCCAGGCCCTTCCCCCGCATCTGCGGGGCTCCCTCACCTGGGACCAGGGAGCCGAGATGGCGGGTCACAAGCAGTTCACCATGGCCACCGGGATGCCGGTCTACTTCTGCGATCCCGCATCCCCCTGGCAGCGCGGCTCCAACGAGAACACCAACGGCCTGTTGCGCCAGTACTTCCCCAAGGGCACCGATCTGAGCCTGCACACTCCCGAAGACCTCGAACACGTCGCTCAGGAACTCAACGGCCGCCCACGCAAGACGCTCGGCTGGGATACACCAGCCGAGCGTCTGCGTGATCTACTCACCACCTGATCCAGGCAGTGTTGCGAGGACCGCTAGAACTGAAGG
>NZ_JBFAMH010000081.1:0-1463 GCF_040656475.1 Streptomyces sp. NPDC049915
CGGGCCCTTACCGTCTGCCGCAGTGGTCAGCGGGCCAGAGCCGATCGGTGTCTCGCGTGTTCCAACGAGCCATTGGCAGGAACTGTGCGCGGAACTGTTTAGGGGCGTCTGCGGATCGCCGCGCGAGTCGCAGGCGGCGCAGAGCCTCGAGCATGACCCTTTCGCGCTCGGCGTCGGGGGCGGCGCCGGTCCCGGACACCTCCTTCAGCACATCGATGAGGTCTCCCAGCCCGGGTTCGGGGGCGCCCAGCGCCTGCCACTGAGGGTCGACGTCCGCCCCGGTCCGTGCGAAGGGACGGAACCCGCGCAGGATCGCCGGTCCTCGGAAGCGCGCGCCTGTTCGTGTCTGGTGACAGCAGACTCGGACCGTTTGGGCCGGCCTGCTCTCCAGCCCGGCACGACCGATGCGAACACTCGAGCCGCCGAAGCCCTCATGGCTCTGTACACGGGAAGGGGAGCCGTGTGTCGACGACTTCGGGAGTCGCCTCGCGTGGAGTAGGCATGATCAATGTCGATGAGTTCGGGCGTCACTTGGAGCTCAGCGGGCGTTGTCCGTGCCAGTGCCCAGATGCCTCGCACGAGCCCGCTCCTGGATTCGGTCTGAACCCGGTCTTGATGGGTCAGCGGGTGAGGGAGACGGCGAAGGGCTTGAAGCCTTGGAGGCGCAGGATGTGGGGAACCACGAGGATCATGGCCTCGGTGGCGCGGGCTGTGGTGACGCCGCCGAGGTCCTCGATGCATGCGGGCTGCCAACCCAGGTCGCCGAGCAGGCCGGTGACGGTCTTCTTCGCGTTCTGGTCATCGCCCGAGAGATAGGCGGTGGGTGGGGTGGCCAGGGTTTCGGGAGCGGTCATGACCATGAACAGCGTGGTGTCGGGGGTCTTGACCACATGGGTGTCGGGGAGGGCGGCCTGGAGTTGCTCGGCGAGGCTGCTGCCGGGATAGGGGTTGAGGAACATCGGAACGAAGACCGGCGCTAAGCCCTTGGAGGGCTTGAGAGCGCTTTGACCTGGGGTTCGGCAGGGGCGGAGCCTTCGGCAGTCGTGTTGATCACTGACTGTCTGGAGGTCCGGGGTGCCGGTCGAGTTTCTGACGGATGAGCAAGCCGCGAAGTATGCGGCGTACGACGGGGCGCCGTCCCGTACGGAGTTGGAGCGGTTCTTCTTCCTGGACGACGCGTACCGGGCGTTGATCGAGCCGAAGCGGCGGGCCCACAACCGGCTCGGGTTCGCGGTGCAGATGACCACGGTGCGGTTCCTCGGGGTGTTCCTGGACGTCTGCCGTCACCGGTGGCGGCAGAACTGTCCGTCAGGCGATAGAAGTCGCCTGCCCCTCCTGTCAGCGGCAAAGCTCGGACCGGAGCCGGGAAGCCAGGTCGACCGCCGCCTCGATCTCCTCGCGGCGGATGGACACGCTCTCGACGTTGAGGCCGAACGGCACCTTGAGCCGTCGGCAGAAGGTCA
>NZ_JBFAMH010000082.1:0-1451 GCF_040656475.1 Streptomyces sp. NPDC049915
ACTAGTAGTGCTTGGTCAGGTTCATTCGCCGGTGGCGTGTCCGTTTGATCGGTTCGGTCGTTGAGCGGGTGTGCTGGGTGGGGAGTTGGCCGCGGTCCGGTGTGATCTCGAGGACTTCGCGGCGGAGATGTTCGAGCCGTTCGCGCGGGCGGATCAGCGCCGGTGGGGCGAGGTCTATCTGCGGGGGCTGCTGCTGGACGGGCGGCGCAAGTCGGTGGAGCCGATGGCCGCCCGCTTGGGCGAGGACGGCAACCGACAGGCCCTGGCCCACTTCATCACCACCAGTCCGTGGGACGCAGCGCATGTGCGGGCCCGGCTGGCCTGGCGGATGCAGCGGATGATCAAACCCACCGCGCTGATCGTCGATGACACCGGCTTCCTCAAGGATGGGGACGCCTCTGCCTGCGTGGCCCGGCAGTACACCGGCACCGCGGGCAAGGTCACCAACTGCCAGGCCGGGGTGTCGCTGCATCTGGCATCCGATGCAGCGTCGGCGGCCGTGGACTGGCGCCTGTTCCTGCCCGAAAGCTGGGACCCCGCCTCGCCGAAGGCCGATCCAGCCAAGGTCGCCCGCCGCACGAAGTGCGGCATCCCCGAAGAGGTCGGTCATGTCGAGAAGTGGCAGCTGGCCCTGGACATGATCGACGAGACGAGGGCATGGGGCATCGAGGTACCCCTCGTCGTCGCCGACGGAGGCTACGGCGATGCCGCAGCTTTCCGCCTCGGCCTGGAGGAACGCGCCCTTGACTACGTGGTGGGCATCTCCACCACGACCACTGCCCAGCCGGAAGAAGCCAGGCCCCATATCCCGCCCTACGGCGGTCGCGGGCCTCGGCCGCAGCCCGTTTACCCGAAGCCGGCCCAGGCCGTGAAGAAGCTGGTCATGGAGGCCGGCAAGCGGGCCGCGAAGCCAGTGCAGTGGCGGGAAGGCTCCCGCCCGGGCAGCGGCCGCAGCGGCTTGAAGCGGATGTACTCGCGGTTCGTGGCCCTGCGGATCCGGCCCGCCGGACGCGAGATCCGCAGGAACACCGAGGGACCCGAACTGCCCGTGCGCTGGCTGCTGGCCGAATGGCCCGCCACCGAGCCCGAACCGGTCCAGTTCTGGCTGTCCAACCTGCCCGCCGACACCCCACTGCCCACCCTCGTGCGCACCGCGAAACTGCGCTGGCGCATCGAGCACGACTACCGCGAGATGAAGCAGGTCCTGGGCCTGGCCCACTTCGAGGGCCGCACCTGGCGAGGCTGGCACCACCACGTCACCCTCGTCTCCGTCGCGCACGCCTTCTGCACCCTCCAGCGCATCACCCGGTCCCCAAAAGAGACGGCGTCGGCCTGAGCCTCTACAAGGTCGCCCGCGAACTGCAGCTAGTCCTCGCGGTCTGGACCGGCGCCTGCCCCACCTGTCACCGCGACATGCCACAACCGATACCGACCTGACCAAGCACTACTAG
>NZ_JBFAMH010000083.1:0-1319 GCF_040656475.1 Streptomyces sp. NPDC049915
GTGAATCGCCCCGGGTTTGATGTAGATCATCAAGACCCGGAAGGATGCCGATCATGGCTGCTCCCCGTAAGTACCCCGACGAACTGCGTGAACGCGCGACGCGTCTGGCTGTCGAGGCCCGCAAGGACCCGGCCGGCCGGGCTGGTGCGATCAAGCGGATCGCCGACCAGCTGGACGTGCACCCCGAGGCCCTGCGGGGGTGGGTGAAGCGGGCCGAGATCGACTCAGGTGTCGCGCCCGGGACCACCAGCGCGGAGGCCGCCCGGATTGCGGAGCTGGAGAGGGAGGTGAAGGAACTGCGGCGGGCGAACGCGATATTGAAGTCCGCCTCGGCTTTCTTCGCCGCGGAGCTGGACCGTCCACTGCGATGAAGGTCGCCTACATCGACCAGTACAAGGAGACGTTCGGCGTCCAGCCGATCTGCGATGTCCTCGCCGAGACGGACGCGCCGATCGCGCCGAGCACCTACTACGCCGCCCACAGCCGTCCGCCGTCGGCCCGCAGC
This sequence comes from Streptomyces sp. NPDC049915, assembly GCF_040656475.1. NCBI lineage: Bacteria > Bacillati > Actinomycetota > Actinomycetes > Kitasatosporales > Streptomycetaceae > Streptomyces > Streptomyces sp. NPDC049915. The sequence continues at coordinate 506 of NZ_JBFAMH010000083.1, forward strand.
ATGCGCGACGAGCACCTCGCCGAGGAGATAAGCCGCATCCACGCCGACAACTACGGCGTCTACGGAGCCCGCAAGGTCCATGCCGCCCTGGTCCGCGAGGGACACACGGTGGCCCGCTGCACGGTCGAACGCCTCATGCGTCAGGCGGGACTGCGCGGGGTGATCCGGGCCAAGAGTCCGCGCACCACCCGGCCCGCCCCGGAGACCGACCGTCCGGCCGACCTGGTCGAGCGGCAGTTCACCGCAACTGCCCCGAACCAGCTCTGGGTTGCGGACATCACCTACATCAGAACCCTCTCCGGCTGGGTTTACGCGGCGTTCGTCATCGACGTCTTCTCCCGCATGGTCGTCGGCTGGCAGGTCGCCACCAGCCTCTACACCGACCTCGCGCTCGACGCTCTGGAGATGGCGATCTGGCGCCGCCGGCACACCGGCGCCGACCTCGCTGGCCTCACACATCACTCGGACCGCGGAGTCCAATATCGTGCCATTCGCTACACCGAACGCCTCGCCGATGAGGCTGCCGTGGCCTCCGTCGGCTCACGAGGCGACAGTTACGACAACGCTCTCGCCGAGGCGTTCAACAGCCTGTTCAAGGCCGAGCTGATCCGCAACAACGGGCCCTGGACGTCCATCAACGACGTCGAGATCGCGGTCGCCGAGTACATCGACTGGTTCAACCAGCGACGCCTCCACGGCGAGCTCGGCCACGTCACCCCCGCCGAGCACGAAGCCGCCTACTACGCGGCCGAACCCCCTGCGTCACTCCAGAAAACCAGCTAACTCAGCCTCCACAAAACCCGGGGCTTGACAA
>NZ_JBFAMH010000084.1:0-1167 GCF_040656475.1 Streptomyces sp. NPDC049915
CTACTGAGGTTGAACTCGTGGTGTCGCAGGGGCTGACGGCTCGTCGGTCGTGCGGTATCACCGGGGCATGCGGTATCCACAAGGGGGCGGACTGACCGCCGAACGGCAGCAGTCTCGCGAGGAGTTACGACTCAAGGCGGCCGAGAGGTTCGCCCGAGGCGAGGCGAGCTCGCTGATCGCCAAGGACCTGCGGGTCAGCGTCCGGTCGGTGCAGCGGTGGCGGCGGACGTGGGACGAGGGCGGCCCGCGGGCTCTGCGGTCGCAGGGGCCGGCGTCTGTGCCGAGGCTGAGCCAGAAGCAGTTCGCCCAGCTGGAGGCGGAGCTGGCCAAGGGGCCGGCCGTACATGGCTGGGAGGACCAGCGGTGGACGCTGGCACGAGTCAAGACGGTGATCGGCCGGCGCTTCCACCTGACCTACACGATCCAGGGCGTGCGCAAGCTGCTGGTGCGGAACGGCTGGTCCTGCCAGGTCCCGGCCCGACGCGCGATCGAGCGGGACGACGACGCGGTGGCTGGGTGGGTCAAGGAGGTGTGGCCCTGCGCGGAAGACTCGCGGCGGTGAGTGGAGCCTGGCTCGTCTTCGAGGACGAAGCCGGATTCTCCATGACGCCGCCGCAGGCAAAGACCTGGTCACAGCGTGGCCGGACCCCGGTGGTGCGGGTCCGCGGCCGGTCCCGCAGACGCATCTCCATCGCGGCACTCACCTGCTACAAACCCGGCCACCGGTCCCGGCTGATCTACCGGCCCCGCCGGGACGACGGCCGACGCGACGGACGCAAAAGCTTCTCCTGGCGCGACTACCGCGACCTGCTGTCCACAGCCCACCTGCAGCTCGGCGGCCCGATCGTGCTCGTCTGGGACAACCTCAACGTCCACAAAGCCGCCGACCTGCGGAAATGGGCGGAAGCCCGGGACTGGCTGACCATCTACTATCTGCCGCCCTACGCACCCGACCTCAACCCCGTCGAAGGGATCTGGTCCCTCCTGCGACGCGGCTGGCTCTCGAACGTCGCCTTCAGCACATCCGAACACCTCGTCCAGCGCATCCGACGCGGCCTACGGCACATCCAGTACCGCAGCCACCTCATAGACGGCTGCCTCGCCGAGACCGGACTGACCATCAGACCCGCCTGACAACAGCACGACACCACGAGTTCAACCTCAGTA
>NZ_JBFAMH010000085.1:0-1068 GCF_040656475.1 Streptomyces sp. NPDC049915
ACTTCCTCCACACCTACAACCACCACCGCTGCCACACCGCACTCGGCGGCCACCCACCGATCACCCGCGTTAACAACGCTTCAGGTCAATACACCAGCCGGTGCCGGTGCCCATCCGGGCGCTGCTACCGGGACCAGGAGGTCGTCCCCCACATCCCGACGCCAGGCGCGACGTCCGGAGATACGAGGTTGGCCTACCCGGCGTACCGCAACGGCCCTGGGAACTCGGCGGAGCCTGCCGACGGTCGCCTGTGCCGTCAAGGGCTTCCTCTGGGGGAGCCAGCTGGTAGTCCGCTGGGCAGGATGCTGTCGCGGTAGCTGCCGGTGCTGGCCAGATAGACTACGACCGGTTCGGCGACGACCTGCCCCAGGGCGGCGCAGGTCGTCCTGGACATCATCGCCGACCAAGCCCGCCAGGCAGCCGTCCTTCGCCGCCGTCTGATCTGCCTGATCCAGAGCAACGATCCGCAGATCCAGTTCAAGCCAGTCCCGCCATGCCGGTGCTGTGGAACAACGACGAAGCGCTCGACGCTCGTCGCAGCTGAGCAGGCGATCCTTGTCAGGCCTCCGGTTAGTAGGACTCCGTTAGGTCTGCCTTGATCTTGGTGTTGTGTGTGTTCTGCTGGGCAGGGGTCGGTGGCAGGTGGTGCAGGTGCCGGTCCAGCACCTCAGGACGTCTTGGAGGGCGTCGAGGGTCTGGTAGAGAGTGAGCCCGGTCCGGGGACTTTTGGGGCCAGCCGTTGTTCGGTGAGGAAGGCATGGGCGGCGGTCACGAGGGTGATGTGGTGGTGCCAGCCCGGCCAGGAACGCCCTTCGAAGTGGTGCAGGCCCAGGCCGTGCTTGAGTTCTCGGTAGTCGTGTTCGATGCGCCAGCGGACTTTGGCCAGGCGGACCAGGTCGGCGATCGGGATGTCTGCCGGCAGGCTGGACAGCCAGTAATCGGTGGGGGCCTCGGCCTCTTCTGGCCACTCGAACAGCAGCCAGCAGTCGGGCAGGACGCCGTCCCACCAGCCCTGCTCGGACGATGCAGCGGCCTTGATCGGACGCTCGACGGCCTTGCCTGCGGGGC
>NZ_JBFAMH010000086.1:0-1043 GCF_040656475.1 Streptomyces sp. NPDC049915
CGGGTGTTCGAGCTGTCGGAGGCCGGTGCGCGCATCGCCCGTGAGGTGGCCGACGAGTTCGCCGGCCGGGACGGGCGCACCCGCTGGGTGCTCGGTTCGATCGGTCCCGGCACCAAGCTGCCCACGCTCGGCCACGTCGGCTACGCGACGATCCGTGACGGCTATCAGGCCAATGCCGAGGGTCTGCTCGCCGGTGGTGCCGACGCGCTGATCGTGGAGACGACGCAGGACCTGCTGCAGACGAAGGCCTCGGTGGTCGCCGCCCGCCGTGCCATCGAGGCGGCCGGTGCCGACGTGCCGCTGCTGGTGTCGATGGCGTTCGAGACGACCGGCACGATGCTGCTGGGTTCGGAGATCGGCGCGGCGCTGACCGCGCTGGAGCCGCTCGGCATCGACATGATCGGTCTGAACTGCTCGACCGGGCCGGCCGAGATGAGCGAGCACCTGCGCTACCTCACCCGCCACTCGCGTATTCCGCTGCTGTGCATGCCGAACGCGGGTCTGCCGATCCTGACCAGGGACGGCGCGCATTTCCCGCTCGATGCGCAGGGGCTGGCCGACGCGCAGGAGAACTTCGTGCGCGACTACGGCCTGTCGCTGGTGGGCGGCTGCTGCGGCACGACGCCGGAGCACCTGCGCCAGGTCGTGGAGCGGGTGCGCGGCCTCGCCCCGGCGGAGCGCGATCCGCGCCCGGAGCCGGGTGCCGCGTCCCTGTATCAGACGGTGCCCTTCCGTCAGGACACCTCCTACCTCGCCATCGGTGAGCGTACCAACGCCAACGGCTCGAAGAAGTTCCGTGAGGCGATGCTGGAGGGCCGCTGGGAGGACTGTGTGGAGATGGCCCGCGAGCAGATCCGTGAGGGCGCGCACATGCTCGACCTGTGTGTGGACTACGTCGGCCGGGACGGTGTGGCGGACATGCAGGAGCTGGCGGGGCGGTTCGCCACGGCCTCCACCCTGCCGATCGTGCTGGACTCCACCGAGGTGCCGGTCCTCCGGGCCGGGCTGGAGAAGCTCGGCGGCCGTGCGGTGATCAACTCGGT
>NZ_JBFAMH010000087.1:0-1027 GCF_040656475.1 Streptomyces sp. NPDC049915
TAGGACTCCGTTAGGTCTTCTGGTTCGGGTTGTTCCTGGGCACGTTGGATGTGTGGATGCATACGAAGTGAAGCGTGTACGGGCCAGGTTGGCGTTATACGTGGCTGATGTGTTCGCCTCGGTGCCGCGCAAGGACCAGAGGGCCAAGGGCGACTGCTACCTGCGGGGACTGATGCTGGACGGCCGCCGCAAGTCGATCCAGGCCATGGCCGCTCGGCTGCCGGACGGCAACGAGCAGAATCTCCAGCAGTTCGTGAACCAGTCCACCTGGGATCCCGTGCCGGTGCAGCGGCGGATCTGCGAACGCATGCTGCCGCTCATCACCCCGACAGCCTGGGTGATCGACGACGTGTCGGTGCCCAAGGACGGAAGAATGTCGGTCGCCGTGGCCCCCCAGTACTGCGGGGCCCTGGGCAAACGCGCCAACTGCCAGGTCGCGGTCAGTATCCACGCCGCGACCGACATTGCCTCCTGCCCGCTGCAGTGGCGGCTGTTCCTGCCTCAGGAATGGGAAGCGGACAATGACCGCAGGACCGCCACCCGCGTCCCACCAGAGATCACGCACCGCGAGAAATGGCGGCTGGCCGTGGACATGCTCGACACGCTGGCCGACTGGGGCATGAGTCCACCGGTCGTCGTGGCCGACGCCGCCTACGGCACCAACGCACACCTGCGGGCCGCCCTGACGGACCGCGGAATCGACTACGTGCTGGCCGTCCGCGCGGATGTGACCGCCCACCCCTTCGACGCGGAGCCCGAGACGCCGGACCGCAACGGACCCATCGGCTGCTGGCCCCAGCCTCGCTATCGACGGCCCGCACCGTCGCTGGCGGCCCTCGCCACCGGTCTCGAGCCGCAGGCGTTCACCACGGTTACCTGGCGGCAGGGAACGCGCGGGGAGTTACAGTCCCGCTTCGCCGCCGTGCGCGTCCGCCCCGCAGGCAAGGCCGTCGAGCGTCCGATCAAGGCCGCTGCATCGTCCGAGCAGGGCTGGTGGGACGGCGTCCTGCCCGACTGCTGGCTGCTG